>LFSK01000014.1 GCA_001512555.1 Clostridiaceae bacterium DTU059 | reverse complement strand
TCATCGATGTAAACGGCATTATAGCCATGAACCACCAGGCGCTGGCTGTCCGGGTCATCTTTATCCTTTATGATCTGATAGCACATGCCACAGGGAATCCCCGCCGCCCTCATGAGAGCAGCCAGCAGATGCGACTGTGCGTAGCATATGCCATGTCCCTTTTCCAGTACTTCGGATGCCTTGATGGTGATACTGGTTGCATTAATGTGGAATGAGTGAAAAATATGGTCTCTTACAAATTCGTAAATTGCCTGTGCCTTGGAAATATTGTCCCTGAGGCCTTCTGTGATTTGCTCCGCTGCCTCTTCAATGAGCGGGTCATCATGGTCAATAATGTCGTCGTGTTTTAAATAATCATCTAAGTCCGGCCTCTCAGGCAATGGGTCGGGCATCTTTTCCATCTCCTTGAATCATAAGAATCGGCAGCAAGCCATCATATGAAATTCTGACTTGTCCTACCCTAAATAGTATGCTACCAAACTTCAACCTATGTTGCAAGCAGTAATAATGGGATATCAGACTTTCCCATCAGGAAGAATAAGTGCTATAATGATTGGTAACCTGTGAAAAATTTATACTATTGAACTGCTGCAGGAATCTTTCCGGCAGAAAAGGGAGCATATAGCTTTGACAAAGAAAAGAAGGATAATCCATGAGATATTCAGTTGGCTGCTGGTCATTCTGATACCGCTGGTTCTGGTATTCTTTCTCAATATGAAGGTTTTTGCCATATCGGTAGTGGATCAGTATTCCATGAACAACACGCTTTTTAAAGGGGAACTGGTTTACTACAACCGCATTAACTATAATATCAATACCATTGAGCGGGGAGACATCATTCTTTTTCTTGCCGATGGCAAGATTAAGGATGGTTTTTTTAGTGAACTGGCGATCAAGGTTCAGGATTTCATGGACAATTTCAGGCAGGAATCCCAGCGTACCAATAAACGCTTTGTTAAGCGTGTAATAGGTGTACCGGGGGATGTCATCGATATTCATGATGGTCAGGTCTATGTCAATGGTGTGAAGGAATCGGGGGATTATGTGCTTGGAACAACGCCGGCTTTTTCCGGAGAATACCCCCTTACAGTTCCTCCTGGAAAGCTATTTGTCATGGGCGACAACAGGGAGATCAGCAAAGACAGCCGCAACTTTGGCTGCATAGATGCACGCTCAGTGGAAGGAAAGGCCGTTATGATTATCTGGCCGCTGTCCCGGATAGGAAAACCCCAATAGGAAACAGGTGAGGTAATAAAATGGAATTGGAAGGCATTACACAAAAACTGCCCGATACCAGGGATTCCGGGCTCATGTACTCTATAGCTGCCGTCCTGTTTGTTTTTGTCGGCAGCCGTCTTGGCGGGCTGGGTCTCCCATATGACCTGTATATTATCCTGTCCGAGGTTCTGCTGATCGCACTTCCTCCCATACTGTTTGCAAGGAAGAAAAATCTGAATATAGCCTCGACCTTTCGTTTTAAAAAGCCCAGAGCTATCGAGGTGCTTCTGACCTTAATGATCAGCCCTGTTATGATCATTGCGGGAGCCTGTGCAGGATTCATTGTCTTGATCTTCATAAAGAATACCTTTGGGGCGGTTCAATTGAACACGGGAGTTACATCTGTGATGAGCGGGGGCGTTTTATGGTCTTTGTTTCTCATAGCCGTTATTCCGGCGGTCTGCGAGGAAGTGCTTTTCAGGGGCCTTATACAAAGGGGTCTTGAGAGGATGGGAGCCGGATGGTCGATATTCTTAAGCGGCCTTTTATTTGGCCTGTTTCATTTTGATTTTCAAAGGTTTGCGGCACAGACCATCATTGGCATTATTGCCGCCTACATTGTATACCGCACCGGCTCAATCTTTAACGGCATGATCCTTCATTTTATGAACAACGGCCTGCTCACTCTGCTGATGCATTTGAATATGCCTGCTGTTCCAAGCCCGAACCCCATGCCCCAGCAGGCCGCTGATCCCTTCACATCACCTGAGTTCGCGGATATGGCCGCCATGTATGGCATGTCACTGAACGAGTTTCTGAATGTTATGGTTATCACTATGTCCGTCATACTCGTTGTTTGCCTGGTAATCATATTCGGCCTTCTTCTGGTGGTTCGTGCCATTACCGTAAACAGGGTGGAGCGGCCCGGGCGGGACGAGAAGGCTGCCAGAGGACTATTGCTGGGAGTACCCGGTGTGGTCTTGATCTTGACGGTGTATACAGCCATTGGACTTGTGCTTCTTAAGAACCCGGCAGGTACTGACATACTTCGATTTCTGGGGCTGTAACAGTCAACGGGTTTAATTTTACTGGTGAGAGGCAAAAATAGAGCACATCAGGCTTTTCTTCCAAGGCTACCTGACAGGGATCAGATAAATACAGCATTAAAGAGGAAGGCTAAATTAAGAAGGAATAGAAGCAAACTCATATTATATGGTATAATATCATGAAAACTTTTTCGTAAGGTTTTAATCATATCTTCGACATGGAGGGAAGGAATCGGATTAATGGACAATGAGTTTGTTTTTCAACTGGTGATTGAGGCATTGAATGAGAAGAAGGCACAGGATGTTAAGGCCATCGATATCAGCGAACTGACTACCATAGCACAGTATTTCATTGTGTGCAACGGTACATCCACGACCCATATCAAGACGCTTGCCGATCATGTGGAGGAAAAACTCAGTGAACGGGACGTGCAATGCCTGCGCCGGGAGGGTTACAACAGCGCACGCTGGATTCTTATGGACTACGGGGATATCGTTCTTCATATCTTCCATGAAGAAGACAGGGAATTCTACGGACTTGAGCGGCTCTGGCAGGATGGAAAGCCTGTTTCTGTGGATGGGTTTCAGGCAGCCAGAGCCTGAGAGAATGCTCATGTTCTTTTTTTATACTATATGCGGGGAGTCCTGTTATCTAAAGGAACCCCGGAACAGTAATGGAAAATTATAGCTTGGGAGGCTTGTGCAATGGGGTACTCTGTAGAGATAGACAGAAAATGGCAGAAAAAATGGGAAGAAACCAATATCTACCGATTTGATAAGGATAACCTGGATAAGAAGCTTTATTGCCTGGAGATGTTTTCCTATCCCTCGGGAGCAAAGCTCCATGCGGGGCATTGGTACAATTTCGGCCTAACCGATTCTTGGGCCCGGATGAAGCGCATGCAGGGACATAATGTGTTTCATCCCCAAGGCTTTGATGCCTTTGGACTTCCGGCTGAAAACTTTGCCATAAAGACCGGAATTCATCCAAAGGATTCCACCATGCAGAACATAGCCACCATGGAAGAGCAGCTCAAGAGGATGGGGGCCACCTTCGACTGGGATTATGAGGTGATTACATGCCTGCCCGAATACTATAAATGGACACAATGGATCTTCCTCCAGCTTTACAAGCATGGGCTGGCCTACAGAAAAAACGCGCCTGTGAACTGGTGTCCCAGCTGTAAAACCGTACTTGCCAATGAACAGGTGTTGGATGGCTGCTGCGAACGCTGTAGTTCCGAAGTGACCAAAAAGAACCTGACCCAGTGGTTTTTCAGGATTACAAAATATGCCCAGGAGCTTTTGGACTGTCTGCCGGATCTGGACTGGCCCGAAAAGACAAAGAAGATACAGACCAACTGGATTGGACGATCCGAGGGTGCAGAGATTGAATTCAAGGTAGCCGACAGTGATCTGTCCTTCAGGGTGTTTACAACAAGGGCTGACACCCTCTATGGTGTTACCTATGTGGTTCTGGCTCCAGAAAACGAACTGGTGGACAAGATAACTACCGATGCCTGCCGTCAGGCGGTTGAGGAATACAGAAAGACCGTATCAAAGGTGTCGGAGATCGACCGGCTTTCCACAGTGAGAGAGAAGACCGGAGTCTTCACCGGTGCCTATGCCATTCATCCTCTAACCGGGGAAAGGGTTCAGATCTGGATTGCTGATTATGTTCTGGCTGGCTACGGAACGGGCTGTGTTATGGCGGTACCTGCCCATGACGAACGGGATTATGAGTTTGCTACTAAATACAACCTTGAAATCAAGCGTGTCATAAAGGGTGCGGAGGGTATTGACGATGCCCTTCCGTTTACCGAAGACGGTTTCCTTACGGAAAGCCTGGAGTTTGACGGTATTTCTTCCGAGGAAGCCAGGCTGGCTATTGTTAAGAAGCTTGAAAGTATGAATGCAGGCGAGCTTAAGGTTACATACCGGCTTCGTGACTGGCTGGTTTCCAGGCAACGCTATTGGGGATCGCCCATTCCCATCGTCTATTGTGATAAATGCGGAACGGTCCCTGTTCCTGAGGATCAGCTGCCGGTAGAGCTTCCTTACAATGTGGTTTTCACCCCTGATGGGGAGTCTCCCCTTGCCAAGTGCGAGGAATTCATCAATACCACATGCCCCAGCTGCGGCGGTCCCGCAAGAAGGGATTCAGATACCCTTGACACCTTTGTATGCTCTTCCTGGTACTTTTTGCGGTATCCGGACAATAAGAACGACAAGGAACCCTTTAATCGCGAACTGATCAACAAAATGCTGCCTGTGGACAAGTATGTGGGCGGTGCTGAGCATGCAGCAATGCACCTTCTTTATGCCCGGTTTTTTACCAAGGCTCTCCGGGATATGGGTTATCTGGATTTCGACGAACCCTTCCTTTCCCTTGTGCATCAGGGGGTAATACTGGGTCCGGACGGACAGAAGATGTCCAAGTCCAGAGGCAACACCGTGTCCCCTGATGAGTACATTGAGAAATATGGCTCGGATGTATTCCGCATGTACCTGGCCTTCGGTTTCTCATATGTGGAAGGTGGGCCATGGAGTGATGACGGGATCAAGGCCATCGACAGGTTTGTTAACCGGATCGAAAGGCTGATTACAAAGTTTGCTTCGGAAAAGGGATCTGCTGGCAGCGACCAGTTTGGATCCGATGAGAAGGAACTCAATTATGTAAGACATTTTGCCATTAAGAGCGCCACCGATGACATCGAGGTCTTCCAGTTTAATACGGCCATCGCACGTATTATGGAACTGGTCAATGCCCTCTACAAATATGATGCGCTGGAAAACCGGAACATTAAGCTGATGGAAGACACAATTAAGGATGCCATTCTGCTTCTGTCTCCCTTTGCTCCGCATTTTGCAGAGGAGATGTGGGAGCTTCTCGGCGGCGACTACTCGGTGTTCAATCAGCCCTGGCCAGCCTATGATGAAAAGGCTCTGGTTCGGGATGAAGTGGAGATGGCTGTTCAGATCAACGGCCAGGTGAAATACAGGATCAATGTGCCCAGTGATGCTGATAACCAGCAGATTGAGAAAGCTGCCCTGAACGATGAAAGAGCCGCCGGTTATATAGGTGGAAGAAATATCGTGAAGGTCATCGTTGTTAAGGGAAGGCTTGTAAATATCGTAGTCAAATAGGATCGGAAACCCAAAAGGGATGGGGACGCAATGTATCAAATGGTTGTGCGCCGCACATTCCCTATGGTTTTAAATGACAGGGAGGGATTATGATTGGATCCAGGTTTCAAATTCATGGTCATGGTTGCCTTTACCTATCTGATATTTCTGTGTGTTATCAGGCTGGTGCTGGGCAAACAATACAAGAGCAAATCCTTCCTTATTGATATTATCGGGATACTGGTGGTCTTTGGGGGCTTCATCATCAGTAAATACAATAATATTCTTAAACTGCCGGGCTATATCCACTATGCCCTGCCCATAGCACTGACGGTATTGCTTCCGCCTCTGGCATTAAGAATGAAGAGCCATCAGGTACTGAAATACCTCGCACTGAGTATTCTTGCGGTTCCCTTCGTACATATAGTTTTCTCCTTCTTTGTTGGATGGGGAGATTTACTGCCCTTTATCAGGATACCATCACTATGGACGCTGTAAAAACCGGTCCGCCGTGCCTTGGTTGGCAGGGCGGACTTGTATAATAGCCCAATACATCAAGGAATATGCGTGGTGATAGTTTGCTTAATGAAAATACCGATGAAATAAGGCTTTTGCAGCCTGCCGTACTGGCCTTTATAGGGGATGCCGTATTTAATCTTTTCGTAAGGGAAAGACTAGTGAGAAAAAAACGGGCATCCTCTCATCAGCTTCATATTGATGCAACCAGGTATGTCAAGGCAGCCTCCCAATCCAGGATTGCCAGGGAGCTCCAAAAGGATTTAAATGAGGATGAAGCCTTTATCTTCAGGAGGGGACGGAACGCAAAATCTACAACCGTTCCCAAAAATGCCAATCTGCAGGACTATCATTACGCTACGGCTCTTGAAGCTGTTATGGGTTACCTGTATTTGACCCATCAGAAGGAGAGGCTAGATGGCTTTTTGGAACGGGCTGCTTCCATCATAGAAAGAGATGAAACGGAGAATCGACCATGAATAAGAGAAAAAAAAGGCCTGAAAAAGGGTCAGTTCAGAAGGGCAGGCCGGTTTTTGCAAAAGGCGGCGGAAGAGGACCGGAGGATGCGAGAGAGACTCGGGATCGCAGAGCACATTCCTTTCAGGATCCTTATCATGACATAACCGAAGCAGACGGACAGGACAGGGAGGACAGGATTGAAGGGCGGAATCCCGTTCTGGAAGTACTAAGGTCTGATCGTCCTGTCAACAAGATATTTATCGAAAAGGGCAACTCAGATCCCATCCTGGCCAGGATTGCATCTTTAGCCAGGGGTAAGGCCATACCAATTCAATATGTGGATAAAAGAAAACTGGATATGATGTCCCTTACCAGGATCCATCAGGGGGTTATCCTTGATGTGGCTGTTCAGGAATATGCCGAGGTGGAGGATATTTTAAATATCGCCTCCGAGAGGGGAGAAGATCCGTTCATCATTATTTTGGATGGCATCACAGACACCAATAATTTTGGTTCTATTATCAGAAGTGCCGAGTGTGCCGGAGCCCATGGCATCATCATACCGAAACGGAGGTCGGCCACCCTTAATGCCACGGTAGCCAAGGTTGCCGCAGGAGCCCAGGAATTCATCGCCATTGCCAGAGTGGTGAACCTTGCCCAGACTGTCCGTGACCTGAAGAAGAAGGGCATATGGATGGCCGGAGCCGACCCCGATGGGGAAAAGGCCTATTATGAAGCCGGGTTGAAGGGTCCCATAGGTCTTGTAATAGGCAGTGAGGGAGAGGGTATCAGTCGGGTCATCAGGGAAGAATGCGACTTCCTGGTGAGGATACCCATGAAGGGAAGGATATCATCCCTTAATGCCGGTGTTGCCGCAGGTCTCATGATGTTTGAGATATCAAGGCACAGGTGAGGATGAAGCTGTCCTTCATGGTATCGCTGATACCTAATAAGCAAAGTTGAAATCCAGTTGCTTTTTCAGTTCATCGGTTTTCCAGTTGAAATTGTAAACAAAGGGCTTCTCAGAGCTGTCCAGGATCAGGACGATGGGAGGCTCTTTTTCGGTAAATATGACATATATCTTGTCAATGGTGGCATTGATGTACTGGTTTTGTACCTTCAGAGCAGGGTTTACGGGGATCCTGACGATATACCCTTTGTCGGGGAACGGCTGGACCTTGGTATATAGACCCGTGATGCTGCTGATGATCTGTTGAGCCTGTTCCTGCAGGGAAGGGGTGGTCTTCATCTTTTTAACCACTTTACCCTTGCTGATATCAAAGATCTGTATTTCGTTATTGCTTTCCGAGTCATTTGTGGCTTCCAGGATCTCCCCAGACACAGCCACATCTCTGTTGCGCAACATGTCAACCAATTCAGAGTAATTCTCGGTATCCTGGTCCCCAAAAATCTGATAGATGCCAAAAGAGACAAGGCATACTGCCAATACGGCAGCCGCAAACAATTTCAGCTTTCTTTTGCTAATGCTTACAATAATCATAATACACCACCCGTAAATCATATCAGGTGAACGGCTTGTATTATGACAGTTATTTAGGCGGATTGGTATCATGTTTATTTCCTAAAAACGGTGAGAATAACCCTGTAGGTCTGCGAACCATCGCTTATAAGGAGAATAGTCGTACGATTTTTCACCGATATTATGGTAAAATGATGGGAGTCAGCGAGCCTGACCCAAAAGAGCCGGAACGCGGCGGTTAAGGTATTGTGAGGCATATGCTGAAAAGGCATATGCGCCGGCAAAAAGGGTCAATAATTATAGCGGGAGGTTATCCTGGTGGAAGCGGACAGGGATTTGGTAAGGAAGATTGCAGCTTTAGCTATGCTTGAGCTCAGCCCCGAGGAAGAGGCTGAATTTGCCAGAGACATGAATCTGATAATGGGTTATATGGAACGGTTATCTGAGGTGGATACCCATGGCATAGAGCCAATGGAGCATGTTCTTCCTTTGGAAAATGTACTTCGGCCGGACATTCCTGAAGAATTCAGTAGAAGTGACGATTTGTTGAAATGCGCAGCCATGGTTAAGGACAACTGTTACGTGGTCCCCAGTGTGGTGGATGCCCTATGAGTATTATTGATATGACCATTAAGGAAACCATTGATCTTTTAAGGCGCCGGGAAACTAGTTCCCGGGAGCTTACAGAATTGGCTCTGGAAAGAATCCGGCAAGAGAATAGCAGGATCAATGCCTTTATAACGGTATGCGCCGATGTAGCGCTGAGTCAGGCGGAAGCCGCCGACAAGAGGCTTGGTACTGAAGACAGGATATCGCCTCTTTGCGGTATCCCCATGGGCATCAAGGACAATCTGTGCACCAGGGGTGTGCGGACAACCTGTGCTTCAAAGATGCTGGAGCAGTTCATCCCTCCCTATGATGCCACTGCAGTTGAAAGGCTCCTGTCAAGCGGGTCAGTTCTTCTTGGCAAGCTCAATATGGATGAGTTTGGCATGGGAAGTTCATCCGAGAATTCAATATTCGGCAGTGTCAGAAATCCCTGGGATACGGAGAGGGTGGCCGGCGGATCCAGTGGCGGTTCGGCAGCGGCGGTGGCCTCAGGTCTCTGCAGCTTTGCTCTGGGCTCGGATACCGGTGGCTCCATACGCCAGCCTGCATCATTTTGCGGGGTAGTGGGGCTAAAACCCACCTATGGGCTCGTATCCCGATATGGTATGGCGGCCTTCGCCTCGTCAATGGATCAGATTGGTCCTATCACCAGGGATGTAACAGACTGTGCCCTTGTGCTGAACGGGATAGCCGGGCATGATCCCAGGGATTCAACCACTGTGAGAGGGATCGGAGAGGATTATTCTCACGGGCTGGAACAAGATGAGCTACAGATCAGGGTAGGTCTGCCCAAAGAGTATTTTGGATCCGGGCTTGATGAAGATGTAAAAAATGCAGTCTATAAGGCTGTATCTATGCTTGAAGAAGCAGGAGCTGTCTTGGGTGAGAGCTCGCTCCCGACCACCGATTATGCCGTAGAGGCCCATTTCATCATCTCATCCTCCGAGGCCAGCTCAAATCTTGCCCGGTACGACGGGATCAGGTATGGCTATCAAAACGCCAATGCAAAAAATCTGGAGGAATTATACCGGTTATCCAGGGGCGATGGATTCGGCAGCGGGGTCAAAAGGCGGATACTCTTGGGAACCCATATCCTGAGTGCAGGTTATCGTGACCAGCTCTACATCAAAGCCCTGAGGGCAAGAAAAATGATCACCGATGATTTTATGAAAAACTTCGAGTCATTTGATCTGATTGCCACGCCCGTCTATCCAGAAACTGCGTTCAGACTGGGAGAGAAAAGTGGGAATCCGCTAGAGATGTATCTGGGAGATATCTATACCGTAGGGGCAAATCTGGCTGGCCTTCCGGCCCTGGTTGTGCCCTGCGGCCTTGACCGCAAGGGTTTGCCCATTGGGATCCAGTTGGTGGGCAAACCGTTTTCAGAGAAGCTCCTGCTGCGTGCGGGCTATGCCATCGAACAAAGGGTGGGAAGGCTGAAACCAAAAACAAAGTGCCAGGGCTGAGCAGATTGATTTTTCTCATAGCAGCGATACTGCTCAGAATCCTGTGGCCTCCGATACCATTATAAGGGGATGACCGTTCATGGAATATGAGATAGTGATTGGACTTGAAATACATGCAGAACTGAAAACCCGTACCAAAATGTTCTGTAACTGCAGGAATGAGTTCGGAGCAAAACCCAACACCCTGGTTTGTCCTGTCTGCCTTGCCATGCCCGGTGCCCTTCCTGCCATGAACAGAACCGCGGTGGAGTATGCCATCCGGGCCGGGCTGGCCATGAACTGCAGCATTTCATCCTTCACCAAGATGGACAGGAAAAACTATTTCTATCCTGATCTTCCCAGGGCATATCAAATATCACAATACGACAGGCCCCTGTGCTATGACGGTTATGTGGACATAGATGTGAACGGCCAGTATAAAAGAATTGGTATAGAGCGGATTCATCTGGAAGAGGATGCGGGTAAGCTTATTCATGATGCCTGTGTCACAGGATCATTGGTTGACTATAACCGATGCGGCGTTCCCCTGATTGAGATCGTCAGCCGTCCTGATATCAGTTCTCCTGAAGAGGCGAGGATTTTTCTGGAGACCATAAAGACCATTCTTGAATATGTGGAGGTTTCAGACTGCAAGATGCAGGAAGGATCTCTCCGGGCCGATGTCAATCTCTCAGTCCGAAAACCCGGGGACCTCCTGGGAACCCGTACCGAGATGAAGAACATCAATTCCCTGCATGCGGTGCAGCGTGCCGCCCAGGCCGAAGCGGACAGGCAGGCTGCCATCATCAGTGATGGCGGAAGCATCATTCAGGAAACCAGAAGATGGGATGATTCCCGGGGAGAGAGCTATTCCATGAGGAACAAGGAAGAAGCCCTGGATTATCGATTCTTTCCCGAACCTGATCTTGTTCCTGTGGTGATTGAAAAGGAGCGGATCGAAGAGATAAGAAAAGATCTTCCCGAGCTTCCGACATCAAGGAAGGATCGCTATATAAATGATTTTGGAATCCCCTGGTATGATGCCCAACTGATCACCCAGTCCAGACCCCTGGCAGATATGTTTGAGACTGCCGTTGGTGTCTGTGGCAATCCCAAGCTTGTGAGCAACTGGATAATGACCGATATCATGCGGCGAATCAACGAAGACAAGGATTTCCTTTCGGTATCCAGCCTTGACGGGAAGAAACTTGGCAGGGTTTTGGATCTGTTGCACAAGGGCGATATTACGCCGAATTCGGCAAAGGAGATCCTGGACATTCTGGCTCTGGAGGGTGGAGACCCGGATGCCATAATTGAGAAGAGGGGCTTGAAGGTTCAGCGGGATGAGAGCCTCATCGCGAAGGCTGTGGGAGAAGTCCTCGATCAAAACCCTCAGGCTGTAGCAGATTATAGGTCTGGAAAGGAAAAGGCCTTTGGCTTTCTGATGGGAAGGACCATGGCTGCCCTGAAGGGAAGGGCAGACCCCGCACAGGTGAGGGAAATGCTGATCCATCACCTGAACAAACAATAAAAGTAAAAAGTTCTCTTGTGTCATTAAGCACTGTGGCCTTGATATCTCACTTCTGGCTTCTCACATCCCGAATCAAGACTGTCATTGGGAGAGGAGCACTGCGAAGCGTGGCGATCTCCGCAAAAATCTCCCATAGTGGTGCCGGATATCATATAAAAATGAACCAATGATGTGAAGGTACGTCTAAATAATATGATAGAATATTTACAATAAAATATAGGAGGGGTATGTAATGGATCCCTGCCCAAAACTGCGCAATAGAAAAAGATTTAAACTGATTCTGACTGTTGTTCTGATCATGGTATTCCTTCTTCCAGGCTGTGTGGTAAGAAGCGGATATGCTTTTGTGCCATCGGATGCGCCCCATATCCGGTTGGACGACCCTGTTGTTCTTGACATCAATAATTTGGGGTTTAACGCTTTAAAACTGATCAATAAGGCCGATACTGACGGCAGCAACCTGATCATATCCCCTATAAGCCTTTCCACCGCCCTTTCAATCCTCAACAATGGTGCTGCCGGGGATACCCGGGAACAGATCAACGGGCTTATCAACAGCCAGGGGCTTTCTCAGGATGAGTATAACAGCAAATATAAGGACCTGATCAGCAGTTTCTACAATAGAAAGGACATCGAGGTCCTACTGGCTAACTCCCTATGGGTGAACAGGGAATACCAGCTTAAAGAGGACTATATTCAGATGGCCAAAACCTGGTACGATGCCGATGTGTTTTCTCTCGACGTTAAATCGCCTTCATCTGTCAAGAAGGTTAATGAGTGGATATCGGACAGGACAAAGGGAATGATAACCAATTCCATAAGTGATATAGATCCACTGACCATAACGCTCCTGGTCAATTCCCTGTATTTCAAGGGTGCCTGGGTGAATGAATTCAATGAAAGGCTCACCCAGAAGGAAGATTATACATTGAGCACCGGAGAAACCGTGAAGGTTGATATGATGAATGAACAGTTCAAGGTACCCTACTATGAGACCGCGGATCTAAAGGCTGTGAAGCTTCATTATAAAGATGGTGTGTCCATGCTCTTTTTACGGCCTGAGGGGAATGTCAACAATCTGGTGGATGAACTGACGGCTGATATGCTTCTTGATATAAACAGCAAGTTCACCCTTTTTCGAACCAATTTGAAGGTGCCCAAACTGAACTTTGGCTATAAGGATGAGATGAGCGATTATCTGAAAAGCCTGGGAATGGTTGATGCCTTTAATAATGGGGCTGATTTCAGCCATATGA
>LFSK01000053.1 GCA_001512555.1 Clostridiaceae bacterium DTU059 | reverse complement strand
TAAGGCCGATTTGCTGATTAAGAAGATCCAACTCCTTATTAACGGCCTTTGCTCTCTGATCGTTTAGGTCAAGGCGATCCATCTCGTCGCGGATGCTTGATATAGACCATTCGGCAAGGAACCGGGATACCTTCTTGTGGTTTTCCTCCCATAACTTCCGGGTTTCTTTAAGGGAACGTTCAGTCTTCATAACCCTTTCTCTTCCCAGCTTTATTTCCGAGAGTATACCACTCTCTAGAGCCCTTTTCTCCGATAGGGTTTCGTTCAGTTTTTTCAGGCGCTCCGAAAGATCTGAAAGGGTTTTCTCCCCATCCTCCAATTCTTTCTGCTTTAGATTAAGCTCCCTCTCCAAACCTTCCAGTTGGGTTGCCAAATCATCCGTATCAAGGCTTTTTAATGCATCGGGGAGCTTCTGCCTTTCCAGTTCTAATTCCCTGGTTTGAGCCTTAAGGATTTCCCTCGCCTCATCATGCTGCAGCTTTGCTGCTTTTAGCTGTTCCCCGTTAATCAGCAGATCGGCTTCAGCATCCCTCAGTGCTTTATCAGCATCCTCCAGCCTGCTTCTGATCTCTCCCACCCTGGATTCAAGTTCGGATAACTCCTCCAAATTCGCCCTATGGGCAGGCTTAGGGTGATGCTCGGATCCGCACACCGGGCAGGCAACTCCTTCTTTAAGCTGCCCGGCTAGTCTTAAGGCAGCATCCCTGTCCAGCATACTTTCTGCCTCTATAAGCTGAAGCCTGTATTTTTCACAGGAAACCTCTGCCTCGTCCCTGGCCTTGATAAGCAACTGATTCCTCTTTTCAGCTTTTTCAAGCAACAAGCCTGCATTATCCATCCGTGACTTCAGATCCCTGATCTGATCCTGGCGAAGCTGGATGACCCTGAAGATTCCCTTTATGTCCTGAAGCTCCTGGGCTTTCTTTTGATAATTGTTTTTGTTTTCCTGAAGCATCCTTTCATGATGGGCTTTCTTCCCCGTAAGAGCCTCCGCTTCCTCTATTGCGGTATCGATGGCTTTTCTGGTCTGTTCAAGCCTGACCTCTGATTCACTCACCATCTTTATTAAGAGTTCATGCTCATTTTCAAGCCCTTTCAGGTCTTTTTCCAGCCTGACCCCCTCATCCTCAAGCCTTACTCCCTCCTGTATGTGCTTTCTGTATTCCGGATCAATGACCAGGGTATGCCATTCTTTTTTCAGGCGGTCGGCCTCAGCCACAAGCCTTTCATATTCCTCTGTTTCCTGGCCTATCAGGAGGTTTTTTTGTTCCGTTGCATCTTTTAGCCGGGTAAGGGTTTCTGTAAGAGATTCCAGCTTCTTTTTCAACGAGTCGATCTCATCTTTAAGGGAAAGGGCATCTTCCAGTCTTGCCTTCCTGGCCACCAATTCAGGCTGCTTTAACGCTCTTTCTTTTTTCAAAGACCCGTAACTTTTTTGATACCTTAGAAGATCCGCCCTGACAGAAGGAAGCTTACCCTGAACTTCGGCCAGTTGCACATTTATTTTCTTAAGTCTTTCGGTCAGGTCTTTGTGTTTTCTGATGGGCTCAATCAGCCTGGCGGCTTTATCCGCCCTGTCCAGCTTTGCCCTTGCATCTGCTATCTCCTGAGCCGACGAGGCATGGTGCTTTTCCCGCTCCTCAATATCTGCCATCTCCTTAACCAGCTCCCAGACCTCCTTTGCCTGGTTGTACTCCAATTCCAGCTCTTTATATAACTTAAGAGCCTTCTCCTTTTCTGCGGCAGCTGCTTCCATGGCTTTACCGGCTTCCTTCAGGGCTTCGTCCGAGGCATCCTGATAGCCCCGCAGCTCACCTGACAATGTGTCCATGCAGCTTCTCAGCCGGTCTATCTTTCTGTTCAACTTGTCCGACAGAAGTTTTCCATACTCCTCAAGATAAAAAATCCTCTCCAGCATCCGGCGGCGATCGGCATTGTTCATTAGCAGGAATTCATGAAAGCTGTTCTGGGGCAGCACTACAGCCCGGGTGAAATCCTGTTTGTTAAGGCCGATTAATTCTGTTACCTTGTTGGTGACATCGGTGGCCTTATCACATATGGGAACATCACCCAAATCTGTCAATTCCATCAGGCGGGCAATCTTGGTGACAGCTATATTGTCGGAATCCTTCTTTTTTTGTGAAACCCTTTCCACCCTGTATCTTTTACGGGTACCGTCCTTTAAGAGTTCAAAGGTAAAGGACACCCTCATGGTTTTGCAATTGATATTGATTATGCCCTGAGTGCCATTTTTCGCTCTTCTGACATCACCAAAAAGAGCAAAGGTGATGGCATCCAAAATAGTGGATTTACCGCTTCCGGTGGGGCCAAATATCCCGAAGAGCCCGGTTTCACCCAGGGTTTCGAAATCTATACTCTGTTTTTCTTTAAAGCTTTGCAGCCCTTCAATCTCAAGGGATATCGGCCTCACCGGCTTCCACCTCCTCATCCTGGTCATTCACTATTTCAAGGAATGCCTGCATAACATCATCAGGAATCTCCACACCCATCCTGCTTCTGTAGAATTCCATGAAAAGCTCATCTATCTTTTCCCCCTCACGAATGCCATTGTAGTAAGTATCCGTGGTGGGCTGATCCTTCAATTGTGGACGGATATTTATGATACCGGGATGCAAACTTCTAAGCCTTTTTTGTTCGTCCAGGGTGAGGATCCTGTCGGTAACTATAACCAGATCCACCCAGGCATCCTTATCCCTGCCTTCCTCGCACCATGTAAGGGCTTGTCCGTAGCCCTCCTCTGCAACCCATCTCCTTAATGGTTTTCCGCAGTTCAGATAGATTGGAGTAACCTGGGTCTCCTTTCCGGGCAGGGCCTCTACAAGATACACAGCCTTGCTGTGTTCGGCCTCAGAAAAGCTGTAGGCCAGGGGCGACCCGGAGTAGAAAGCCGGGCAGGGCGCACGACGTACTTCCTGCGGCCTGTGGAGATGCCCCAGGGCAGCGTAGTGCGCTCCGGAAGGCAGCACAGCGGGATCCACCGTTAAAGCGCCACCCACCTGAAGTGTTCTTTCGGAATCGGATTCCCTGCCGCCCATCATAAAAATATGGGCTACTATCAGATTGACCGTATCCTCTCTGAACCTTCTGCTTCCGGAAGACAATAACTCACCGATTTTGTCGGAGTAAGCCTTTTGCAGGATTGCTTCATCGGCCTCTCTGGACAAGACCTCTTCAAGACGTGATTCCGATGGATAGGGAAGAGTAAGAATGATTGCATGATGATCGCAGCATGGCAGAGCCAGCTCCAGCCACCCAGGCCCCGAGTCTGTTACGAGAATCCCACCCCCGGTTTTGTACTCACCGGCATCGCTTGCAGGATAGCCCAACAGAATTATACCGTTCTTATAGGCCAGCGGGCTTGCAGCACAAAGCCGTTCAGGATTGTCATGGTTGCCCGCGATCACCACAACTGCCCGTTTACCTTTCCCGCTGAGCCTTTCAAGAGCCTCATAAAAGAGCTCTTCGGCTGAGGCAGGTGGATTGTATGTATCGTAGATATCGCCGGCGACGAGGACGAGATCAACTTTCTGATCCTCACATGTTTCAACCAGCAAATCAATAAATGCTCTTTGCTCCTCTATCCGGCTGATCTGCTCCAGGCTTCTGCCCAGATGCCAGTCGGAGGTATGCAGGATACGCATGTTTACCTCCCTTTGCACTCTATAACCTGTTCCTGTAAAAAGGACAAAACCACTTATACGGGTTCTGTCTTTAATTATATAACGATATACAGCCCGATACAAAGAGCATTATTTATATTTTCCCGTTATGGTAAATATTTCTTACGGGTGGGAAAAGTTCAGAACCCATGTGGCATAAGACGCTTTTAGAAAAACAAGTCCCCGTAATTCAGGAGGTTTTCTAAGCATATCGGATGAGCCTTTGCGCCTCTTCAAAGCTGGCAAACCTTCCAACACCCGTCATCGCAAACAGGGCAGCTCCAAATGCCGCCTCCTCGTGATGTTGCGGCACCTTGACCGGCAAACCAAATTTATTGGAGAGAATGGCTCTCATAGTGAGGTTTTTCCTCATACCATTACCCGCTGCAACCAGATTCTTTAGCTTAAAGGAACCAGCGGAAAGGACGGGCTCAGCCAAATCATATAGCTCCTGCGCCATACCTTCCATAAAGCCAAGCATCATCGCAGCAGGTGTGAAATTATCAAGGCTGATATTTTCGATTTTCCCCCTCTCATGAGGATTGACCCTTGTACCGGAGAAACGGGTTGACACTATGAGGGGTTCACCATTAGGTAAGGCTTTTGAGAGCAGGGCATCCATATGGGGATAGGCCGACTCCAGCTCAAACCCAGCCATCCGGACAACCTCACGGAAGAACTTCTCAAGGAGCGCATAGGAGCTTCCGCCGCACAAAGGCGAGCCTGTGATCAGGTTCATTCCCTTAAGATATGGACGGACTTCCAAAAGCTCATCCCTGGAAACCTCATGGCCATCGGATAAGACCGACACCTGGCTGCCCGTGCCGATATTGATCAGCATACTGCCCCCATTCACCCCTGCTGCCCCAAGAAAGCTTGCCTGGTTGTCGCCCATGGCGACACACACAGGTATACCTTCAGCGGTTTTCCCGATGATCGTGCATTCCGGGGTGACATCAGGCAGTAAATCGGTATCCATGCCAAAACGGTCTATAATATCCCTGTCAAAATCTCCACGGGATATGTCAAAAAGACCAAGACCCGCCCCATTGGATGTATGTATGATGGGATGGGTTTCACCGGTCATGTGCAGGGCAGCATAATCCTGAATGGTACAGATCTTATGGGCTTCCGGCGGAATCTGGCCGGTATGGGTATGGTAGAAACAGGTGGTCAGCCCAAATCCGGAAGCCATCCTGTATGAGCTGTTCCCGGTTAGATACTCCGCATAGGATAATTGATCCCTGTAGGGCAGATTTCCGCATTGGTCCTGCCATGTATACAAGGGGCTTATTGCCTCTCCGTGGCGGTTAAGATAGAGGATACCGTGCATTTGGCCGGTTATCCCGATACAGAGTATGGGTGAATACTTACGGATAAGCTCACCGCAAAGGCTTTTGGATATCTTAAGAATCCTGTCAGCATCCTGAATTCTTTCATGGGAGCTTTCGGAAGTCATGAAGGCATTAGCCCCTGACAGAACCTCCAGAACCTCCCCCGTATCTGCGTCCACGGCAATAGCGCATATTTTTGTTGTGCCTATATCCAACGAAACGACTACCATAGTTGCTCACACATCCTTATCGTTTTCTGTAAAAACCTCAATCTGATGATCCATCAAAAGCCTGGCGGTAATACCATGACCCTCTGTCAATTTTCCCGAGAAGGTGCCGTCATAAACCTGTCCGCAGCCGCAGGACGGGCTCTTTGATTTGAGAATGGCCTTCTTAATACCATGAGCCTTAGCAATAGCCAATGTCTTTTCGGCTCCAATACGGAATTCTCTTGTACAGTCCCGCCCATCCCTGCTCATCACCTTTATGCCACCATCTCCAGACCTTACTATCTCACAGGGACTCCTTGGAGTGGACAGGCCTCCCATTTGTTCGGGGCATACGGGAATGGCTCGGCCTTGCCGTACAAGCTCCGCAATGGCCTCTATCCTGCTGTTTTTTCCGTCGTATCTGCAGTTTTCGCCTGCCAAACAAGCGCTTACCAGATAAATAACCCTCATCCCCCATCATACCGTCCACTCATATGAATGAATTTCACAACAGCAGATAACGGCTGTTTTTCGCAACAGATTATATCTTACCCTGTTTAAATCACATTGAAACAGTGTTGTCATGCGACTTAAGCCGACACTCCAACTTTATCTATGCATATTGCAAAATCAGTGCAAGGTTTGAATCCCATATCTATTAGTTATATAATTCTATACAACAAAGGAAGCCAAAAAACGGGGACGGTTCATCCCTGATGATAACAGGATGAATATCATTCATTGTTTGCAGTCAAATATGAGATATTTCGATACTGCAAAGTAAACGTCCGGAAAAGAATGGAGGCTGCAAAGGAATAGATTAAGGAGCTGAAATAAATGAACGACAGAAATGAAATCCGCATTATTTACGGAGATAATCCCAGGCAAATGGTAAAAGAGTTGCTCGAAGCCATAAAACCTGAGGAGGAAATAGATAGAAACGCCCTCATTGGAATCAAGCCGAATCTCGTTGTGGCGAAGCCTTCGAGTTCAGGCGCGACAACATCACCTGAAATAGTGGCCGGCATCATCGAATATTTAAAATCCAAAGGACGCGATAATATAGTAATTATGGAAGGCTCCTGGGTAGGCGACAGGACATCAGTGGCCTTCAAGGTATGCGGATATGAGGTGTTGTCAAAGAAATTCAATGTTCCCCTCATCGACCTTCAAAAAGACGAATATACTGCATATGAAATAAACGGTCTTGCTATAAACATCTGCGATTATGTTAAAAAGGTTGATTACCTGATAAATGTTCCGGTTCTGAAAGGCCACTGCCAGACCAACATTACCTGCGCTTTGAAAAATATGAAGGGCTGCATACCTGATTCCGAGAAAAAACGGTTTCACACCATGGGTCTGCACAAGCCCATAGCATACCTGAACAAGCTCATAAGGCAGGACCTCATAATTGTTGATGGCATGAAAGGAGACCTCAACTTCGAAGAAGGTGGAAATCCGGTTCAGATGAACATGATTATAGCAGGAAATGACCCTGTGCTCACAGACGCATATGCGGCGAACCTGATGGGCTTCAGCATAGAGGAAGTCCCATATATCAGAATGGCCGAAAGTATCGGCGCGGGCAACGCCGACCTTGCGAATGCGGATATTATTGAAATGAACAAGGATATCAGATCAGTAAAACCAACACCTTCAAGAAGGGTACAGCAACTGGCAAGGTATGTTGTGGAGGACAGCGCCTGCTCAGCCTGCTACGGAAGCCTTATCCATGCGCTTGATAGGCTTGATGAAAAAGGCCTTTTGAATAGACTGAAAGAGAAAATATTCATCGGCCAGGGCTATAGAAACAGGCGCTGCGAAGGTATAGGTATCGGCACTTGTACTTCAGGATTTGAAAAATACGTTAGGGGCTGCCCGCCAAAAGCACGCGATATTGTAGAGTACCTAAAAAGCCTTATATGAACATAGGAGGCATTTCAGCAATGAAATCAGGTATTTTTTATGAAAAATTTGAAAGAGATTTTACAACATGGGCAAATGCGATAGACGACATAAGAGCTGCTTTTATTGTGGGATCAAGATCACGTGTTGACCACCCTGCAGATGAGTGGTCTGATATGGACATTATTCTATATGCAAATAACAGTGATTTCTATTTGAACAATACTGATTGGCTGAAAAAGCTCGGGAATATTTGGGTAACATTTACATATCAGACTTCAATCGGTGAACCTGAACGCCTTACCTTATTTGAAGGCGGGTATCAGGTTGACATAGTATTTTTGTCCAGCAGTAGTCTTTATCAGATGGTTAAGGACAGAATAACCCCTGAAAATTTTCGCAGAGGTGTAAGGGTACTGGTGGATAAGGACAACACAGCCAGATATATTGTCCCTTCAGATTTTAAACCTGTATCGACTCCACCAATTGACGAGAATGCCTTTGTTCAGGTAGTTAATATGTTTTTCTTCAGTTCCCTGTATATTGCTAAGCAAATTGTGCGAGGTGAACTATGGACAGCAAAAGCAAGGGAAAATGATCTTAGAGTACTGCTCCTTCAAATGATGGAATGGCATGCAAAGGCATTGCATGGCGATCATTATGATGTTTGGCATGGGGGGCGATTCCTCCATGAATGGGCTGATCAAAAGACATTAAGGGAACTAAAAAGTACTTTTACTCAATTTGAAAAGGCCGATAGCTTGAGGGGACTGCTGGCATCAATGAGTCTCTTCCGCAGAATTTCTTTTGAGACAGCCAACAAGCTCAAACTGGACTATCCAACGGACACTGATTATCATATTACCAACTGGATCAGGGAAAACATTCAATCTAATTTTTAGGTGGATATAACCCTGGAATTAATGTGCATTACAACAAGAACAGAAGGAAGTTATGAGGATGAAAAAGTGGTTTAGCAATCTGGGTTATAGGATTCAATACTTTATGCAGGGACGGTACGGATATGATGAGCTATGCCGGTTCCTATCCGTTTCGGCACTTGTCCTGTTATTATTGTCATATATTCCGTACCTGGGTTTTTTCTATATTGTTGCTCTCACTTTGCTGGTATGGTCATGTTTCAGGTCATTCTCAAAGAACATTTACAAGCGGCAGATGGAAAGGCAGAAATACCTGACCATCAAAAACAAGATCAGAAGCAGATTCGTCCTTTGCAGAAACATCTGGCGTGAACGAAAGACACACAAATACTACAGATGCTTACATTGCAAGGCAACCGTGCGGATCAGCAAGCCCGAAAAAGGGAAAATTATAACCATTCGATGCCCCAAATGCGGACAGGAATTCAGAAAAAGTACAGCATCGGGCGGCAAAAGACTTCTGCAATCCTGCCGCCACAAACCAGATTGATCCTGATGGTGAGGCTTTCCCAATAGTAGAATAAAGGTGCTGCAGACCATGACCCGCAGCACCCTTTCCGCATGGGATACTCACCTACCAGTTTCTCTACTACTTAGATAACTCTCAAGTATCTTCGCTGTCTCTGCTCTGGTGACTATTCCCTCGGGATCAACAATCCCGTTACCTTTACCCGCTATAATGCCTGATTCATACGCCCATGCCATAGCATATCCGGCATATGTGGATATCTCACCGGCATCCTTGAATACAACAAGGCTTGTGGTGTCAGCAGCAGGAAATCCTGCAAATTTCCATAGAATGGTTATCATGTTCACGGGTGATGCTGTCCTCTGGATCGAACAACCCGTTTCCATATCCGGCAACAATGCCATTCTTTTGAGCCCAGGCCACCCCTTCAGCATAATATGCGCCAGAAACTACATCCCTGAAGGGACTTTGCAGTGTTTCTTCCGAACCGCTCAGCTTATGCAGAATGGCGACAATCATGCCCCGGTTTGTTGACGCTTGGGGTGAGAATGTATTCTTTCCGGTACCGTTCTCAATCGTGACGGTGCCTGTTTTCATATCAAACACAAGCCCACCTGCGGCTGAAGCCAACGATGGCAGCATTGTTAAGGTCATGCATAACACAATGACCAGACTTATGAATCTTTTAACCATGTGCTCTTCTCCCCCCAAAGAATTAAGTGTGCCTGATTTACCTGAAAACTACAGGCTCTTCTTCGCCCTCAGTGTTTTAACTGCAGGTTTTCAGCACACAGACTTATATTAGCGAAGAACACGAGGAAAAAGATCGCATTTACCCGAAATGTATAGGTTTTTGCCCTGAAATGCAAAAATGGATCAGCAGAACGGCATTCTGATCCATTTTTCTGATTCACCTGAACAATAAGCGTACACAGGTTCCTTTCCCCTCTTCACTCTCAAGTTCAATATCAGCATCATGTACGGCCGCACCATTTTTGACTATGGAAAGCCCCAAACCCGTACCGCCGGTGGATTTGGAATGGCTTTTGTCTACCCTGTAGAAGCGTTCAAAAACATGTGGCTGATGCTCATGGGGAATTCCAATACCCGTATCACACACAGAGAGCACCACTCTGTCGGAGTCCCAGTTAATGTTGATTTTTATGCTGCCCCCCGTGTCTGTATACTTGATGGCATTGTCCACCAGGTTATAGATCATTTCATTTAGAAGCGACGGGTAACCAGTGACCGACAGATCTTCGCCGTCCACAGAAAGAACTATACCCTTCTCCTCGGCACGGGGTATAAGATGCTTTGCCACACTTCTCGACATTTCAAGAAGCGCGATATCGGTCTTTTGGCCTAAGCCCTTATGCTCATCCAGACGTGACAGTTCCATGATATCGTTCACAAGGGTAATCATTCGGTTTGCCTCGTCGTAGATACGTGCCGCAAAATTCTTCATGTCCTCTGGCTGCGCCACCCCGTCCCGCATGATTTCAGCATAGCCGGATATGGAAGTCAGCGGAGTCCTAAGTTCATGGGATACATTCGCGGTGAATTCCCTTCGGCTCATCTCTGCGGTATACTTGTCTGTAATATCGAGCATAAGCAGTACAACGCCGGTGGTTATGCCGTTTTGCATAATAGGACTTGTAAGTATTTGATAATACCGGCCGTTCCTCTCAATCATGGCATCGGCGCTTACACCTTTTCGTGCTGTTTGTATGGTCTCCCTCACCAAAGTGTTGCGTGTAAGTTCAAGAATATTGCTCCCGGTCACCTTGTCAGCCTCAACACCAAATATTCTTGCTGCGCTTGCGTTCACAGACAGTACATTGTTGTTTGGATCAAGCAGGATCAGACCCTCCCGCATATTCCCGGTTACGGCGGAAAACTCAGTCTGCTTCATGGCAAGGCTCTGCATCTGCCTGGCAATTTGCTTTCTCTGACGATCCAAACGCAGCAGCAGGGGGGACAATTCGTCATAGGCATCGTTTTCCAAAGGCGCATCCAAATTGAGTGTGTTTATGGGATTTACTATTCGTTTTGAAACATAGCGGGCAATGATAAGCGAAACAACTGCAACTGCGGACATGATAACGATGAAAATGGGTGTTATCCTAAGGAATATCCCAAATATGGAACTTCGGGTGTTGGATAGGCGTACAACATTTCCATCAGGAGTTTTCACTGCATAATAAATAGTGGTTTCTGCTAGCGTGCTGGAATATCTCTGGCTTTCGCCAGTACCAGCAATTAAGGCCTTGGCAATTTCAGGACGATTGGCGTGATTCTCAAGCCTGGATGCATCAGCGGTGCTGTCAAAGAGAACGGTACCATCGGCCGCAACCAGAGTTACACGGTTTTTGGAGGTAAAGCCATCAAAAAATTCAGATTCATCATTCTCCCTGGAAAGTGCATGGAGGATATACCCTGCTTCTGAGCGTAGTTCCTCGGTAATACGCTTCTCATAGACATCGTACAGGGACATGACCATCAATGCAGTTGCCAGAATCATTGCAACCAGGGCAGTGAGAAAGATGCCCCGAAAGATGCGCTTTGTCATTTCACTTTCCTCCGAACCTATAGCCAACTCCACGCACAGTTTCTATCATATCTCCGCAGGATCCAAGCTTTCCACGCAGTGTCTGTATATGAACATCAACGGTACGGGAACTGCCGTCATAGCTATAGTCCCATACCCTCTCCAGGAGTTGATCACGGGTTAGCACCGCCCCCCTGTTTTTCATAAGAATCCGCAGGAGTTCGTATTCTTTGAGCGTTAATGTGATCTCAGCGCCTTCCACTGTGACGATGTGCGCCTTTTCATCCAGCACAAGTGGACCTGCTACCATCTTTTCCTCGACCGGCATTGCCGGTTTCCGCCGAAGCCTTGCCTTTACGCGCGCCACCAGTTCCGCCATTCCGAAAGGCTTTGTGATATAATCGTCTGCGCCGAGATCAAGTCCCTGAACCTTATCATACTCGGTTCCCTTAGCTGTCACCATGATGACGGGTATCTCCGCTGTTCTATAATCGGACTGCAAGCGTTTTAATATGGTAAGCCCATCCTCCCCTGGCAGCATGATATCCACAAGTATGAGATCGGGCAACTGTTCTTCCATTGCAGACCAGAATATCGTTGCATCAGAAAAACCCCTGGCCGGCAGTCCCATTTGCGACAGAGTGTATACTACGAGTTCGCGGATGTTTTCATCGTCCTCAACATAATAGATCATGTAAGGTACTCTCCTTTGTGCTTGCCGGTTATTGAATACTCCACCCATTCGGCAATGTTTTGGGCATGATCACCGATGCGTTCAAAATATTTGGCGATCATTAAAAGGTCAATGGCCTGTGTACCGTATGCCGCATCTTTTCGTATAAGCTCTATGAGTTCGTTCTTAATTATATCAAACAGATTATCGATAACATCGTCCATCTCAATTACCCTGCGGACAAGCCCCAAATCCTTGGCTACATATGCATCCAAACTTGCGGAAACCATGTTGATGGCACCATCGGCCATAAGGGGAAGATGCACCAGCTTTTTTATATAGGGCGTACCAGAAAGATGGATTACAATTTCGGAAATATCGGCCGCCTGGTCTCCAATACGCTCCATGTCGGTTATCATCTTCATTGCTGCCGAAATAAGCCTCAGATCACCGGCAACCGGCTGCTGCTGAAGCAACAGCTTTATGCATAGCGCCTCTATGTCGCGTTCCTTTTGATCCACCTCTTTATCGAAGCCTATTGCAGCCTTGGCGGTCTCAACATCCTGCTTTAGAAGGGCTTTGGTCGCATTCTTGATAGATCGTTCAATAAGGGCTCCCATTTCCAGAAGTTCCTTGTTCAGCAAGCAGAGTTGTTCATCAAACCGGTTTCTCATCATCCGAACCTCCCCGTAATATAGTTCTCGGTACGCTTATCCCGAGGCAGAGAGAACAGTTTTTGAGTCTCACTATATTCAACGAGTTCCCCCAGAAGAAAAAAAGCTGTTTTATCGGAGATTCTTACCGCTTGCTGCATATTATGTGTCACTATGATGATAGTATAATTCTGTTTGAGGGATACAACAAGATCCTCAATCCTGGATGTGGATATGGGATCCAGGGCGCTCGTCGGTTCATCCATCAGCAGCACCTCCGGTTCAACAGCCAATGCCCGGGCGATACACAGCCTCTGCTGCTGTCCCCCCGAAAGCTCCAATGCGTCCTTTTTTAAGCGATCCTTCAGTTCATCCCATATGGCCGCAGCTCGCAGCGAACGCTCTACGATATCATCGAGTTTTGCCTTTCTGCGGACACCGTGGGTGCGAGGGCCGAAAGCCACATTATCATACACACTCATGGGAAAGGGGTTGGGTTTTTGGAATACCATACCCACGCGTTTGCGCAGAAGTGAGGTGTCTATGCTTCCGTATATGTCCTCACCGTCAAGCAGTACTCGCCCTGATATCCTGCAGCCTTCCACCAAGTCATTCATGCGGTTCAATGATTTGAGGAGTGTGCTCTTGCCGCAACCAGAGGGTCCGATTAAAGCAGTGATCTTTAACTCATCTATGGACATGGTTACATCCTTCAATGCCTGATATGCACCATAGTAAAGATCGAGGTTTTCAATTTTAAATTTTGCCATAGTTTCTCCTTCCAAGCTTCTCTGACGTCCATATTGACAGTGCATTTATTCCAATGACCATAACCAGCAATACAACTGCTGTGGCATAAGTCTCGCCAATATACAGACCCTCACTGGAAAGGGTGTACATGTGAACCGAAAGGGTTCGTGCGGAATCCAGCAAACCTGTGGCTGCCTCGGGCACGGTTCCCGCCGTATAGATTAGAGCCGCGGTTTCTCCTACAATACGCCCAATCCCCAGTATCACTCCGGCAAGAATGCCGGGACCAGCCGAAGGGAGTACTATACTGAACGTGGTGCGAAGCCTGCCGGCACCCAGCCCGTAACTTCCCTCGCGAAAGGCATTGGGAACCGCAATGAGCGCTTCCTCGGTCGTACGCATGATAAGCGGCAGAATCATGATGGATAGGGTCAATGCTCCCGAAATCAATGACAGGTTCATCCTGAGGTACATCACATAAAACAATGCGCCGAACAGTCCGTAAATAACGGAAGGGATACCAGAAAGAGTTTCCGTCGTGAGGCGTACAAGCTTCACGAGTTTATTGTTTCGCCTTGCGTATTCCGAAAGATATATGGCGGCGCCCACACCCAGAGGGACGGCGATGAAAAGGGACAGTACGGTCATATACAGGGTATTGATCAGCGCAGGCAGAAGCGACACATTAACCGTATTATATTCCCATGCAAAAAGCTTTGGCGAAAGATGGGGTATCCCTTTATAAAGGATGTATCCCACGATGAAGAGCAGCACCATCATAGAAGAAGCCGCTCCGGCATAAACCAGCATGCGTACCATGCGGGATCTGGTTTTTGCACTCATAGTCTGGCCCTCCTTTTAAGAATGGAAAACAATAAATTGATGATCAGGATGAACACAAACAGCACCACAGCGGTAGCGATCAGCGCCTCCCGGTGGAGGTCGGCGGCATACCCCATTTCCATAACAATATTGGTTGTAAGGGTACGCACACCTTTTATGAGGCTGTCGGGTACCACAGCCCGATTTCCGGACACCATCATGACCGCCATAGCCTCACCGATAGCCCTGCCCATCCCCAGTATGATGGAGGCTGTCACTCCGGACTTTGCCGCAGGAAGCATCACTTTGAACACCGCCCGCTCGTGGCTTGCCCCCAACGCAAGAGCTCCCTCGTAGTAACTATGGGGAACAGCGTTTAAAGCTGATTCCGAAACAGTAATGATCGTGGGCAGGATCATCATGCCAAGCAATACACAGGCAGCCAACAGGCTGGATCCACTGCCGCCAAAAAACTTACGAACCAGCGGTACGATCACCACAAGCCCAAAGAATCCAAAGACTACTGAAGGAATACCAGCAAGCAGCGAAACAGCGGGTTTCATGAATTTCACAGTACGCTTTGATGCGAATTTTGATAGGAACACTGCTGTAAGTATTCCTCCCGGCACCCCTATAATGAGCGCCCCGGCAGTCACATAAATGCTTCCGATTATCATGGGCATTATGCCATATATATTGTTACCCGGCTTCCACCTGGTGCCTGTAATAAAGTCCACGATCCCGATTTGTACCATGCCGGGAATACCGTTTACAAAAAGAAAAATGCATATGAGCGCCACCGCAAGAATTGAAATGCAGGCCGCGACAGTGAAAAGGCCTCTGGCCAGTACCTCTTTGAGTTGTTTCATATACAATCCTTTTTCTTTGGGTGGGCCAGAAATGGCTCCGACCCACCCATTGTTTCTGTTAGTCATCTATTTCACTCCAGCGGGTTATCTCACCCATGAAAATTGCACGCACCTGCTGGCTGGTAAGGCCGATGACAGGATTTTGATTGTTCACGATAACTGCAATGCCATCCATTGCTATGACCATGGGTTTAAGCCCGGCAGCCAGCTCACTATCCTTAAGCTCTCTGGAGGCCATGCCAATGTCGCACACGCCATCTTTGACAGCATTCATACCGCTAGAGGAGTCGCTTTGTTGTATTTCTATCTCGGCACCGGGGTTGACTTCCAGGTATGCTTCCCTGAGCTTTTCCATCACAGGTGATACAGAAGAGGAACCTGCCACCACCACTTTGCCTGTGACTGAGCTTCCGGCATAGGACGGCGCATTATCCAACACCGCAATATAGCCATTTTCCTCGATGACTGATTGACCCTCGGCACTCATGATGAAGTCGATGAAGGCTTGAGCTGGCTCTGAAACATCTGCTCCCGTTGCAATGTTGAAGGGTCGTGAGACCTTATAACTTCCTGACTTGATATTCTCGACTGTCGCTGCTGTATTGTCTATTTCGAGCGCTTTTACCGTATTGTTGAGTGAACCCAGTGATATGTATCCGATGGCCTGGGGATTGCCAGACACACTGGTCATCATGACAGATGTGCTGTTGGTGATATCCGCGTCAACGGTTGTATGATCAACCTTATTGCCTTCAGCATCCTTCTGTTCGATACCGAAGAGCTCTATAAAAGCCCCACGTGTTCCGCTGCCCTCCTCACGGGATATCACGGTGATAACATCATCCCCTTTTGCGCCACATCCTGCAAGAAGACCAGCGGCCATTACCGCCGCAATGACTCTCATAAAACTTTTTTTCATGTTTCTTACCTTCCTTCCTCCGTTCAATCCATCTGCATGATAACGTATCCGTGTTTATTATGAATCAGAGATATGTCAAATGTTTGTAAAACCATATAGGTGATAAGGGCAGAGGTTTCTGGCCTTCAGGTAGGGATGGTCAAAATTATATTTAACATTATGTAAATTATACTTGACATTATGTAAAGATATTGTATAATTACCTTATACTACTTAAGGAGCGATGTTGATTTGAGGGGTGAGTGTAATGAGTTTGGACCATCTGCTGATTATACTGTTTTTTCCTGTCACCATTGCATTTGGTATCGGTATTTTCTTGCTGCTTCGTAGAAGAGCCAGGAATAGGGAATTTGATGAGCGGCAGCGTTTAGCTAGAGGCAAGGCCTACCAGGCCGCTTTCTGGACATTTGTTATATATTCACTTTTTTCCGCATTCATGAATGACGTGGCCGAAATACAATGGGCAGACTCGACAACCGGAACATTTATGGGATTATATCTGGCAATCGCAGTCTTTGCCATAATATGCATCATCACGGATTCCTTCTTCTCCTTCAGGGACAGGCCAGGCCCCTACTTCACCCTATTTCTGATTGTTATCGCCGCAAACCTGATGATCTTCTTGCTGAACCTGGCTGACGGAACTCCCATGGCGGCTAACGGACTTTTTAATACTCACAGTTTGAACCTGTTCGCGGTCATCGCGCTGATACCCATTTATGTAACGCTGGTGGCAAAGTATCTGTACGATAAAAAACATGCTGAAACGGAGTAGATTATGAAAAACTTAAGATTGAAGGCTGCCCGTGCGGTTTTGGACATGTCTCAGCAAGATCTGGCCGATGCGGTGGGTGTGTCGCGGCAAACCATCAATGCCATCGAAAAGGGTGACTATAACCCCACCATCAAGCTATGCATAGCTATATGCCGCATCCTTGGGAAGACGTTGGATGAGCTGTTTTGGGAAGAGGAGGCATAAACACGGAGGGCGGTGCATCCTTTGCACCGCCCTCCTGAAGGCTTAAACGCTTTTATCAGAAGCATCTTTCCTTTTCCTTTTTTGCACAGTTTCCATATCTGGTGCACTGATAGCAAATCTCATTGGTGAGACCTTCATTTTCATAGAATTCCCTCAGGTTTTCCAGAGTTGTTTCTGCAATATTCTTAAGCGCCTCATCGGTTAAGAACGCCTGGTGTGATGTGACAATCACGTTGGGCATGGATATAAGCCTTGCGAGGATATCATCCTTTATGACCACATTGGAGTAGTCCTCAAAGAAGATATCCGATTCCTCCTCATACACATCCAGGCAGGCACCGCCGATCTTTCCGGTCTTAATTGCATTCAGCAGGGCTTCGCTGTCCACCAGGGCTCCTCTGGAGGTATTGACAATGTAGACGCCATCCTTCATAAGCTCAATGGTATCCTTGTTGATAACATGATAGGTATCTTTTGTTAAAGGTGCATGAAGGGAAATGATGTCGGATTGTCTGAAGAGTTGCTCCAGATCCACATACTCTATATTGCTGTCTTTAGCCGGGAACGGATCGTAGCCTAATATCTTCATTCCGAATCCTTTACATATATCCGCAAACACCCGCCCGATTTTTCCTGTGCCGATGATGCCCATGGTTTTACCATACAGATCAAAGCCTGTAAGCCCGCTGATGCTGAAATTGAAGTCGCGGGTTCTTATATATGCACGGTGGATCTTCCTGTTCAGGGTTAAGATTAAGGCCATAGCATGTTCGGCAACAGCATGGGGTGAATAAGCCGGAACCCGCACAACATGCAATTTGCCGAAGGCAGATTTGAAATCAACATTATTGTACCCGGCACAACGCAGAGCCAGGATTTTTATGCCATAACCATTTAAGATATCTATGGTCTTTTCATCAATAACATCATTGACAAAGGCAACCACGCCGTCCAGCCCGGAACACATCATGGCTGTGTCGCTGTTCAGCTTGCTTTCAAAATACTTGAACTCAAATCCGTATTTATCCTTTAGTTTTTCAAACCAGATTTTATCATAGGGCTTAGTATCAAAAAAACCAATTCTTTTCATCTTAAGTCCAACTCCTTCCATAGCACGGTTCGCATATCTGAAAGATATGTCAGATACTCGTACCTATTTATATATACCACCATTAATACCAATTTCATCGTTCAATACAGTGACATCTTCCAAAAACAAACAGAACCGAGGCTTATTCTAACCATTATTGGATGAAGTTATGTAAAAGCCAGGGAGAGCCCGGTTCTATGGTACTGAAATACTAATATTGAAATGTCGTTACATACCCTATAAATTATGGTATACTCAAAAGGAACCGGTAATATAAGACGGTTCTGTCGATTGCTTGCATCCTGGATTTTACACCGGTTCAGTCAGTCAAATACATATTGAGGTGGTTTAGATGCGCAGAATCAGATCCGCTAGAAGCAAGATCATCGTTTTATCGCTGGTTATCAGCCTCACAGTATTCATGTTCTCAGGCTGCGGCGCAGGCAGCCAGACCTCCGGAACCCCGGAACCATCCACCCCTGATCCGGCTCCCACTTCGACATCAACCCCCGATGCCGGCGATTCAGGAAACAAAAAGCCGAAAGGTCCTGTTTATGAACCTACAGGGTTTTCATTGGCCGAGGCCTACTCCGATTATTTTCTCATAGGCAACATCTATACACCCAATACCCTGATCGACCCGGAAAAAAGCCTGGTACTCGACCAGTTTAACTGCATCACACCCGAAAACATCATGAAGCCTGAGGGCATGCAGCCCAGTGAGGGCATGTTCAGCTTCGCCCTGCCGGACGCCATGCTGAAGTTTGCCGAGGATAACAACCTTAAGGTGGTAGGACATACCCTCGTATGGCACCAGCAGTCCGGAAGATTCCTGGGCCAGACTTCGGACCGTGAAAAGGCCATAGAACAGCTTCGTAACCATATTACCACCGTTGTAAGCAACTATAAGGGCAGGATCATGGTCTGGGATGTTGTTAACGAGGCGGTGAAGGATGACTGGCCGCTTCCTCCGGATGGCGACTGGACCAAATGCCTGCGGGAAACACAATGGCTGAGATCCATCGGTCCCGACTATATCGAGATGGCATTCCGGTTTGCCCATGAGGCCGACCCTGACGCAAAGCTGTATTACAACGACTATAACCTTAACGTTAATACCAAGGCCACCGTAGTCCACGCCATGGTCAAGGACCTCCTGGAAAAGGGCGTGCCCATCCACGGCATCGGCATGCAGGGACATTATAGCACTGATGTCTCCATTTCTTCGGTAGAGAACAGCATTAAGATGTTTTCGCAGCTCGGCGTTGAGGTGAGCATCTCCGAACTTGATGTCACGGTAAATAACGCCTCAGGATCACTGACCGAAGAGCAGGAAGTCAGGCAGGCCATCGTATACGCAAAGCTGTTCAGGCTGTTCAAACAGTACAAGGATGCCATCGTAAGGGTTACCTTCTGGGGAACCGTCGATAATAAAAGCTGGCGCAGTGACAAGTTCCCATGCCTGTTCAACCGCGACTATTCTCCAAAGGAGGCTTATTTCGCTGTCCTGGATCCCGACAAGTACCTTGCAGATCATGGAGTATCCGTGGAAAAGGTGGTTAAGAAAACTCAGGCGATGTACGGCACACCAAAGATCGACGGCGTGAAGGAAGATCTTTGGGATAAATGTCCCGAGATTCATGTTAATAATCCCATTGTGGCCTGGGAAGGCGCAAAGGGCATCGTGCGGGTCCTCTGGGATGAAAACTTTGTATATTGCCTGATTGAGGTGGAAGATCCGGTTCTGAACAAGGATTCGGCAAATCCTTACGAGCATGATTCCATTGAGGTCTTCCTCGACCAGAACAACGGGAAAACTTCTTTCTATGAGGATGATGACGGACATTACCGTGTAAACTTCGAAGGTCATGAAACCTTCGGCAATATACCCGAAAAGGAGGGGTTCAGGTCTGCTGCGAAGGTAACGCCCAACGGCTACCTCGTGGAAATGGCCATTCCCCTGATGAATCCCGCCTCCGAAGGCATGGTAATGGGATTTGATGTCCAGGTCAACGACAGCGATGATACGGGTACCCGCGTAAGCATCATGAAGTTCAGCGATCTTTCCGACAACACGTGGCAAAGCCTTGAAAACATCGCGGATCTTGAACTGGTGAAGTAATCCATACCAGCAGCATCAATCACACTGAACAGGGGCCGTCAGGCCCCTGTTATTCTGGTGTAAATATTGAAAAGCCGGTGAGGTGGTGTGGTTTGAGGTGGTTAAACGCCGTAACCCTCGTTGTAGCCGAACCATCCTTCCTTAGGAACCTCTATAAACTTGCCGTCTTCCTGATCGACCACCCATACCCTGTAGACATTGGTCAAGATCTCGGTGTCGGCATATTCCACCAACCCAAACGCCCGTCCGTAAGAATAATTATTATCAAAATACATGCTTGAGCAAAAATATGCATCCTCAATTTCCGGCAGTATCAGGACATCAATAACCACTGTTTGGGCTCTGCCTTCTTCGTAATAGAGAAGTTCTTCCAGCCAGATCATTTCAGTACCGTCTTTGGAGTAATGGCCGCAGACGTACTTCACATCCTCACCATCATAGGCCACTACCCAGCCGCCAAACTCTTCAATTCCTTCCGGAAGATTTGTACGGGGCATTACGCCGATGTATTCCGAACCATCCATTTCCTCCCCATGGACTTCGGGCTCCGGTTCAGCCTCCGTAACATTTTCCTCCCCTTCGGCATTTTCAGTCTCTTCCACAATCCCTTCATCCCCGCTATCGGTTGGGAGTATTGAATCAAGCAAGTTCGATCCAATAACTTCTTCGGTTAAATCATGGATATCGGTTTCCTGTTCAGATAAATCGCTGCCAGTAGTGACCCTGATCCGGCCACAGCCTGCTAGTAAAACTGCCGCCATAATAATAGCCAGAAAAACTGTTTTAACTCTTCTTGTTCCCATATGTTCCCTCCACTGATGTTGTCTTTGAAGCTAAATTATCTCAGCCGGAAAAAGCAGAACCCGGACTCCTTACAAGTCAATGATCTCTCCATTTGTAAAGAGATAGATGTACCGCTCCTTCACCTCTTTCCCTGTGATGGTTTCAAGAGCCTTGGAGTAATAGCTGATCTGTGTAGCATAACGCTCCTTGATCATATCCTCCTTACCTTGTGGGACATGATCGGTTTTGTAATCGATCAGAACAAGCCCGTCAGGCTCCTCAAAGAAGCAGTCGATCACTCCCTGGAGCAGGACGGGTTCATGCCCCATGTCCTCCCCAATATCCGGGTAGAGCTCCCGGCATGGTATTTCAATATAAAATGGCACCTCCCGGTTAATGCTATCACAGGACAAGACCCTTCTTCCCAGATCCGAGTTTATGAACCGCCTGATCTTGCCTGTATCAATGCTTTCGGCCTGCTTCAACGTCAGGAGATCTTTTATAACCATTTCCTGGATTTGCTTTTCCAAATCAGGGTTTCTAAAGTCCAGATGCTGCATGACAAAATGCATCACCGTACCCTTTTCTGCAGCGCTTAATCCCTTCCTTTCCTCCAGGAACATGGGTTTTTTCACCATTTGGGGTAAATACCCCGGCGGGTCTCCTCTCTCATCTGAGATTTGTGGGTCAAACCGTCGTTTGAGCTCGGTGACCGATAACTTGGCCTGCACCCGGGACAATTTCGCAAAAGGATACTCCCAGCCAAGCCTTCTGTCAATCTCCATATCATATGCGGACAGGTCTTCACTGTTATCATCGCCCTCAAGCCACTGGATAAGCCCAGCCTGTTCAGCTTCGTCGTCGGCAGGATCTCCAGGCACCTGATTCCTGTCCCAGAAGATAACCCGCCATACAGACTCATCATCAAGCAAAAGATTATTAAAATCATAACCCGCCGGCAAGCTATCCCGCAATGCACAGCAGCCTTGGTGCCTCATCAGGGCAGGTATCATCCAGTCCAGGTAAGTGGTTGCCTTAATCATCTTATATCCTGGAAGCCTCTGCTCTTCCGAATCTGCCGATTCTGCCCAGCCCTCCAGAGCCTTTGGTAAATCCCTGACTGCTCCGGTTATGATAAGCTTTTCCCTGGCTCTTGTTAGTGCCACATAGAGGATGCGCATTTCCTCAGAAAGGGTTTCAATCCTTATCTTCTCCCGGATAGCCTGTTTTGCAGCTGATGGCCATGAAGCCCTGAGCCTGGTATCCACCACGTCGGGTCCGAATCCCAGATCCTGATGGAGAAGGATACTCTTGTTCATATCCTGAAAATTAAACTTCTTTCCGCAGCCCGACAAAAATACCACGGGGAACTCCAGGCCTTTGCTCTTATGTATGCTCATGATGCGCACCACATTGTCGTTCTCGCTGAGGATCTTGGCGCTTCCCATATCCCCCCGGCTGCTCTTTAGCTTGTCTACGAAGGTAATAAAGTTGAAAAGCCCTTTGTAGCTGGTCTTTTCAAACTGCCTGGCCCGGTCGAAGAGTATTCTCAGGTTTGCCTGGCGCTGTTCCCCGGCCGGCATGGCTCCCACCATACCATAGTAACCGGTCTCCTGATAAAGCTGCCAGATCAGTTGGTCAGTTGACATATATAGCGACATCTCGCGCCATCTCTCAAGCTTATCCAAAAAATCTGCCGCCCGGGCAGCGGTATTGCCATTTTTGGAATCGGCCAGCTTGCAAAGAGCATCGAACAGAAGTCCCTTCCTCTCTGCCAGGCGAATCTCAGCCAACTCATCGGTGGTGAACGAGAAGATGGGAGAACGGAGTACCGACAACAGGGGAATGTCCTGGAGAGGGTTATCAATGATCTGGAGAAGGGACAGAACCACCTGTACCTCAATGGTCTTGAAAAAGCCGCTTCCGGTATCGGCGAATACCGGGATTCCCATCATCCCCAATTCCTCGGTAAATACATCGCTCCAGCTCTTGGTGGTGCGAAGTAATATGACAATATCCCGATAGGTGACGGGGCGGTACTCTCTCCTGGATTTATCCCAAACAGAATAGACTCTGCCTTCTTCATCAGGGGACAGCAGCTCTTTTATCCGGCGGGCCACAATCCTAGCTTCGCATTGAATATTGTCCAGAACCTCTCCATCCTCGTTTTCATCATTACCGGCATCATCGGTCTCATCAACATCTGTGGATCCCTTATCTGCACCTCCGGTCTGGATCAGGTGAAATTCTACTTCTCCGCCTGCTGTAATCCCTTCATCGGGGTCATTGAAAACAGCTCCCGGGTTCAGAGCCTCTTCCTGGGTGTAATCCAGCTCACCCACCTGCTCTGACATGAACTGCCCGAACAGGTAATTGACAGCATCAATCACTTCTTTCCGGCTTCTGAAGTTCTTGTAAAGCAGGATCTTTCTATAAGGGCTCCCCTTTTCTATTGAGTAGGTGTTGTACTTTTCCATGAAGATATCCGGGCGTGCCTGTCTGAATCGATATATGCTCTGCTTTACATCTCCCACCATGAACACATTTGGCCTTCCCTCAGGAGCCCTGGATATCATTTTGATGATGATCTCCTGCACCAGGTTGCTGTCCTGGTATTCATCCACCATTACCTCCACAAAACGTTCTCTGTAGGTTACAGCAGTTTGGGAAGGGATAAGGTTGCCATCCTCATCTTTTTGAGTGAGAAGCTCAAGGCATAGATGCTCCAGGTCATTAAAATCAACCATGGATTTTCGCGCTTTCTTTTCATTGTATTTCCTGGCCAGATCAGATGCCAGGCCGGCCAGGCAGCTCATTTTTGGATAGAGAGCGTTGAGATCTTTTATGATTTCTTCCGACCCGGCTGTAAAAATCCTCTCCTGCAGCTTTCTTATACCTGCTTTTACTTGATTGCGAATCTTTTTTACTTTCTCCTGGCTTACCTTGTCCGCATCCTTGCCCAGTGTTGGCATACGATCAAAATTAATGCTTTCGATGAGGCGGCAGACCTTATCCCAAATTGGCCCTTGGGATAAGGCAGCACCTTCAGAATCTGCCGGATCCGGAATCATCTGCAGCACGTAGTCGATTTGATCATAGTCATTCTTAAGAACAGTCAGGTACTTATCCAGACCGGCCTCACGGCTTAGGGCCAGGGCCTTACCGGCCATTTCTTTGAGTCCCAGAAACTCAAGTCGGGCAACATCCAGAAGAATCCTGCCCCACGAAGTATGGCCGAAATCAGCCCCTTCTTCCAGGGATAGTGCCTGTGCCATTTCATTAAGCCTGGCTTCAGGCCAGGGACTGCTTTGGATAAAGCCGTAGAGATTGAACACCATATCCATGAGTATTTGGTCATCACGGTTTCCCCCATAGCTTTCCAATAGCTCTAAAAAGTCTTTGTTGTCCTCCTTCTCATACTGCTCTTCAAAGACCTCATCGAGGGCTTCCAGCTTCATCAGCGTGCTTTCGGTCTCGTCTGCGATCCGGAAGTTGGGATCGATGTCAATATGCTGGAAATTGCTGCGTATGACATCCAGGCAGAAGGAATGGATAGTGGTAATGCTGGCCTTGCCCAACAGGGTCATCTGACGCTGGATCTGGCGGTTGTCAGGATCCTTCTCCAGAGCCTGTGAGATGGCTTCTCCAATCCTTTCCCGCATCTCGGCAGCTGCCGCATTGGTAAAGGTAACCACTAGCAATCTATCTATATCCACAGGTTCCTGAGGATTGGTTATCTTCCGGATGATCCTTTCCACCAGAACGGCTGTTTTCCCCGCTCCGGCAGCGGCCGCCACCAAAAGATTTCCGCTATTGTCCACGATGGCCTCTAATTGTTCATTTGTCCATTTGGTATTTCCCATAAACCAGTACCTCCGCCGATCAGTCACTCCTGACCCATCAGGCTCCAGATTTCATCGTCGCTCCTGTCCTGTAAAATCCTATACCGATTATCCTTCATAGCCGCATCAAACTGGCATATTGACTTGAAACCGCAATAGGTGCACGGGGTGCTTTTATTTTTCTTATATGGGCTTATAGACACGTTCCCCTTCATTATCTCCTCACAAATAGCTGCCATGAGCTTCTTAACATGTTTCTTAAGCTGTACAAACTGTTCCTTTGTGGCTCCCGACGTATTCTTTCCGAGAACGTCCCCTTTGTTTATCGTGGCGGGGATGATCGTGGAAGTGCCGTTAATGTTATTGTCCATCTTTTTGATAAGCCTGACATCGGCCAGGAGCAGCCCCCTCATTTTAAGCTGCTTCTGGATGGATTTCTCAATCTCTTCTTCAGATATCCGTGAATTACTCCTGATGATGGGATCGTCGATCTTAAAATAAAGCATCCCGGCAGGGTGGCAGGGCTTACTGCCGGTGTCATCCCCCTCATACCTTTCGCCGGACTCCCAAAGGGCATTGAGATAGGTAATCAACTGAATCTGTAGACCGTAGTAAACATCAGAAAGCCTGAAATCCTTGAACCCTGATTTGTAATCAATGATTCTCAGGTATTTTCCTTCCGGCGTCTCAAGTTCATCCACCCTGTCAATCCTTCCCTGCAGGTATATCTTTTCGCCTGACTTCAGTTCCAGAACAATGGACGGATATTTCTCCCCCTCACCAAAGCCAACCTCATAATCCACCGGGTTGAAATCGCCCAGGCGTATATGCTCTGCAATTACCCAGACCGCCCTTTCAACAACACGCTTTAGTCTTGCTGCGAGGATGATATATCTTTTGGATGCCGCCATTCCCGAGCCCTTCATTCTGCTCAGCATATCATCAACAATCTTTGAGACCATATCCTGGCATTGTTCACGGCTTATCTCCCTCCAGGACAGATGCTGCCTCTCAATGAGCCTTGAAAACCGCTCGATGACGGCATGCATGAAAGTACCTATATCCGGTGGGCTAAGGCGATAGACCTTTCTTTCCTTTGCACCCAATCCATACTGAACGTAAAAGGAGAAGGGACAGGATGTATATTTCTCCAGCCTGGATACACTGTATACCGCCGGATAACCGTATAAAGAGCGAACATTTTCATGACTCACCTGTTGTGCCATATTTCTGTAGCTCATGGATTCAAGAGCCGATTCACATCTTTGCTTCCATTCGCCTCTTGAGGCGTACCAGCCATATACCCTTTTCCAGAGTGGCTGAACCCTTTCGCCGTCCATTTGTTTCCGTAGGGCTGATACCATATGTCTGAAGGTTGGATTCTTTCCGGTTATCAGGCTCATCTCTTCTTCAAGGGAGTCTGAAGGTATGATATCGCTTCCCTGGCTGATCGCAGGGAAAAGCTTTTTAAGCCGGGAAACCAGCGTGGAAGGCCTCAGGGTTCTGCCTTCCTGGTCACCAATAGCCCAGCTGATCCTCATGTATTTTTCGGCAGTTGTAAGGGCACGGTAGACTAAAAACTGCTCGTCGAAGGCCTGTGTTCTTGTATCACTGGCAAGCTCAAGACCGATATTGGTAAGAGCGGCTCTGTCCTGATCCGAAAGAACACCCTCCGATATGGCTGTGGACGGGAAAACGCCGTCATTGGCTCCCAACAGGATCATGGCCTTAATCTCATGGCTTCTGAACCGCTCCGCGCTCCCTACTATGACCTGATCAAGGGATGGAGGAACCAATCCTATCCTGTATTCGCCAAGTCCGATCCTCAAGATCTTACTGAACCGCTCAAGCCCGAAGGTCTCATCCCCCATGACCTCCACAATCTGGTCGAATACCTCCATCAGGATGTTCCAGACCTGCGAGTATTGGTCGGCTCTGTACAAATCGCCCTTCTTTTTGAAGTCCTCAATGCTTGTCTCAATGGCCTTAGGCACATCCAACCCGCAGAGGAAATCATATAAGGCGGCACAGAAATCAGAGGCCTTGTTCCGCCCCAGGGTCTTTTTCCTGAATTCCATCAGCGGCACTATCACTTTTTTACGTATGTAATTGATGGTTTTGAGATGCTCGCTGTAAGCCTCAAGGGATTTTTCGTCCTGAACCATTCCGGGAGACATCCGCCAGTCTTCATCACTGGTCCAGCGGCTTCCTCTGATACCACAGGCAAGAACATAATTTTCGAGGGTATCTATCATATTCTGAGGGATACCTGTCAGTCCCGTCTTCAAATACCGGAATACAGCCTCATAGGACCAGTTATCAATAAAAATATCCATCATGGCAAGGACAAGCCGTACCAGGGGATGGTTGGAAATATCCACCTTACGGTCTATGAAATATGGGATCTCATATTCTTTAAACACAACCTCCACGATATCCGAGTACCCCTCAAGATCTCTGGTAATCACTGCAATATCCCTGTACCTCATCCCCTCATCACGGCAGAGCCGGAGAATATCCCTTGCAGCAGCCTCCACCTCTGAAAAGAGATTTGCTGAGGAAAAGATAAAGATATCCCTGGTCTTTTGCCCATAAACCTGATATGGCCATGCATTCAGGTTCTTTTCCAGATGAGCCAGTTCGGGGCTTGATCTGAAGCGTGGCAGTGGTTCGTGGTTCAGGTTGACTGCCTCTTCTATGGCAATGTTATTGTCTTTCGCCATTTTGTAAAGCTTGCGGCAGGCATGTTTAACCTTGCGGAAAACATCAAGTTCGTCATCGTTTTTACCAACCTCGATACTGTCGGTACAAAGACTGATATTAACCCTCCTGGCCTTTTTCAGCAGGGATTCGATCAGCAGATACTCCTGCGATGTGAAGCTGGCAAATCCATCGATCCATATCTCGGATCCGCTATACAGGGAGGAGGCTTCAAGCTTGCGTGCAGCAAGGGTAAGATCGTCGTCCGAGTCTCTATAACGAAGAGATAGGGCTTTTTCGAACTCTTCATAGATAAGGTGGAGTTCGAAGAGCTTCTCTGTCAGGGGATGATCCGTCCCCAGCTGTTCACTGGCCTCTTTAAGGTGCTCGGGAGTTACATTATAGCGCTTGAACTCGGTTATGAGGGTGGTCACAGTATTGACAAAACCCTCCCGTTCATAGGCTTTCGAGAAGACTTTAAATCTGTCCCCCATCCTGTCAAGGATGCGGTAGATCAACATGCACTTTCCAGCAGGATGAATATGGGGATAGGTGATGCCACCCAATTGATTGAAGATTCTGAAGGCCATGCGGCGGAAGCTCAGAACCTCGGTTTTTATAATGCCTCCTGCCTCTAGGATGGAAATCAGATCCCTCTCCGCTTGAAAGCTAAACTGTTCCGGCACAAGGAAAACCAATTGGTTTCCGGAGTTTTGATTAATCCTGTTTTTAATCTCTTCAAGGCAGAATCGGGTTTTCCCGCTTCCAGCCCGACCATAGATCAGTCTAAGACTCATAGTTAACCCCTGTCAAAAGAACATTCCAAACCCGCGGTTCGGCTCTTACACCATTATTTCATACATCAAAAATGAAGGCAAGATAAGACACCCGGCACCAGCTATAATGAAATCGCCTAAAGCTGTTCAGCCTGGGTTGTATACCAAACCGGCAATGCTTTATAATAACCATGGGATCTTTATTTGTGCCATTTCCGGGAGGGAAGCGACCATGCTGAGACTTTCACGCCCAGCTTCACCGGACTTGCAATGTCGTTCTGGGTCTGGGATGTAAGTTGCAATTGGTATCATATAAATGGAGGACGATGAATGAAAAGATATTTGGTTAGTATCCTGGCAGTCCTGCTTATTCTGACAGGCTGTGGCGGTGGGAAAGCCCCTGAGGAAACAACAACACCCGCACCGGTATCACCCGGGCAGGATGAAATGAGCATAGAAGATATGGCGGTGAGCTTGGTTTCCGATATGGCAGCCGGAGAGTTTGACAAAGTGGTCTCGTACTATCCCTTCTCACCGGAAATGAAAGCCGTAATAAGCGACGGGAAGTTTATAAAGGACCAAATATGGAACCCTCTCATAAGCGTCTATGGCGAATTCTCTGAAATTACGGGAACGCTGGCGTCTCAGTATCAGGAATATGACATAATCTCGGTTAAAACCTCCTTTGAGAAGGCTAAGCTATATATCAACGTGGTTTTTAATGCAGAAAAACTGGTGGCCGGGCTCAATTTTGCCCCCGACCCGGACGGTGCCACACCGGCTGAAACCCCTGAAGGCATTACAGAAACAGAAATAACCTTTGGCAAAAGCGGCTGGGAGCTTCCCGGAACCCTGACCAAGCCTGCAGGTGATGGTCCGTTCCCGGCCATTGTTCTGGTTCATGGTTCAGGGCCAAACGACAGGGATGAAACAGTAGGACCGAATAAACCCTTCAGGGACATTGCCCTGGATCTTGCCCAAAAGGGAATTGCCACCCTTCGCTACGACAAAAGAACATATGCCCACCAACAGAAGATGTCCGCCCTGACCGACATCACAGTATACGATGAGACGGTGGAAGATGCGGTTCTGGCAGCCGAGTTTTTAAAGGATAACAACAGTATTGATCAGGAGAATATCTATATTCTCGGACACAGCCTTGGAGGCATGCTGATCCCCCGGATAGCCGAATTAACGCCCAGTGCGGCTGGTTATATCATTATGGCCGGTCCTGTTTCACCCCTGGAGGATTTGATGGTAAAACAGATCGAGTATCTCAACGATTTGGATGGAACCGCAACCGACCAGGAGAATCAGATGCTGGAAGCCTATAAGGCCATGAGGGATAACATAAAAGCCCTTGAACCCGGTTCAGATACCCCTCCCGAGCAGTTGTTCGGTACCCCGGCCTCCTACTGGCTGGATCTTATGGATTACAATCCGGCAGAGGCGGCAAAGGCCATCGAAAAACCCTTGCTCGTCCTGCAGGGCGAAAGGGACTACCAGGTCACCATGGAGGAATTTGAACTATGGAAGGACTCCCTTGGGCAGAAGAGTGATGTCACTTTCAAATCCTATAAAGGGCTGAACCATTTGATGATTCATGGGGAAGGCACACCAGATCCTCAGGAATACAACATCCCGGGAAAGGTTGACGATCAAGTGATTGAGGACATAGTCTCCTGGGTATTGGGATCCTGATATTGATCAAATGAAAGGATCCCTCCTTGCGATAAATTTTCCCACAAAATCCCTTAACAATGAATTTTTCTTCCAGCATACCAATGCTGGTTTTCTTTTGCCTGCATAGACAGAGTCATAAATCCAATAATTCTCTGTACTTATTATTTTTCATGAGGGAAGAATAGAGAATGAATAATTGTGCGGAAGGGATGTGGGATCATGAAAGTAAAGGATATCATGACCAGGAACGTTGCCTATATAAACCCTGCCTCCACTGTGGTGGAGGCGGCACAGCTCATGCAGAAGCACAATGTGGGTTCTGTTCCTGTTTGTGATGAAAACGGTATCATCGGCATAGTTACCGACAGAGATATCATTGTAAGAAATATTGCTCATGGAAAGGATCCTCATCAGACACCTGTGAGGGATGTTATGACCAGCGAAGTGACATCGGTTGGCCCTGAGACCGAGATAAGGGATGTCTTCGGTATCATGTCAGAGAAAAAGATCAGAAGGATTCCTGTGGTGGAAAACAATCAGCTGGTGGGTATTGTAGCTCTAGGCGATGTGGCTACCAGCGCTAAGCAGGATGTGGAGATTTCCTCCACTCTGGCTGATATCTCTTCTCCCTCTAGGCCTGAAATGATGTAGTTTTTCAACTTTTCGGCGCCTATGTGTGAAGGATTTGATGTTCAGGCCGGTATTTACTGTGAGAAATCTCATGACCTGAGCATCAAATCCCATTATTTAAATAAACCGATAGTTTTAGTCCGTTCTGCAGACCTTGACCTTTTCAATTCTTTTTTCTTCCACCTGGATGACCTTGAACAGCACACCGTTGAATTCGATCTCCGGCCTTTCGTCATCCCTGGGAATCCTCCCCATCTGGCCGATAACGAATCCGCTTAACGTAAAATATTCATCCACCGGCAGCTCTGCATCCAACAGGTCACTGACCATATCCAGGCTGGCTTGTCCGCTGATGATGTAAGTGGCATCATCAAGCTTCTCAATCTCCTGTTCGTCCTCATCATATTCATCAAGGATATTGCCGACAATTTCCTCCATCAGATCCTCAATGGTTACAATACCGGCAGTACCGCCATACTCATCAATGATGATGGCCATATGGGTCTTGTTTTTCTGTAGTTCCCGGAACAGGGCATCGGCTTTTTTTGACTGTGGAACAAAAAAGGGATGGCGGATTATCTTTTCCAGGTCAAACTCCCCCTTTTGCTCATGTCCATCCAGGAACCTCAGCAAATCCTTTACATGGAGAATTCCCACAATATTATCCATGCTCTCTTCATAAACAGGAAATCTTGTGTATTTTTCCTTCCTGATCAACTCCATTATCTCTTCATATCCGGCACTGACGGGAAGCGCCACAATATCGGTCCGGTGCGTCATGATCTCATCGGCAGTCTTATTGTTGAAATCAAAGATATTAATGATCATCTCCCTTTCAGTACCGTGAATAGCACCCTTTTCCTCACCCACATCGACCATCATGCGGATTTCCTCCTCAGTGACCTCTTCATCACCCTGGCTGGGGTCAACACCGAAAAGCCTTACAAAGAAATTGGTGGACAGGGTAAGAAGTTTTACAAAGGGTGACGTGATGGCAGACAGGAAGGTAAGAGGCCGGGCAGCCAACATGGATACGGACTCGGTCTTCTTCATGGCCAGCCTTTTTGGAACCAGTTCTCCCAGGACCAGTGTAAAATAGGACAGGATGAGAGTGATCAAAACAAGGGAAATGGTTTTTATAACACCTTCATCTATGTCAACACCCGTACTTTGGATAAGGCTTACAAGCCCGCCCGAAAACTTCTCAGCAGCAAAGGCGCTGGCAAGAAAACCCGCCAGAGTAATCCCAATTTGAATGGTGGCGAGGAACCGGCTTGGCTCCATTATCAGCTTGTGGAGCAATTCAGCCTTTTTATTGCCGCCTTCGGCCATATGCCTTATCTTGCTGTCATTTAGGGAAATCAGAGCGATTTCAGATGCGGCAAAGAACGCATTAACAAATATCAGGATAATAAGGAACAGTATATCGGTAAACAAGCTGCACTCTCCTCAACCAATCCAGTGATTTGGATATCCTTATGTACTGTCGTGAATGGCCGGAGATGGATGGGACAATAAAAACAGGCTTGAACCCCCTGTTTCTTTTATTGTCCCTAATTTTATTGCAGTCTAAACCGACTTTATACTTTCGGCTATAATCTGTCCTGCCCTTAAAAGTCTGTGCCTGCTTGACAGACTCTCTATTATTATGTTTTTTATGGAAGTGGTAATACTTAAGGCATCTGGCGTTTCCGGCATCTTCCCTGCCCTGATGGCTGTGAGAAAATCGTTCATCTCGTAGATTTGATACTTATTTATCCCCTGCTCTTCCGCCAACCGTTCCAACAGACCTACAAAGATGTCCTGTAGATCTGCTTCTTTCTTTAACCTCAGCGTGCTGCCTATTTCAGGCATTATCTTATCAGTCAGCATACATCCGGATTCGGCCTGACCTAGTCCAAAAAGCCTGCCAAGATGGTTGACCTGCTGATCGGTTAGCCGGTAGAGGGCACGAAGTATCAGTTCTTCCTTCACAGGCTTGATACAGTACTTGATGCCCTTGAGCCCCCTGATGATCCTTAAGCCGTCATAATACCCCATTTTCAAATTACGCCTGATCAGATCCTGACTGAAATCAAAGATCTTGCCCAGATTTTCAGAAGGCAGTATGTGGGTAACCTTGACCCCGGGGTACTTAGCTTCCCTAAAAAACCCTGGTCCCAGCGTTCGGATGGCATAAATCTCCTCATACCCTTTTCGGGCGAGAAGATTGATGGGGCAGTTATCATACAGCCCTCCGTCGATATAATAATTATCCTCTATCTCCTTGAGCTTAAACCCTGGAAAGTTGGCACTGGCGATAAGGTAGTCAATCATCTTCCCTTCTGGAATATCTTCCTTATAAAGCTCCAGGGGTTTCAACCCGGTTAAGGAGATGGTGACCAGACCAAAATCCATCGGTGATTGGCGGATTTTTTCTTCATGGATAAGGCCCTGCAAGAACTGCTTCAGTTTGCTGGTATCCACACCTCTGTTTTTGATAATCCTGCTGATCCTGGCAGCAAGCTGAAGGGCGGCTTTTTTATCTAAACTACGGTTGACAAGCCGCTGATATTCCTCATCATCTATATCAAACAACTCGGATGGGGTAAGGTTCTCCCAGGTTCTGTAACCCTCCTCGAAGGATCCCTGAACCAGAATGGCACCGTTAAGGGCTCCTATAGAAGTACCTGTAACGCCGCCAATCTCATAGCCTTCCTCAAGAAAGGCCTTTATGACACCCATGTGGAAAGCACCCCTGGCTCCCCCACCCTCAAGTGCGAGGCCGATCATAGCCATCACTCCCACCGAAAACAAAATACACGGTTTTGGATCAACCTTCTATTCTATGCATGCCGGGCAGCATAACCCGGGCTTAGTATCGGTAGCTTCTTCCATAAAAGCGGGGATCCTTCTTCTCATACTTTTCAATCAGCACCGAAGCCAGAGCAGTTATGGGAATGGCAAAGATGATGCCGATACTACCGGCAATGGATCGCAGAACCTCGGATGCAATCATGTCCCAGTTTATGATATGCGTAAAGGGCGTTTCATAGGCCATTAATAGCAGCATCAGGTGAAGAGAGCCGCCGGCATAGGCAAGAATCAAGGTGTTGGACATGGTGGCCATGGCATCCCTTCCCACATTCATACCCGCCTTGAACAGAGCTGACGTCTTGATATTCGGGCTGTTCTCCTTAATCTCGTGCATCGCCGATGCGATGGACATCCCCACGTCCATGGTAGCTCCCATGGTACCGATAAGGATTCCGGCAAACAGCAGACCTCTGAAATCGAAGGTTATGTTCTGTGGTATATACATGAGCATCTGTGACTCATCATCCCCAAACCCGGTAAGCTTGGCCGCCGATCCCACAATCAGAGCGATGATCCCTGCGATGAGAACCCCGCCTGCAGTACCGATAATGGCGGAGAGGGTTTTCTTATTGAATCCGCTGATGATCAGCAAGGTGACGGCAATGATCAAAATACACATCAAAACCGAGATTTTAACTGGATCCCATCCATTTAGTATGGCTGGAATCAGTATATAAATAACGGCCAGCGCAGTAAGTATCAAGGAAATGATAGCCTTTAATCCTTTGAGTCTTCCTACAGCAAGCAGGGCCAGCATAAATCCGATGACCAGGTAAAGAAGGTATTTGTCCCTCACAATCTCTGCCACATAGGCTATTTCGATAACACCCTGCTCATTCTCCTGAAGGTAAAGAAGCACCTCGTCTCCCTTGGACAGGCGCGTATATTCATATTTGTCGCTGAAGCCGTAGTTCAGCATATATTGTGCCTGAACTGTTTTACCGGTGTGGGCGCCGTTTAAAATGAGAACCTCCAGCATCTGAATGCTGGTGTTGAAGTTCCCCCCAGAAAACTCGGTTTCCTCCTGGGTTTGATCCAATACCGCAATTACCCTTCCTCTGGGGTATTCAGGCTCAGCTATCTCTTCCTCCGGAAGACCGGAATCAACCTGGAATTCGTCATAGGTCTCCTGATATGTACTGTCTGGCAGGGTTTCCTCACACCTGGCAGTGGTTGCGCAAGCCATGATGAAAATGCTCACCAGCAAGAGCGTAAAGGCTGCCCTTTTCCTTGGCCTCATGTTCAAAAAAGCCCTCCTAAAGAAAAGATGAAACAGACACGGTTGATATGTGCATAACCTGCCCGCCGAGCGTACCACAGGTTAGAAATAACTTATCATATACAATTTGGAGCGTCAACCTTGATGCCCACAGGCCTGAAAAAGTCTGGCCAGTAGAAATGGAAGT
>LFSK01000043.1:6514-15747 GCA_001512555.1 Clostridiaceae bacterium DTU059 | reverse complement strand
ATGTGGGGGGTGAAATATTCACGCGATAATCTTAAGGGTGAAATTATCATACGATAAAGACAGAATACCGCGTTATTCGGTTTACAGAGGGAGTGTACGGTGGTATAATGAAATAGTCGTCATAAAATCATTTTATCGGTCATAATTTGGTTCTGGCGGCCTTTTGTTCAGTGTTTGATTACCTGATATAAAACCCTGATTTTCTGATGTTATAAGCAGGTTCGGATTCGGGTCGGTTCCGATGAAAAAATCTAGTTGTTCGCAACTAAAAGTATGATATAATATTAACGAATTGTCCTTGGTCAAAGGAAATTCAGCAGCATTTGTGTATACAAAGTACATATTTTATCTTATACAAGGAGGGTAAACCATGGCAAAAAAAATGAAAACGATGGACGGTAATACCGCTGCGGCGCATGCGGCCTATGCCTTTACCGAAGTTGCAGCAATTTATCCCATCACTCCATCATCACCAATGGCTGAATCAACCGACGAGTGGGCAGCCCGTGGGCAGAAGAATGTTTTTGGGCAGCCCGTCAAGGTTGTTGAAATGCAGTCCGAAGCCGGAGCTGCTGGCGCAGTTCATGGCTCACTTCAAGCTGGCGCATTAACCACTACATATACCGCATCTCAGGGCTTGCTCCTGATGATTCCGAATATGTACAAGATCGCAGGGGAACTTCTTCCGGGCGTATTCCATGTAACAGCCCGAGCTGTTGCTTCCCATGCTCTTTCCATCTTTGGTGACCATTCCGACGTTATGGCTACAAGACAGACAGGCTTTGCTCTGCTTGCTTCAGGCAGTGTTCAGGAAGTTATGGATCTTGGTGCCGTAGCTCATCTTGCTGCCATAAAAGGACGCGTACCTTTCGTACATTTCTTCGACGGTTTCAGAACCTCTCACGAAGTTCAGAAGATCGAAGTCCTGGATTATGATGATCTTGCCAAGATGCTGGACTGGAAGGCAGTTGATGATTTTAGAAGCCGCGCTCTCAATCCGGAGCGTCCGGTAACAAGAGGAACTGCTCAGAACCCGGATATCTTCTTCCAGGCCAGAGAGGCTTGTAATCCCTACTATGAAGCCATACCGGACGTTGTAGCCGATTACATGAAGCAGATGTCCCAGCTGACCGGCCGCGACTACAAGCCCTTCAATTACTACGGTGATCCTGAAGCAGAGAATGTAATCGTTGCCATGGGCTCTGTCACCGAGACCATTGAAGAGGTTGTTGACTATCTCAGAGCCAGGGGAGAAAAGGTGGGCGTGTTGAAGGTACACCTGTACAGGCCCTTCTCATCCAAGTATTTCTTCAATGAAATGCCCAAGACCGTTAAGAAGATCGCTGTTCTTGACAGGACAAAGGAACCCGGCGCTATCGGAGAACCTCTGTATCTGGATGTCAAGTCCCTGTACTATAAGGCTGAGAACGCTCCCATAATTGTTGGCGGACGTTATGGTCTGGGTTCAAAGGACACCACCCCAAGCCAGATTCTAAGCGTATTCAAGAACCTTAAGCTTGATGATCCCAGGGATGGATTTACCATTGGTATCGTAGACGATGTAACCAATCTGTCTCTTCCTGTGGACGAGAGGATTGTTACCGAGGATCCCAGCACAATCCGTTGCAAGTTCTGGGGTCTTGGATCCGACGGAACCGTTGGTGCCAACAAGAGTGCCATTAAGATTATCGGTGATGAAACCGATCTCTATGCTCAGGGCTATTTCTCCTACGACTCCAAAAAATCCGGCGGTATCACCGTATCCCATCTCCGCTTTGGGAAGAATAAGATCCGTGCCACCTATCTCATTGATGAGGCAGACTATATTGCCTGCCACAATCAGGCCTATGTTGGCAAGTATGATCTGATCGCCGGCCTTAAGAAGGGCGGAACGTTCGTTCTTAACTGCCAGTGGAGCCCGGAGGAACTTGAGGAGAAGATCCCCGCAGAGCTCAAGAGGCAGATAGCCAATAATGAAATCAATTTCTATATCGTTGATGCCACCAGTATTGCCAGAGAGATTGGCCTGGGCAACAGGATCAACATGGTGATGCAGGCAGCCTTCTTTAAGCTGGCCAATGTTATTCCTATAGAGGATGCAGTAAAACACCTTAAGGAAGAAATTGTAAAATCATACGGCAGGAAGGGACAGGCTATTGTAGATATGAACTACAAGGCTGTTGACAAGGGCATTGAGTCTCTGGTCAAGGTTAATGTTCCTGAGAGCTGGAAGACAGCAAAGGATGAAGAAGTTGCTGTTGATGAAAACAGGCCTGAATTCATCAGAAAGGTCGTTGACCCCATGAACGCTCAGAAGGGTGATGACCTGCCTGTCAGCGCATTCGTAGGCCGTGAAGACGGAACCTTCCCCATGGGAACCAGCGCCTTTGAAAAGCGCGGTATCGCGGTAACCGTTCCTGAGTGGCAGGCCGACAAATGTATCCAGTGTAACCAGTGCTCATTCGTATGTCCCCATGCAGCAATCCGTCCGTTCCTTCTGACAGAAGAGGAAAAGGCTGGCGCTCCTGACGGTATGGTTACAAAACCTGCAACCGGACCTCAGTTCAAGGGACTGGATTACAAAATCCAGGTATCCGTACTGGATTGTACAGGATGCGGCAACTGTGCCGACATCTGTCCGGCCAAGGAAAAGGCTCTTATCATGAAGCCCCTTGAGACCCAGGAAGCAGAAGTTAATAACTGGGAATACCTCAATAATAACGTTACATACAAGAACGATCTGGCACCCCTTAACACTGTTAAGAACAGCCAGTTTGCACAGCCGCTTCTCCAGTTCTCAGGCGCATGCGCCGGCTGCGGTGAAACACCTTACTTGAAGGTTATCACACAGCTCTTTGGTGACAGAATGATGATCGCCAATGCCACCGGATGTTCATCTATCTGGGGCGGCTCGGCTCCCAGCACCGTTTATTGCACCAACAAGGACGGACAGGGTCCGGCATGGGCCAACTCCCTCTTTGAGGACAATGCTGAATACGGTCTTGGTATGCTGCTTGGTGTAAACCAGATCCGTGACAAGATCGAGGATTCACTCAAGAAGCTGATCGAGCTTGATGTGGGCGACGAACTCAAAGCTGCTGCTGAAGCCTGGATCGCTTCCAAGGATGATGCTGAAGGCTCCAAGAAGGCATCTGCCGAACTCATCAGGGTTCTTGACAGCTTCAAGCCTTGTGATGCCTGCGCCGATATCGTTGAGGACATCAAGAAGAAGCGCGAATATCTGGTGAAGAAATCAGTATGGATAGTCGGTGGCGACGGATGGGCTTACGACATCGGTTATGGCGGACTCGATCATGTTCTTGCTTCTGGCGAAGATGTAAATATTCTGGTATTCGATACCGAGGTTTACTCCAACACAGGCGGTCAGTCTTCAAAGGCTACTCCTACCGCTGCGGTAGCTAAGTTTGCCGCTTCCGGTAAGAAGGTCAAGAAGAAGGACCTGGGTATGATAGCCGCTACCTACGGTTATGTCTATGTGGCACAGGTTGCCATGGGCGCCAACATGAACCAGTTCATGAAGGCTGTATTAGAAGCCGAAGCCCACAAGGGACCCTCCATCATCATCGCTTATGCACCCTGTATCAACCATGGTATCAAGGGAGGCATGTCCCGTACCCAGACCAGGGAGAAGTTCGCTGTGGAGACAGGTTACTGGCATCTGTGGCGTTATATCCCCGAGAACAAAGCACAGGGCAAGAACCCGTTCGTTCTGGATTCCAAGGAGCCTACAGGCAACTTCCAGGATTTCCTGAACACAGAGGTTCGTTATACCTCCCTGAAACAGACATTCCCGGAAATCGCAGACGAGCTCTTTGCAAAAGCTGAGGCCGATGCGAAAGAGAGATATGAGACCTATAAGAGAATGGCTGAAATGAAATAAGCTAAGCTTTTTAAGCTGACTAAAGCCGCCCCAAAACGGGGCGGCTTTTTTACGAGATTTTTTAGTCGAATACCCTCTCCATTTTTGATATGTTATAATACCAGGGTTTGGTCTGTGAACTGTTATAAAGGACTGTAATATCTATCTACTGATTCTTGTAATAAAACACCGTCAGTTGGGTTCTGTCCCGGAGCTGTAGTTTTTCCAGGATAACGCTGAGATAGTTGCGCACAGTGCCCTCACTGAGGTAAAGTGTGGCTGCGATCTCTTTATTGTTCATGCCATCGGCTACCAGGGTGATGATCTCAGCCTCTTTTTCACTAATGCCGTATTTTGAAAAGTCAGGTTTCCGGCTTTTTTGCAGCATGGTAGGAATACGGGACACGATATCATCCCCGAATACGCTCTGCCCGTTGTAAACTGCCTTTAAAGAGGGTACGATGCTTTCGTAATTCTGCTTCAATAAGTAGCCGCGAGATCCCATTTTAAGGGCTCTTATGATGTACTCGTCATCGGAGAAGGTGGTGAGGAAAAGAATCCTGGCTGAAGGATCAGAGGAGAGAATCTCCTCCGCTGCATCCAGTCCACTCATGCCGGCCATGCGGATATCCAACAAAAGGACATCCGGCTTATGGCGCTCATAGAGGGAAATTGCGTCCTGACCGCTGCAGCCCACTCCCACAACATTCACTTCTCCGCTCGCTTCCAGTATAGTTTTAAGGGAAGCGCCCACCAGTTTGTCATCATCCACTACTACAACATTCATACATCATACTCCTTCGGTATAGAGACAAAGACTTCAAAGCCCCTGTCGCTTCTGATACGCACATTTCCTTTTAATTTTCTTACCCGCTCATATATATTTTTCAGGCCTATGCCCTGTCTGCCGGGGATGTACTCGCTCTCCGGGGACAGGTTAAGACCCTTGACAGTTTTACTGCCATTGTCACGGATAATCAGCTGATAGAGGGCAGGATGCTCCCGGAGGATAAGCGTTACCTCGGTGGCATCCGAGTGGTTGGAGGTGTTGGACAAAGCTTCCCTGATAACTGCAAGCATACAGTAGGTGATAGGAAGGCTCGGTTTGCTTTCAAGATCATCAATGAAGTTGACAGGACAAAAGGTAAAGCCCTTCAAAATCCTGTAGATCTCAGCATGCAGATCGATTGAGGCATCATGAAGGTTATGAACGCTCTGCCTGATGCTGTCCATACCGCCTGAAAGGGTGTCTTTAAGGGTTGCCAGGCTTTCCTTTACAGGACCTTCCGGGGTAACAGCCAAAAGAGCCCCCACCTGAAGGAGCGTGCTGGAAATAACGTGGCCGATATTGTCATGGATATCCCGTGCAATACGGTTCCGTTCGTTCAGGGTAGCCAGATTTATCTCATAATCCTGCTTCTCCAATAGTTCCTTGTTTCTGGCTTCCAATGAAAGGAGGAGCTCTTTTGTGGTGTCCCTCAACTTTCGGTATTCCCTCTCAAGATGTATCAGCCGCCATGAGCGCCACTTCATGAACCAGGCCATTCCCAGATAGAAAGCGATACAAAGAATACCCATTACGGGAAGGTCGGTTCTATGGGAGATGACCGGCAGTATGGCCAAGGGGAGAATCCATGGACTTTCCCAGAGAAGGGCGTCATACATCATGACTGGAATAAAATAAAACCATTCAGGAAGAAAGAGTGCTATCAACAGATAGGCTCCAGAAGTGATGCGGGTCAGGAGCCTTTTATCGAAGTAAGTATTGAAAGCGCTCAGGGTGACAACTGCAAGGACTGGGATATAGGAAACATCGTCAGTCACAAGAAAATTGACGGCAAGACAGCACAGGAACAAAACCAGCTTATCAAACAAAAAGTTAGCTGATAAAGGAATATCATTTCTAAATTTATGTCTGCCTGATTCCATCATCATATACTTGTTTTATCATAATGAAGCTGGCTTGTACAGAATCTGAGAATAGTGACAAATGTCATATGGATTCATTCTTCCTGTCACTTAAAACAGGGCAGGGTTTTGTCTAGAATAAGATTAGAGAAAAATCTGATAAACATTCGGATGAGATATATAGATGCGGAGGGATTGTAATGGTCATCAAAGTGGAGAATCTCGTAAAAAGATATGGGGAACTGATAGCGGTGGATCACTTGAGTCTGGAGGTCCGACAGGGTGAGATCTTCGGCTTGTTAGGCCCCAACGGCTCAGGAAAAACAACCCTTATCAACTGCATTCTCTCACTACTCAAGTATGACAAGGGCAATATTTCAATATTCGGTAAGCCCATGGCGCCGGATGCCTATGACATAAAGAGGGATATTGGAGTCATCATGCAGAATGTGGCCGTGTTCAACGAGCTTACGGTATATGAAAATATCGATTACTTCTGTGGCTTATATATCAAAGACAAAGAAGAAAGGAAGAAGCTTGTGGGTGAGGCCATCGATTTTGTAGGACTCAACGATTTCCGTTCCTTCTACCCCAAAAAGCTCAGCGGCGGTCTTTTGAGAAGACTGAATATTGCCTGCGGAATTGCCCATAAGCCCAGACTCATTATTCTGGATGAGCCCACCGTAGCGGTGGATCCACAGAGCAGGAACAATATCCTGGAGGGCATTGTAAGGCTAAACCAACAGGGAGCCACAATCGTATACACCTCCCACTACATGGAGGAAGTGGAGCAGATATGCAGTAGGATCATGATTATCGACAAGGGCAGGATTATCGCAGAAGGAACCAAGGAAGAGCTTAAATCCATGATCAATATAGGAGAGATTGTATCGGTGGAATCGGTTGAACTGGATCGAACCTTGCTGGATTCCATAGGGCAGCTTCCCAATGTGAGCCAGGTGGAGTTTGAAAACCAGAACCTGACCGTTACATTCACTAAGGGCAGGAACAATCTGCTGAATCTGATGGATCTGCTCAGGAAGGAGAACCTCAGTTATGGCAGTGTCTATTCAAAGCTGCCTACCCTGAACGATGTGTTCCTGGAGTTTACCGGTAAACAGCTCAGGGATTGAGAGGAGGATCGGCATGTTTACGCATATTTTCAAATATCGGATGAAATGTTTTCTAGGTGATAAGGTTACTCTTTTTTGGACGATGCTCTTTCCAATTCTGCTTTCAATCCTGTTTCTGATGGCGTTTTCCAATCTAAACAATGCTGACAACTTCACCGGTGCAAGGGTTGCCGTGGTGAACAACGATGCCTACAAAAGCGACAAGATGTTTCAGGAGACCCTGGCTTCGGTCACCGAAAAACACGGGGATGATGCGCCCCTACTGTCCATGGAACTGGTTTCTTTGGAGGAAGCAGGAACACTTCTGGAACAGGGAAAGGTGCATGGCGTTATCCTTATGGACCCGGATATAAGGCTGGTGGTAAACCAGACGGGCATTTATCAGTCCATCATTAAAAGTTTTCTGGATCAGTACAAACAGGTCAGTGCTTCCTATAAATCGCTGTTCCAAACGAATCCAGAGTTACTGGCCGGCGGGAATAAGCTGGTAGACTATTCTGCAGATTACAGTTACCTCACAGAAAAAAGCCTGGGCAAGAACGAAACCGATAACACCGTTACCTACTTCTATGCCCTTCTGGCCATGGCAAGCCTGTATGGCTCTTTCTGGGGAATTCGGGTCGTCAGCGAAGTACAGGCAGATCAGACCATGAGGGGAGCCCGGATTAATCTTGCGCCGGCTCACAAGATGAAGATGCTTTTGGCAGGCATACTGGCCGCCTGGATCATTCAGTTTGTGGAGTTGTCCCTGCTCATCCTGTTTATGAGCCTGGTTCTTAAGGTGTCCTTTGGTAATCAGGTGGGATATATACTTCTTACATGCCTTGTGGGCGCACTGACCGGTGTAACCCTGGGAACCCTGGTAGGTGGCCTTATAAAAAAGGGAGATGGCATAAAAATTGGTGTTCTGCTGGGGATATCAATGATAATGTCAGGTCTGGCAGGGCTGTATTTTGCATCATTCAAGTATTTTGTCACAAAAGCCATCCCTATTATTGCCTATGTCAATCCGGCAAACCTGATCACAGATGCCCTCTATGCCCTGTATTACTATGATACCTATCAGCGGTTTGCACTGAATATTTTCCTGTTGTTGGCTTTTTCAGCTGTTTTCTGCATTCTGACCTATCTGAGCGTAAGGAGGGATCAATATGCCAGTATTCCAAGCATACAAGAGGGTAATTAAAAAAAGCATCCCCCAACTGATGATATACATTGGTGTATTTATAGGGCTTGCTGCAGCCCTGATGGGCAGAGGCTCAGGTACATCCGCTACAGCACAGTTTGCCGACGCCAGAGCAAGGATGGCCTATGTTGACGAGGCAGAGTCCTCCATACTGACAGAAGGTTTGAAGGATTATCTTTCACAGTATGCCGACATGATCGATGTAGAGCATGACCAGGCTTCTTTGCAGGATGCACTTTTCTTTGAAGACGTTGACTACATTCTCAGGATACCTTCCGGGTTTACTGAAGCCTTTCTGGCAGGCAGGGCCATTGAACTTGAGAAGACCAGCAGACCCGGCTCAGTTTCCTCAGTGTATCTGGACATGAATATCAACAAATTCTTGAATACGGCAAGGTTCTATCTGGCCAATACTCCAATCTCGCAGCAGGACCTGGTTGACCGGGTCAGCAAGGATCTGTCTGTCGAGACAGCTGTAGAGGTTAAGTCTTTTGAAGTAAGTGCTGATACAAGCGAAGCCATCGGTGCCTTTTTTAATTATATGTCGTATGTGCTTCTGAGCCTTTTGATCCTGGGCGTGGGTACTTTCATGCTGGTCTTCAATCAGCAGGATATTCGAAGAAGAACCCTCTGTTCGCCGGTTCCTCTCAGGCAACAGAATATGCAGATCCTTTTTGGAAACCTCATCTATGCAGTGGTATGCTGGATTATCATGATGGCATTAGGGTTTATTATGTATGGAAAAACCATGCTGACAAAGCAGGTCATGCTCATGGCTCTCAACGCCTTTGTCTTCTCTCTTGTGGGCCTGAGCATAAGCTTCATGGTCGGAAGTGTGCTTAAAAGCCGAAATACCATGTCGGCGGTAACAAATGTGCTGACCCTTGGCATGAGCTTTACCAGCGGCGTCTTTGTCCCACAGTATCTTCTTGGGGAGCAGGTTCTGTCCTTTGCTCAGATTCTGCCCACCTACTGGTTCGTGAAGTTTAATAATGAAATCATAAATATGGGAAGCATCACTTCAGATACGCTAAGACCATTATTGGGCTACATGGGTATGCAGTTGGGCATCGCTGTTGCCGTCCTTGCAGTGGCCCTTGTAATCATAAAGCAGAAGCGGCAGGCG
>LFSK01000043.1:0-6364 GCA_001512555.1 Clostridiaceae bacterium DTU059 | reverse complement strand
GACAAGGACGGTTTTTTTGGCAGGTATGGCGGTGCGTATATTCCACCGCAACTGGTAGACGAGTTTAAAAGAATTGCTACGGCCTATCAGGCCATATGTAAGAGTACCAAGTTCATCCATGAACTGAGAAGGATCAGAAAAGAATTTCAAGGGCGCCCCACACCAGTATGCCATTGCGAACGCTTATCCAACTCCATTGGCAATTGCCAGATATATCTGAAGCGTGAGGATCTGAACCATACAGGAGCCCATAAGCTGAACCATTGTATGGGCGAGGGACTTCTGGCCAAATTTTTAGGCAAGAAAAAGATCATTGCAGAAACAGGTGCCGGGCAGCATGGGGTTGCACTGGCTACGGCTGCTGCTTATTTTGGCTTGGAATGCGATATTTATATGGGAGAAGTGGATATTGCAAAACAGGCGCCCAATGTGGCTCGCATGAAATTATTGGGGGCACGTGTTATACCGGTTACCCATGGACTGAAGACCTTGAAGGAAGCGGTTGATGCTGCCTTTGAAGCATATCTCAATGAATATGAGGACACCATTTATTGCATCGGATCGGTTGTGGGACCCCATCCCTTCCCCTTAATGGTGAGGGACTTTCAGTCGGTGGTGGGAGTTGAAGCCAGGCAACAGTTCATGGATATGACCGGAGAATTGCCGGATGCCGTTGTTGCCTGTGTAGGCGGCGGTTCAAATGCAGCTGGAATTATGTCGGCATTTTTGAATGACCCCGTGGAATTATATGGTGTTGAGCCCCTTGGTCTTGGTACAGAACTGGGTCAACATGCGGCCAGCTTAACCTATGGATCTGAAGGTGTCATGCACGGATTTAACTCTATAATGCTTAAAGATGAAAAGGGTGAGCCCGCTCCGGTTTACTCCATTGCCAGTGGCCTGGACTATCCCTCAAGTGGCCCGGAACACGCCTACTGGAAGGAGTTGGGACGTGTAAAATATGTGACAGCCGATGATGAAGAGGCCATTCATGCATTTTCCACATTATCCAGACTGGAAGGTATAATCCCGGCACTGGAAAGCGCCCATGCCGTTGCATACGCCATGAAACTTGCAAAGGAAATGGGAACAGGATCCATACTGGTCAACTTGTCCGGCCGCGGCGATAAGGATATGGATTACGTCATCGAAAAATACGGTGAACGGCTAGGGATTAAGTAACTGAAAAAGAGTTGATGCAGGATCAGCAGAAGACAGCAACTATCCCCGTTTTAAGATATTGCGGTCTTCTGTTTTTTTAAGGAGATGTTGCCATGATGGACATAAGGGATATCATTGAAAGGCAGAGAGTCTTTTTCTCAGGCGGAAAAACCATGGATGTTTCCTTTCGCCTGAATGCCTTGAAAAAGCTGAAATCTGCCATTAAGGCACACGAGAATGACATACTGGATGCCCTGAAGAAAGATCTGAACAAGTCAGCATTTGAAGCTTTTGCTACAGAACTGGGCATTGTTTATACAGAACTGAATGATGCCATCAAAAATTTGCCCAGATGGGCCAGGGAAAAGAAGGTGAGGACGCCCATCGTGCATTTCAAGTCCTCTTCCTATATGGTGCCGGAGCCATATGGCGTTGTGCTGATCATGTCCCCGTGGAACTATCCATTTCAGCTTTCCATCGCGCCTTTAACCGGAGCTATAGCGGCGGGAAATTGCGCAGTGGTTAAGCCCTCGTCATATTCACCCCATACATCTGCTGTGATCAAAAAGCTTATAGGTGATTGCTTCGGTGAAGAATACATAGCAGTTAATGAGGGAGGCAGGGAAGCCAACCAGGAGCTTTTGAAGCAGAAATTTGATTATATCTTTTTTACTGGCAGCATAGGCGTCGGAAAGACCGTGATGGAAGCGGCATCAAGACACCTGACCCCGGTTACACTGGAGCTTGGCGGTAAAAGCCCGTGCATAGTGGATAAGAACGTAAACATTGATATTGCGGCAAGAAGGATTGTTTGGGGCAAGTGCCTAAACAGCGGACAGACCTGTGTGGCTCCGGACTATCTGCTTGTTCACAGGGAGATAAAAGACCGGCTCATCAGTGCCATGGAAAGATACATCACCGAGTTTTACGGGGAGGTTCCCTGCCGAAATCCCGAGTATCCTAAAATTATTAATGAGAAACATTTTAACCGTTTGGAAGGCCTGCTGTCTGACGGAAGAATAATAGTGGGCGGTGATGTGAATGAAACCACTCATCAAATATCGCCCACCATTATGGATCAGGTCGGCTGGGAATCCCCAGTCATGCAGGAGGAAATATTCGGCCCCATTCTGCCGGTTCTGGAGTTTGATGATATAGCCGATGTGGTTAGAGCAGTGAACAGTCGCCCCAAGCCCCTTGCCTTGTACCTTTTCACAAAGGATAAAAATGTGGAAAGGCGGATTGTGAAGAGCATTTCCTTTGGCGGCGGCTGCATAAACGATACCATCATACATCTTGCTACATCCTTCATGCCCTTTGGCGGGGTAGGAGAAAGCGGGATGGGAAGGTACCATGGAAGATGGAGCTTTGATACCTTCAGCCATCAAAAAAGCATAATGAAAAAATCTTTTTTGGTGGATATCAAGCTCAGATACCCGCCTTATAATGATAAACTGGGACTGCTAAAAAAGCTGATGGGGCGATGAAGGAGAAGCCTGCCACAGAAGTAAAGGAGGCGGATTTATTTGTTCGAAGTCAGGGAAATCCATGATAAGGACCTGAAAACACACATAACCCTTGAAATAATGAATGCGCTGCCGGATTGGTTCAGCCCGCCAGAGGATATTAAGAAGAAGTCTGTCATACACCGGGACATGCCCTTTTTTGTAGCCTTTGACGGAGACAGGGCCATCGGGTTTATTGCTCTTAAAATGCATAATCAATACACCATGGATATGTATAACCTGGGAGTATTGAAAGAATACCACAGACAGGGCGTGGGTCGCGCTATGCTTAAGGCTGTCGAGGACTATGGCAGGAGAAATGGTTTCAAATTCATCACTGTAAAGACTCTTGACGCTTCGGCACAGTATGAACCATACGAACAGACAAGGGCATTCTACTTAAAGAATGGATTCTACCCGCTGGAGGTCTTTCCACTGTTCTGGAATGAGGAGAACCCCTGTCTGTTCATGGCGAAATACATTGGTTAATCATTTCGGTAGTCCTTTTTTATAACCCGCTATCTCAATGCCTCCGATCCGAGACTGGATGAAAAACCTGAAAAACAAGTTTCTGTATAGAACTTGACAGGATGGGGAATTGCACTATGCAGTTCCCCATCTTCTTAATTATTAACTTGAACTGTGAGAATGACTTGCCATCAATACGGTGGTGTGACAGAATGAAGCAGAAGGATCATATGGGGAGCGAGTGAATGAATCAGTGCGGACGGGGGGTTGAATATGCTGGAGAACGGTAAAGAATACTGTACCTGTAAAAGGAAGAAATGCCTCCGCCATGGTGATTGCAAAGCCTGTCTGGAGCATCATAGACTGAACAGCAGATACTTGCCTTATTGTAAAAGAACAAAAAGCCGGGGAGATAAGGCCGATAATTGAGGCTTTCCCTGGCTTTTATATGGAAGTTATAATGGGCACGGCCAATTTTTATGGGAAAGGCTTAAGCCCATTATTTAACCCTGTAATCTAATACCCTTTTACTCTTCTTTTCGCTTCGGGGAAGTTGCCCAAAAGCTACCGGCTCAACATGGATTTTGATGCCGATCTTCTTCTTAAAGCAGTCCATGATCATGCTGTCAAGATCAGACCTGTCGCAGTCGGGTTCCTTTTCCACCCGCAAAGTTAGCGTATCCTTGCCGTTGCGGTGATCGATAACAATCTGATACTCGCTGCTTACACCGGGTATATCCTTTAAAATGCTGTCCACCTGCCCCGGATAGATGTTTACGCCCTTTACCTTGACCATGTCGTCGGTTCTGCCGATTATCCGGTCGATCATGGGATAGCTTCTGCCGCAGGGGCATTTTTCAGGGATAATCCTAGTCAGATCGTGGGTGCGGTAGCGAACCAGAGGAGCGCCCTCTTTCCTGAGAGTGGTAACCACCAGTTCCCCAAATTCGCCATCGGGCAGGACTTCTCCCGTATTACAGTCGATAATCTCAAAGTAGAGAAAATCGTCAAAAAAGTGCATGCCTTTATGATGTTCGCAATCTATGGCGATGCCGGGGCCGTAGATCTCTGTAAGGCCATAAATGTCAAAAAGTTCAATATCCAAACCCTCCCGGATACGCTTTCTCATCAGGTCTCCCCAGCGCTCCGAACCGATAACCCCTTTCTTTAAATGGATCTTGTCCTTTATCCCGCGCCTTTCCACTTCCTCAGAGAGGAGCAGGGCATAGGAGGATGTGGCGCAGAGCACAGTGCTCTTAAGGTCAATCATCATCTGGAGCTGCTTTTCGGTATTGCCCGGTCCCATGGGCACGGCCATGGCTCCCAGTTTTTCGGCTCCTGCTTGAAAACCGATGCCCGCTGTCCATAATCCATAACCCGGTGTGATCTGGATGACATCTTTTTTTGTTATGCCCGCTATCTCATAGCAACGGGCAAACATCTCAGTCCAGTCCTCAACATCCTGGCGTGTATATGGAATAATAACGGGGCTTCCGGTTGTCCCGGAGGAGGAATGTATTCGTATGATCTCATCCTGGTCGACCGATAGCAAACCTAAAGGATAGGCAAGCCTTAGCTCTTCCTTGTCTGAATAGGGTATTTTTAGAAAATCCTCAGGTGATTTGATACTTTCTGCCGTGAGTCCGGCCTCACCAAACTTCCTGCGATAGAAGGGACTGTTGGCAAAAACCCTTTCCAACAGCGCCTTAATACTTGCAAACTGTTCTGATCTCATGCATATCTCTCCTCTAGCTACACTGAATACTATCTCGACTTAAGTGTTTTCCGCAATCATACGTTCTGCCAGGTCATGGCCGCTGTTAAATGCAGCATAATTCAGATTATGAAACCTTTGGGGAATGATTTCCTCTATGGCTTCCAGGAATGAATCCCTTGAAAGGGGCAAATATCCTGACCCAACAGCTGCGCCCAGCAAAACCACATTCACAGCCTTGACCGATCCTGCCTGACGGGCCAGGGTATAGCCATCCAGCATGATAAGGTTACTGGTGGCGTTTCTTAAGGCGTCTTCCATAGCATTAGTGTCATATTCGTCCATGCCCAGGGATACGGTGACAGGATTGATCCTTTGAGTATTCACAATGAGCCTGCCGTTTTCAGAAAGACGCTTTATGTTCCTTACTGTTTCGCAAAGCTCAAAACCTATCATCAGATCGGCCTGACCGAAGGGAATGGTGGCCGATTTGCTTTCTCCGCCTATTCGGACATGACTGACCACCGAGCCGCCCCGCTGAGACATCCCAATGGTTTCCCCAGTCCTCACGGTATAGCCCTCAAGTATGGCTGCCGCACCTATGAGCCGGGATGCCAGAATCTGACCCTGCCCGCCAACACCTGCAATAAGAATATCAGCCTTCATGATTCATACCTCCAATGGCTCCAAAGGGGCATATACTGCTGCATAACCCACAGGCATAACAGGTGGATGGCTCGATTTGCACCTTGCCATCTTCCTTCAGGATCATGGATGGGCATCCGATCTCCCTGATACACAGACCACATGCCCTGCATATATGGGAGTCCACCCTGAGAGGCTCAGGCTTTTTCACCAGTGCGATACAGGGAGCTTCAAATATAATAGCCGAAACGCCCTTCACGTTTGATGCTTCCTTCACCGCCGTGATGGCCGCTTTCTGGTCAAAGGGGTTTATTTTTTGTACCCACTTAACTCCGATGGATCTCAATAGACCCTCGATATCTATTTTTTCCGATACATTGCCCATCATGGTCTTTGCTGTTCCGGGGTGGGGCTGATGCCCGGTCATGGCTGTTGTGCTGTTGTCGAGAACCACAAGTACAATATCGGTCTGGTTATAGACGGCGTTGATAACACCGGGTATTCCGGTATGAAAAAATGTGGAATCCCCAATAAAGGCAAACAGCCTGGTATCCGGTTCGACCCGCTTGATTCCCTGTGCCACACTGACCGAAGCGCCCATGCACAGGCAGGTATCCACCATGTTAAGAGGCTTCGCATTGCCAAGGGTATAGCAGCCGATGTCACCTGTAAAAACAGCTTTTTGTCCCTTCATGGCCTTTTTGACCGCATAGAAGGAAGCCCTGTGGGGGCATCCGGCACAAAGCACCGGAGGTCTCGATGGAAGCGGTGGAATGGCCGGTTCATTAATGTCCGCGCCCGGCAGGGCTGCAAAATCAGAAATGGCTTTATGTACAAGCTCATATGAAAACTCTCCGGCATAGGGTGTGGC
>LFSK01000137.1 GCA_001512555.1 Clostridiaceae bacterium DTU059 | reverse complement strand
ATCATACAGCTCTCGGGGCGTATGGTTAGGAGCAACTGGTTCAAGCGGGTAAGCTTTTCGTTGTTCTCAACACGATAGTAACACTGGCTGATGGTATCCACAGTCTTTGTTTGAGACTCTATCTCGATGGTCAGAGGGTTTTTCATATATTTGCCGCATATTTTCTCAATTTCGGGCGGTATAGTGGCTGAAAAAAGGAGGGTTACCCGATCCCTCGGAAGGGTTCGGATAATCTTTTCAACCTGATCGATAAAGCCCATATCCAGCATCCGGTCAGCTTCGTCCAGAACGAGAAAACGAATGTTTCCGGTTTCCAGATTGCCATTACTTATATGGTCATAGACCCGTCCCGGTGTGCCCGTAATGATAGTAAGGCCTTTTCTGATGGCCTGGATTTCAAGATTCATACTGTGCTTGCCGTACACGGCTGTAGTCCTGTGGCTTAGATGCCTGGACAGGAGCTTAAGATCGTTGTCCACCTGAACTGCCAGTTCCCTTGTGGGTGTGAGGATCAAACCCTGGGGACCGGGAGCTTCAGGATCTGTCAACTGTAATATTGAGACACCAAAAACCGCTGTCTTTCCGCTTCCTGTTTTGGATCTGACTATGATATCTTTTTGTTTTAATATATGTGGTATGGCTTTGCTCTGTATTTCGGTAGGCGTGGTGTAGCC
>LFSK01000037.1 GCA_001512555.1 Clostridiaceae bacterium DTU059 | reverse complement strand
TATTCCCATGTCAAACATTTTTAGGCCGCTCCTGCCAACGCTTTCCGCTAATATAAGGGCTTGATTTTGACCTGATGATGAATGCTATTCCGCGGACTACCCAATCCGCACACCAGAATATCCAAATGCCGTTGAGACCCCACCCGGTATGATGAACCGTAAACCACGCCCCCAGCACCCGCACAAACCACATGCTAAGAACCGAAACAACTGTTACAGAGGTGGAATCACCGGTGCTCCTGATGCAGGAAGGCAGAACAAAGGCGATGGGCCACAAGAAGGGCATGACCACTAATACAATGTGGAGCACTGAAAAAATCATATCTTTAACATCCTCGGGAGGGGAATAGAATTGTACAACCACGGGAAGCAGGGGCACCATGATCAGGGTTGTAGCCATGAGCAGCAGGACGGTATAACCGGTCAGCAACCTGATAGTTTTTCTAAGTTCCTTCCCATAGACCTCTGATCCTATGGCTTGTCCCACAATGGTCACAGCCACAAGGGAGAGGGAACTGCCGGGGATATTGATCAGTTCGGTGATAGATCCGGCTATACTGTTGGCGGCAAGCGACGCAGTTCCCAAAGCCGTAACAAAGGTCTGTATGATCAGTTTCCCACCGTTAAATATCAGCCCGTCGATACCGGCAGGCACGCCAATTCTGAGTACCGGGGCAATGATGTCCTTTTGCGGTTTCAAGGACATTTTTCGTATATTGACTCCATCATTATGATATAGTATGAACCCAATGAGAAGGGTCGATGCAATTCGTGATGTCAAAAGTGCAATTCCAACACCGGACACTCCCCATCCCAGCAGGTAGATACAAAGGGCTCCAACACCAACATTGATCACATTGGACAGGATGGAAATCCTCATGGGAGATCGTGTGTCTCCACTGCCCCTCATGACCCCGGCCGCCATGGAAAAAGCGGCAAGGAATGGATAGGACAGGGCGGAATAATTCAAATAAACCTTGGCATATTGTTTAACTTGTTCTTCTGCATCACCAAAGAGGAGGTTTACGGTTGTTCCTCCAAAAATGATGAAGGTCAGACCGCAGGCTATGGCGCTCAGTACGCAGACCACAGTAGACTGGACAGCAGTTCTGTTGGCGCGTTCCATATTTCCGGCGCCTATGCTTTGTGCCACCACCACCGTCGCTCCTGTGGCAAATGAGGTGAAAAGGTTCATGATAAGGTAGTTCAACGACGTTACAATGCTGACCGCGGATATGGCCGTCATGCCAACACCGCTTACCATCATTGTATTGACCATGCCAATGGTCGTTGCCAATGCCTGTTCGATAAGAACAGGCCATAGGAGTCTGAAGAAAAATTTTCTGTCGAACATCTGTACACCTTTGCCCTATGCCCACGGAGCCGCATTTAATTGAGGATTACGATAATTATACACCATAACGGCAATGATGGGGGATTTACCGACAAAAGACCCCGTTTTTTCGGAAGTATTTAATAAGTGGGAAGGTTATCCAGTAATCTGTGGAAATATTGTTTCTTTTAGAACCCTTCCTGCATGCTGAACGGCTTTAGCAGAACATGAAGGTACGGGCATAGCGTAAAGTTACTGTAGGGTTTCAAACAGGAAGAGAAATAGAAAAGAAGATGACAACCTGTTAAGATAAAGTTACCAAATAAAATCAAAACGGAAAGGTGTCGTCTTCTTTGTATAATAGTATACAGTATTTTAATAATTTT
>LFSK01000082.1 GCA_001512555.1 Clostridiaceae bacterium DTU059 | reverse complement strand
CCCCGCGCCAAGGGTTGCACTTATACAGCCCTGACTGAGGTGGAAAAGGTTCTTCAGCAAAATGGCATTAAAACAGAGATTTTCCAGGTGGGTGCAAAGGCGGTACAAGGCTGTATTGCCTGCGGCAAATGTCTTAAGACTGGGAAATGCATTGTGGATGATATAGTAAATGAATTTTTAAGCAAGGTGCCGGAAACCGATGGCTTTGTATTTGGCTCTCCGGTTCATTACGCCGCCGCTTCAGGAGCCCTGACATCCTTTATGGACAGGGCTTTCTATGGAAAAGCACGGCTGTACAAGGGAAAGCTTGGTGCCGCTGTTGTCAGCTGTCGCCGGGGAGGAGCCTCGGCAGCCTTCGATCAGATCAATAAATACTTTTCCATCTGTCAAATGCCCATTGTATCCTCCCAGTATTGGAACATGGTACACGGGAATACGCCGGAGGAAGTCATGAGGGATGAGGAAGGTATGCAGACCATGCGAACACTTGGGAACAATATGGCCTGGCTGCTCAAATGCATCAAGGCAGGCCAGGAGAAGGGGATCACGATACCCAAGGGCGAGCCCCCCATCAAAACCAACTTCATCAGGTGAAGATATATTAGCCTGTCATTGCGAGCGAAGTGCGGTAATCTCAGAGATTGCTTCGTCGGCTTTTCCTCATCGCAATGACGCACCCGAACTGTCATTGCGATACCGAACGCAGTGTAGCAACAGATCTCCCTGGCAAAGTAACAAAGGAGAACGGGACAATGGGAGAAAGAGTTTATCT
>LFSK01000070.1 GCA_001512555.1 Clostridiaceae bacterium DTU059 | reverse complement strand
CACGCCGATACCCAGCTGCTTTTGGATATTATCGAAAACCGAGCTGCCGATGCCGTCACCGGAGCCACCCAAACCTTATCATCAGAATCTTCCACAGATACTGACACATTAACTTCAGCCACCGTTGAGGAGTCATTGAACGGCAATGATCTGGGATTTGAAAACTTCAATGATGTTCAGAAAAAAATGACCGAAGGAGAAACAGGTTTTGATACATATAAATACAAAGGCGTTTCAAAAGTGGCAGGTTTTGCGCCTATTCCGGGCTATGGCTGGTCCATCGCTGTATCCGTGGACAGGGCAGAGATCTTGTCCTCCTTATCAAATTTGAAATGGATTATTTTAGCTGTATCCTGTTTATTCCTGGCCGCAGGTTTTCAGGTTTCCTATTTCATGGGCAAGAACATCTCCAAGCCTGTTGTGGAATTAACAAGACAGTGTATGACCATGTCGGAGGGAGACTTCACTACCGGTTTGAACGAGAAGTATGCCAACAGGCGTGACGAGATAGGCGAACTTGCCAGAGGGTTTAAAAAAATAAATGATAATGTATCGAAGATAATTGAGAATGTTATCCAGGAGGCAGAAAGAGTAGACCGGGCAAATTCTGTTACCGGCGAGAACATGGCTAAACTGACACAGCAGATAAATGTAATGGCTTCCATAACCGAGGCTCTGTCGGCGAAAATGGAAGAAACATCGGCCATGGCAGAAGAGATGAACGCAACCACTACCGAAATCGAGGCGGCGATAGAATCCATTGCCGTCAAAGCCCAGAAAGGTGCCGAATCTGCGGGCGAGGTGAGCAACAGGGCGGATGAATTGAGAACGAATGCGGTGGAATCCCAAAAAAGCGCACAGGATATACTTCAGAACACAGCCGAAAAGCTCCGGGAGGCAATAGAAAAATCAAGGGCTGTAGAAAGGATAAGCGTGCTTTCAGACGCCATCCTTGAAATAGCCGCCCAAACCAATCTTTTGGCCCTGAACGCAGCGATAGAGGCCGCACAGGCCGGGAACACGGGCAGCGGTTTTGCTGTTGTGGCCGATGAGATAAGAAAACTGGCTGAGAATTCAAAGGAAACTGCCACAGAAATACAGAATGTCACCCAGCAGGTACTGGAGTCGGTGCATCACCTTTCTGAAAGCTCGGAGCAGGTACTCGGTTTCCTGGATGAAAAGGTGGCCAAAGACTATGACATGCTTGTTGAAACAGGAAAGCAATATAATGAGGATGCGCGCATGATAGACGATATGGTAACCGAGTTCAGCGCCACTTCCCAGCAGCTGTACTCCTCAGTCCAAAGTATCATCAGAGCTATAAATGATGTTTCTGAGGCAGCGGTTCAGGGGGCTTCCGACACAGTGGATATGGCCAATGAAACGAACCTTGTAGCGGAAAGATCAAACCAGGTTCTGGAACAGGTCAAGGCCGTAAAGGAAAGCGCGGAAAAGCTTCTGGAAGCCGTGTCCCTTTTCAGGGTATAAGGGTAGAATTAAGGTTTTAGTAAAACTGCCATTGAAAGGGTTT
>LFSK01000140.1 GCA_001512555.1 Clostridiaceae bacterium DTU059 | reverse complement strand
ATTACGTCCAATCTTCCGTTAACCAGATCATGAACACGATCAGGGTACTCATCACCGAATGCATATTCGGTATATATTTCGATTTCATACTCAAAATCGGGATGGAGTTCCTGAAACTTCTTTATAAGGTCGAAAACTTCTCCGGTATCGCAATATACCGTAATAACCTTTTCATCTTCAGCGGCGCTTTCCTCGCCATCCTTATTTGTACGGCGCTCCTCCGTTTCCTCAGCCGTGTAATGAGGAGCAGGCTCTAAACTTGGAGAAGTAGTTGGTTCATTGACTAATTCAGATGATGAACAGCCTGCCATACTCAAACAGAGTAGCCACACAACAAGCAGGCGCACAGCCTTTTTCATGTGAAAAGCCCCCTTTCGCCTTCAGGCTCAACTATGGAGCAGCTTGACCCATCTAATAATGTGTTAACCTATATTATATTGTACTATGTTTTTCCAGAGACCTGTTAACATTTTCCTAACATTTGTATTACCACCGCTCCTGCCGTTCTCCTATGATGATCCCAGGCTCAGTACCTGATTTCTTTCTTCTCCATGCTGCCAGCAACAAAAATTGCCAACGCCTTAATTTGGAATTAATCAATGAAACCGCACATCCTTTATGAGGCTTGTATCAGAACTGCGGAATGGTTATAATGAGTGCAAAGGCAACTATTGGTAATGGGGAGGGGTTTTTTATGTCTTGCTACTACATCATTGGCGTCCGACTGGATAACAGGGTTGATAACGCCGCAAAATTCCAGGAAGTCCTCACAAGGAACGGGTGCAGGATCAAAACACGTTTGGGATTGCATGAAGTAAGCGAGGGTTCCTGTTCTAACGACGGGATTATCGTATTACAGCCCTATGGCACAAGGGAGGACGTTGAGACCCTTGTGAAAGAACTGAACGAACTTGAAGGTGTGACTGCAAAGTACATCGATTTGAACTGAAGTAAATTATGTAAGGTATGCTAAACCTCCACAGTCAGTTATGATCTAACGGCTGTGGAGGTTTGTTAGTTTTAACAGTTCAAAAATCAACAGGGTTTCTTCACTGCCACATTACCCTTCTCTGCCTTTTTTAAGCCATCGTGCCACTGTAACTGTCCGTTTCGCCTGATGTTTAACAGCGGCCTCCACATTTTCAACCATTTTTCCGTCCTCATCAACAGTTACGGTTGTACCATAGGGATTCCCACCGGCTTCAAAAACAGCCGGATCTGTAAATCCTGGGGCTGCAATAATAGCACCCCAATGGCACATTACCGTATAGATGGATAAAACGGTTGCTTCCTGACCGCCATGGGGATTCTGGGCAGATGACATGGCACTCACCACTTTGTTTACGGTCTTGCCCTGTGCCCAAAGGCCTCCGGTGGTATCGAGAAACTGCTTCATCTGGGACGCCATAACTCCGAACCTGGTTGGGGCGCTGAATATAATAGCATCCGCCCATTCCAGATCATTGGGTGTAGCCTCGGGAATATCCTTTGTGGTTTCAAGATGGGCTTTCCAAACAGGATTATTGTCTATGGCAGATTGGGGTGCAAGTTCCCGCACTTTAAACAGCTTTACTTCAGCCCCTGCCTCTTTTCCGCCTTCTACTGCCCATTGCGCCAGCTGATAGTTGGTGCCGCCCATGCTGTAATAGATCACTGCTAACTTAACATCACTCATGTATCCTCTCTCCTTTTCAACTATAATTTTTATATTTTGCTGTCCGGCTAATCCCTACCATTTTTATCTGATTAATCTTTACCCATTATTGGTGACAGTTAAAAATAAACATCTCTTCCGGCTATCAATTATTATTCCTAACCGGAAGAGATGTTTTCTATACAGGAGTAATATTAAGCAAATGCCAGTTCCAATTCCATCTCGTCGCTTAGACCTTTTTTATCCTGCATAATGAGGTCTAATATATCCTCGCCCAATCGTTCTATGGTTCTGCCTTCCAGTCTCAGATCACGGCCTAATGCAGCAGATGCCATGTTGATCAACGAAGTGCAAACAGGGGTCTTTACTCCATATTTAAGTCCCAGACTCTCAAGCAAAACAAGCCCCTGAGGTACATCCTCGGATATGTATCTGGAATCAACCTTAACAGGACCTTTTGCACGTGTGGGCATGCCAGCATACCAGAAGAAAACCTCCTTGGCATCGCGGGTATCATCCAGAGTATTACGGTATTTGCAGGCTTCCACATAAGGAATGCGCTCGCATCCCAGCCGCTCCATTACATCCATTTTTTCATGGTCCAGAGCCTCAAGAATGCGCCAAACACTGGGAGTAAAGACCTCGTGGTACATGCAATAATCGCCGTTGGTCTTTTCAATGCGAGGTATGCTCATAATCCCCCCAACAGTATGTACAATCAAATTCGGATTATGTAGAGCAGCCTCAATCACAGAGGGGAGATATGTAAAAGGAAAACCGAGTAAATCAAGCTTCCTGCGGCTTTCTTCGGTTCGACGTACTGGATAGATGCCAAGGGGATTACGAACATTTCGAAAACCAATCCTTATGACTCCCGGCTCGCTGATCCTGCAATCCACAAAGGAACTCTGAGCCTCGCAAACAGTGAGATCAATATCTGAACAATGCTTCAGCACATAGGCAGTAGAGAGATAGCCGGGATTTATCAGGAGAATCTGGCCATCACGAAGGTATGGTTTTATGCGTTTAATCAGGTTCTCGTGATAATTGGTCTGTATATAGATGATGACAACCTCGCTCTCACTGATGGGCGAGAGATTTCTGGTTACATGTCCGATCTTGGCATTAGTCATTCTTCCCTCTTCAATAAGCTTAACCGAACCGCCATGCTCCAGAAGGTAATTGAAGTTTTGGTCATGCATGGCATTGGACGTTTTAATAAGTGTCACCGAGTGTCCGCGCAGGCTCAATTCTGCGGCTACAGCTGTTCCGCCGTTACCGGCACCTAAAATAGCAATTCTCATACTATCATCCTTTTCTTTATATTTTTTTATTTGAATTTTCAGGTTTATTTGCAAATTCGGATTTGCCTAAGAAAATCATGTCGAGAACAGACTCTGTGAGATCCCCGAAAAGCGGCCCACAGCTTACCTGATTCATGCCGGGTGCACCGTTGTATTCGATAAGAACCGGATCTCCATCCGGGTCGATAGAGAAATCCCATCCAATAATCCGGAAATGGGGTATGTCCTTGTGAACCCTGCGAATGGTCTCCAGGACCCGGTCATATGAAGGAATTTTCACATCAGCATAGACAGTACCGCCTGGATGCTTTGTCACCCATTGGGACTGTCTGTTCAGCGCCTTTTCGGCGAGCCTCCCATCAGGAAGAACAGGGCAGACTATCCCGCCTGCCGAGTAATTATCAAGGCGTGATCCTCCGACACCCATACGCAGGATGGATGAAGAAATATGAACCTCACCCCGGAACAGAAATGAAATAACCCGAATAGTATTTATAGATTCCGGATGTATCGACGCCAATACTTCATGCTGCTCAACAATTTCCTGGACAATATAGTCGGAACCATAGGATTTGAGCAGCTTCTCAAAATCTGTACGGCAATTCTCTTTTCTCTCGTAGAAAAAGATATCAACACCTTCCCCGCTATATATGGCAGGTTTTATCACGAACCTTTCCTCCCGCTCCAGAAGGGATTTTGCCTGTTCAAAACTGATTATGTTATCGGAGCCATCATAAAAACTGTGATTGCTGTTTCTAAGGATTGTGCGGGGCTGTTTCAGGTCAGGAAACAGCCTGGTATAGAAGCACTTATCTGTATATGCGTGGCGAAAATCGGGTTTGTTAAGCGCAGGATAGATTCTCTGCCAATAAAGATCCTCCGGTATATACCGCGGATCATACTCCGAACCCTTATAGCAATACAGGTCATACCACATCTTTTTAGGTCTGATCCCGTATCTGGCCCAAAAAGGGGTTACTTGAGAACGATAAAGACGTTTACTGCCCCGATACCCTCCGTTTAGGGCGGAAAGCTGCTTCCGGCAGGCTTTCCGGGCTCTTCTTGATTCTGCGGCAAGATCAATTTTACGATAGACGGATCGGCAAAATCTTTCCCATCTTCCAGCCTGATTAATTCCCATTTACATTTTTGACCTCCTTCTTTCTATAATTTCTCAATGTTCTTGAGCACCTGCTCCTCTGTTTCATCAAAGGGTTTTTAAGAGCCCAATAAAAGCTTGGTCTATTAATACAATTAATGCTATAATCTACAGCCGCACAGAACTAAAGACAGCCTGAAATAGTCACACTCACTTCAAAATTAAGTGAAAACCATCCTTTGACAAATAAATGGCATAGAATAATAGAGCCATATTTAAAAACCTTTATTAAGCCTGAGTGAAGAACATTACCTCAGTATGCTGATAAATACGCTTTTTCGTTAGCTTTGATTTAATTATGAGTCCGTAAATTTGGACAAGGAAAACCAAGGATTTGCTCAAAACAATTGCTTGAGCAAATCAATTTCAAGGATACCCGTAATAAATTAAAGTCTTTTGAACTTAGAAAAGCAGGTTCTTACGATATTATAGCACAGTTATGACTAATTTTCATGGGATCGTTTTCTTCACGATAGCATCAATTAACTGTATGTGACGCATGGTAATCTTTTCGACCGTGTCTTTTCCTGGATTGGTACTGCTCGGCGATATTTTTACACAACTCAATAAAGAACTCTTACTCATCTTTTTCATCCTTAATTGATAGCTGCTTATATACCTGGTTCACACCTGTGGATGCCAATCCTGACACAATGCCAATTGCGATTGCGTTCAGAATGTCATTTGCAGGAAAATCGGGCATTACATACATTCCGATTACACCAAAAATTCCACCTGCAATCCCGACAATAACCGGAATCAGTTCATCCTTTATCTTTGGAATCAGCTTTGCAGCAGACCCAATCAGGTATGTGATTACCACAATTGCAAGCACGGTTCCCGTCTGCATAATGCTCATGATTCTTCACCTTCTTATGAAAAAGGTTATCATTCCTTGCCGGCATCATCTTACCCACAACCAGCGCTTCTGCCCTAAATGTCGTTCCGGTCACGCGGCGCCTCCGCTAAAGCATCATTGTTCATGGTTTATGTGACCCTCATCCTATTGCAACGAATTCAGAAAATCATTCCAAGCCTTTCTGATTGCCTGCCCGTCGTCCTTTGGCGGATCTTTAAGTTTTATTAGAATCTCGTCCAGCTTTGAATTAGTGTCGACCCCAGCCTTGCCGTCCTCTACCAGCCCGGTTTCCCTCTGAAACCTGAGAACGAACTCAACCGCCTTGTTCTTCCATGTCTCACTAACCATACCAATCTCCCTTTCACTGATAAATCTATCCCAGGGGAAGTATTTTCCTGGGCAATCTTTCCCTTTTCCAGACGGGTAGTCTGCATGACGCTTGATCGCGACTATCCTGTATCTTGAAGCGATATCATCGCACAGTTCATGGAGCGCTTTAATCTGTAC
>LFSK01000025.1 GCA_001512555.1 Clostridiaceae bacterium DTU059 | reverse complement strand
ATGTTTTCCATCACATAATCATAATCTTCAACTGAAACCCTCAGTATAATCTGATCTTTGTTAAGACAGGCATCAATGGCCTCCCCGGCTATCTTGAGGATAGCTTCCCTGCTGGTTTCCAGCTCGGCGCCCAGCACTTTTCTGGCTATATTAAGCGACAACTCCACGATATCATGCTCCAATGAGCGAATGGTGTCCTCATATTCTGTAATTGACCTTTTTCTGAACTCCTCAGCTTCCGCCAGAAGTTCCTGATAATGCTGCTGTGCCAGGTTCTCTCCTTTTCTGTAGCCCTCTTCCTTGGCCTTTTGCTCGACTTCCACGATATGATCCGCTATCTGGGACTGAGCCTCCTCCAGCAGGCGCTGAGCCTCCAGCTCGGCTTCCTGAATGATGAGGCTGGCCTCTTCTTTTGCCCTGGCTAGAATCTCGTCGGCCTTTTTCTCAGGATCCTCGGTTTTTTTCAGTTCGGGCTCCTCAACAGCAACGATCTTAGGGCTGCTGCTTTTGATCTGGTATGGCTTCCCCATATTTATCTGGTTTCTTTTATACACACCGTATCCGTATGAATTGCTATACAACTATTTCGTCTCCTCCGCCACGCGATATGATGATCTCTCCTGCATCCTCCAGTTTTCTGATCACATTTACAATCTTCTGCTGAGCCTCTTCCACATCCTTCAGCCGGACTGGTCCCATATACTCGATATCCTCCCTGATCATTTCCGCCAATCGCTTGGACATATTATTGTAAATGACATTCTGAACCTCCTCGGTAGCCCCTTTTAGCGCAAGGGCAAGCAGGCTGTTGTCCACCTCCCGAAGGAAACGCTGGATAGCCCTGTTATCAAGCTGGAGAATATCCTCAAATACAAACATTCTCTTGCGTATATCCTCAGCCAGGTCGGCATCCTCAATCTCGAGGGTATCCATGATGTATTTCTCGGTCCCACGGTCAACTGAGTTGAGCACATCCACAATGGCCTGGATACCGCCCACTGCTGTGAAGTCCTCAGTTACAAGATTGGAGAGTTTCTTTTCGAGAACCCGCTCCACTTCCTTAATTATTTCAGGGGATGTTCTGTCCATAGTTGCGATCCTTTTGGCCACATCGGCCTGCTTGTCCTGAGGCAGTGCCGAAAGCACCGCAGCGGCCTGCGCTGGCTTCATATAGGCCAAAATCAGAGCTATGGTCTGGGGATGCTCACTCTGAATGAAGTTGAGAACCTGGGATGGATCTGCCTTCCTTACAAAATCGAAGGGGCGTACCTGGAGGGAAACGGTAAGTTTATTGATAATCTCCATGGTCTTTTCGATGCCAAGGGCTTTCTCCAGAATATCCTTGGCATAGCCGATACCGCCCTCTGTTATGTATTGCTGAGCAAGGCAAAGCTGATAGAATTCACTTAATACCTTTTCACGCTCTGCAGGTGAAACTGCCCTGATATTGGCTATTTCCAGAGTAAGCTGTTCTATTTCTTCTTCCTTGAGATGCTTAAAAATCTGCGCGGAACGCTCAGGCCCCAGTGTGATCAGCAACATGGCAGCCTTTTCCCTGCCAGTAAGATTTCTCAGTTGTTCGCTTTTCACGGCCATAATCGTTCATACCTCCGGAGTTAATCCCAATCCTCAGCGATCCAGTTTCTTAAAAGCTGAGCTACCGCATCAGGATTCTGCTGCACAAACCTGTCTATCTGCTTCTTAAGCTCGGATTGTTCTTCAATACTTATATCCAGAATGGATTCTACCATCTCTCCCTGATCTGCAACTCCTGCAGCAGCTTGGGCAGTGGCAAGCTCCAGGCCAACTTCTGTCTTCTTTCTGGGCAGGGCTGTAACCACCATAATAACCAGAAGAATCAGCATCAGCATATATAAACCATACATGTCAAACAGTTCTCTGAGTGTATCAGCGAGCGTAACAACCGGCATTGGTTCGGGAACCAGCTTCTGTATGCTGACGGTTATGTTTCGGGAGGGAATACCGGTAGCATCGGCGGCCAGTTTCCGCACCTCTTCCAGGTATTCAGGGGTAAGGCCATCTGCGGTTTCTACCACTTTTCCATACCACAGAACAATGGACATGGTTGACTGGCTGCTTACCAGCTTGCCCAATGCTTTTTCAGACTCCGAATTGGTTTCATTGAAAAGCCTTTCTTCGTAGGACTGAGTTCTGCTGTAATCAGACCGCTCATCGTCCCCAATCTGATAGGACGGCGCAGTCTGAGGATTGGTATCGGTTCCCGGAATGCTGCCCGCATTACCGTTGGTCAGGTTTTCTTCCAAATACTCATAGCTGTTTCTGTAACCCTGACCATCCGGATCCGGAGCCGAATACTCCTTTGATACGCTTTTATGAGTATCAAAATCAAGGGTCGGGTTAGCGGAAACACTCATTGTATCAAAGTTTGCGTTTTGAACCAGGCCGATCTTGAAGGTGTCGTAGACCTTGCTTTCCAGTTCTAACTGGCGCTGCCGCCTCATCTCGTCCTGCGTTGACGCCCGAACCAAATCACTGCTGCCCTGACGGGTCAACGGATTTAGATTATGGTCAACGATGGTTACCCTGTCGGACGGAACACCTATTGAAGCCGCCACAACCCTGGCAGCCGCATCCACCTGATCCGGTGTGAGAGCGCTTGTGGTCTTCAGCATCACATAGGCACTGCCCTGTTCTTCTGCATTGTCCCTCGCCCAATAGGTTTTTTCAGGCTTGGTGTACTGAACGGTGGCGTTTTCAACATTTTCAAATTTCTTGAGCTTGTATACCAGATCATTGGTCAGGTAGTTTTTCCAGAGGTTTTGCTTGTCGGCCTCTGTAGCTGTCAGGGAAAGCTTCGACCAGGTGTCCGCAAAGGATACCTCAGGGGATACAATGCCCTGGGTAGACAGATCAAATTCAATATCCTTCTTTCTCCTGCTGTCAACAAAGACCTGATTGGTACCTTTTTTATATTTGATATTGTTCTCGTCGAGATAATCAACCACAGGCTTGAGATTGACGGTTTCAGATGAATCAAATAAAGGAACATATTCCACTCGTAGTGTCATCACCAGAGTTGCGATAACAGCAAGCAGAACAACAGAAATCATTACGTAAATCCTGACTTTCTGGCTTTTCTCAAGTTCATTCCAAAAAGTCTTGATCTTTTCCATTAGTTTTTTGATTCCCTCTGGCATCTCATCATCTTCCTTCCGGCAAAGGGTCCTTCATTTGTACATTCCTTCCGCATATGCAGAAATACTTTTCCTACACCTGCATTCTCATAATTTCCTGATAAGCATCCATGATCTTGTTTCGAACCTCAATCATGAAATCCAGAGCAAGGCTTGCCTTGGTCCCGGCAATCATAACACTATGGATGCTGTCTGTCCGGCCGGCTATGAAATCTTCGGTAATGGCATCGGATTCATGCTGCAACTGGCTGACATTTTCAATGGCATCCATAAGCATGTCTTTAAAACTCACATTGCTCTGTCCGGAGTCCGAAACCTTAACTGGTTTTATGCCAGATGCAGAGCCGATTATTGAACTTATAGATTCCAGAGCCATATTCTCATTCCCTTCCGACAGTTTTTAGCCCGAACTTGGCTTTATCTTCCGATTTCAAGGGCTTTGGATGCCATGGATTTTGATGCGTTCATGGCTGTTACGTTTGCCTCATATGCCCTGGTCGCAGAGATCATGTTAACCATTTCAGTAATGACGTCCACATTGGGCATCTGCACAATACCGTTCTCGTCCGCGTCGGGATGGCCGGGATCGTAGACCTCCCTAAACGGGGACGGATCCTCCACGATAGCTGATACCCTTACGCCACCACCGCTTATATAACGCTCCTTACTTGCACTGGAAAGGTACTGGGAGAACGGGATACCTTCGCGTTCCTGAAACACCAGTGTCTTCCTGCGGTACGGCGTCCCATCCTCGGTTCTTGTGGTGTTAACATTGGCAATATTCTGTGAAATGATATCCATGCGGAGCCTTTGGGCTGTCAGCGCAGAAGAGCTGATACTGAACGCATTGAAAAAAGACATCATCAAGCACCTCCCCTGATCACCTTACGAAGGTTCTGGAAATCGCCGTTCATCTTTTGAATAAGGGTGTTATAACGCAATGAATTGGTGGCCAGCTCGGCCATCTCATTTTCAATATCCACATTATTGCCGTCAGAGCGGTAGCTCAGGGTGCTGTAGTCCTGAGAGACCATGATATCCGATGATTTGAGTCGCGTCTGCCCCTTGCTGATTTTTCCTGTTTTCATTTCGCTGCTGAGAAATTCCTCAAATTTGACTGTTTTTCGCTTGTATCCCGGTGTATCAACATTGGCTATATTGTTGGAAATGACCTCGTTTCTAAGCCAGGAAGCGTCCAGAGCCTTTTGAAGATTGCTCTTGGGAAACAATATGTTTTGCAGCACAGGAATCATCCCCTTTACGAGATTGAATAATCATCGTTTTATCATATGTTCATTATTTACCCGCTTTTCAGACATCATATAAACTGAATACAAGTACTCATTGAACAATATATCACAATATATCGAATAAAACAACAAATCTTCTGTCAATATGCCTAACATTTTGTTAAT
>LFSK01000149.1 GCA_001512555.1 Clostridiaceae bacterium DTU059 | reverse complement strand
GTGATGGTGACTTCCTGACAACTTATCTTTTCACCAAAGAGCTGGGTGGTTCTCCCCCTCTTGATGGACATGTCGCTGCTGTCAATACTGTTGACAAAGAGCATACCGTAAGTTTCCATCAGTTTCTTCAGATCTTTACGGTCGATAGTGAACTCTTTGGCCATGCTGGATGAGAGCCAGGGATCAAAGCCTGAAAGGGAATCCAGCCCGGAGTATCTTAGATCTTCCGGGTACAGTTCCACAAGTCTTGGCAGATCCTTGAGGCGACCTGCAACGCCTTTCTTACTGAGTTCTGGCAATGAAAGCCCTATACGGTCATTGTCGATAAAACCGTTGAGCGAAAGCATGGGATTATTCAGGTAATTCAGACTTATGTTGATATTCTCCCTCTTATTGGGCATATCCATCTCTGTTACAGCCTGGAAGGTGAAATCGTTTATGAAACCTACCAGGAGCTCAGCTGTTTGCTTATCCAAGCCAAATGCGCTCAAAAAGTCGGAATCCATAAGAAGATTGATCTTTGTGTCGGTTTTGATGGATGTATCATAGAGAGCATCAACCTTTTGCTGGGTTCGTGTAAGAGCCTGGTCAAGCTGCTGCCAGGACTTTTGCAGAGTAAAATACTGGGCAGCCTTTAAGGTCATCTTGGCCGGAAGGAATGTGTGATATCCGAGAACCGCTACTCCTGAAATCAGAAAAACCGCTACAAGAAAGAGAGCTATTATCTTAAGGGCGAGCCTCTTCTTGCGGGGTTTTTCAGGTTCGGATGCCGGGGCAGCCGGAGCAGTTTGGGGATAATCCGCATAGATATCAGTCGCTTTCTCCTCAACCGGTTCATTAGGCGTGGTTCCTGCCGGAGGAGTCTGGCTGAGATCAGCAGGGGTACCGCATGCATCACAGAACCTGGCTGCCTGTAGCAACTCCTTGCCGCATTTGGGACAAAACATATTATCATCCTTTCGATTTATTATATGGTCTTGATTTCAATGGCAATTCAAGCGTCCAGTTTAAGATATATGATACCATAATCTGAGGTTAGCACAAGTTGAAAACGGCAGGAATAATTTCAATCTGACACATAGTATTTGTTGTGTGGAAAGGG
>LFSK01000121.1 GCA_001512555.1 Clostridiaceae bacterium DTU059 | reverse complement strand
GCACTGGGACTCTTATTGCCCTTTCTGACGGGGCAGATTCCAACCATAGGGAAAATGCTGCTGCCCATGCATATCCCTGTACTTCTGGCAGGTTTCGTTTGCGGATGGCCTTATGGGCTGATTGTCGGTTTGATTTGCCCTGTGCTCAGAAGTGTGTTGTTTACCATGCCACCCATGATGAGTGCTGTGCCCATGGCTTTTGAACTGGCTGCCTATGGCTTTGCGGCCGGACTTTTATACAAGATTCTTCCCAAGAAGAATCAGTACATATATGTGGCACTTATTGTGTCCATGATATTTGGAAGAATTGTATGGGCTATAGCCAGCCTGGTGTTTTATCAAATCATGGGATCGGCCTTTACCTGGGAAATGTTTATGGCAGGAGCGTTCATAAATGCACTTCCCGGAATAGCCATCCAGTTAGTGCTGATTCCCGTCATAATTATGGCCCTGAAAAAGGCCGGGTATGCAGAGGGTGCAAAATAACGTGGACTTAAGAAGTATTATGATGATGCATGCAGGGCTGTACCCTGAAATGCAGATTCAGGACATGGTAAAATTAATCTTTCAGAATGAATTCGCCGGGGGACATTTCATCAGCAATGAGCAGAAAAGCCTTTACCGGCTGCTGGACGAATATGAGGCGGTAAGGCAAGCAGGTAAAAGACCTGGTGCCGGATCTTTTTTTACCGATATAGGCAACGGGTTGTGCAGGCTGGATATATCGGTTTTAGGGGATACTGATATTAACCCTTCCACAGTAAACCGCTTTTTTATCAATACCGCAAAAGAAGTTGAAGGAAGAATGGAATCCTTCGAAGAAAAACTGGATGTCCTCAGACAATGCTGCATAAATGGTGATTTAAAGTATTCACTCGAAGAACTGGAAGCGTATCTTGATGACTACCGAAGGGAGGGTTATCCTCCGGTGAGCCACAGTGAGATTTACAGAGATGCTTATTCCCCTGCATACCGTATTGTAAAATCCGATTACCGCAAACATCTGAAGATATTCCTTGCAATCGATTCACTCATGAGATCCAAAAAAAGTGTGGTGGTTGCCATAGACGGGAACAGCGGTGCGGGCAAGAGCACTCTGGCTGCTCTGATTGCCGATGTATACGACTGCAACCTGTTCCATATGGATGATTTTTTCTTACGTCCCGAGCAGAGAACTGAGGATCGGTTTAAAGAGACAGGGGGATTTGTGGATTATGAAAGGTTCTATCAGGAGGTCATACAGGGATTAAAAAGCAGAAAGCCGTTTAGTTACCGTGTATTTGACTGCAGGCAAATGGCTCTTGGGGAGGTTGTGCGGGTTGAGCCAAAACAGCTCAGCATTATTGAAGGCTCCTACAGCATGCATCCGACACTGGCAGTAAGCTATGATCTGAAGATATTTGTCCATGTTAATGCTATGGAGCAGGAGCGAAGGATACTTAAAAGAAATGGAAAAGAGATGCTTAAAAGGTTTCTTAATGAGTGGATACCCAGGGAAAACAGGTATTTTGAGGAGATGGGTATCAGGGAGCAGTGCCACCTTGTTTTTGAAAATTGCTAAAATTTTCTGGGGCATGGATGTATATTGCTCCAAATACCGG
>LFSK01000052.1 GCA_001512555.1 Clostridiaceae bacterium DTU059 | reverse complement strand
CCCTTTCCACACAACAAATACTATGTGTCAGATTGAAATTATTCCTGCCGTTTTCAACTTGTTGCTAACCTCAGATTATGGTATCATATATCTTAAACTGGACGCTTGAATTACCATTGAATTAAAACCATATATTGAATCGAAAGGATGATAATATGTTTTGTCCCAAATGCGGCAAGGAGTTGGCACAGGCAGCCAAGTTTTGTGATAAATGCGGTACCCCTGCAGATTTTAGCCAGACTCCTCCGGTAGAAAACACTCCTAATGAACCGGTTGAGGAAAAAGCACCCGATATTTATGCGGACTATCCCCAAACCGCTCCGGCTGCCCCGGCATCCGAACCTGAAAAGCCCCGCAAGAAGAGGCTTGCCCTTAAGATAATAGCTGTCTTTCTTGCAGCGGTTGTTCTGATTTCAGGAGTAGCAGTACTCGGGTATCATACATTCCTGCCGGCCAAGATGACCTTAAAAGCTGCCCAGTACTTTAGCCTGCAAAAATCCTGGCAGCAGCTTGACCAGGCTCTTATGCGAACACAGCAAAAGGTTGATGCTCTCTATGATACATCCATAAAAAGCGACACAAAGATCAATCTACTTATGGATTCCAACCTCTTGAGCTCATTTGGCTTGGATAAGCAAACAGCTGAACTCCTGGTAGGTTTCATAAATGATTTCACCTTTCAGGCTGTAACAGAAGTGGATATGCCAAATAAGAAGGAGAATATCAGCATAAGTCTGAATTACCTGAATAATCCCATGCTTTCGCTCAACGGTTTTATCGACAATGACCGTATAGGGCTTTCATTGCCAGAACTCAGTAAGAAAGGTGTTGCAGGTCGCCTCAAGGATCTGCCAAGGTTGGTCGAACTGTATCCGGAAGAGCTAAGATACTCTGGCCTGGATTCCCTTTCAGGCTTTGATCCCTGGCTCTCATCCAGCATGGCCAAAGAGTTTACTATCGACCGTAAAGATCTGAAGAAACTGATGGAAACTTATGGCATGCTCCTTGTCAACAGTGTTGACGGCAGCGACATGTCCATAAAGAGGGGGAGAACCACCCAGCTCTTTGGTGAAAAGATAAGTTGTCAGGAAGTCACCATCAC
>LFSK01000042.1 GCA_001512555.1 Clostridiaceae bacterium DTU059 | reverse complement strand
ATTTGGAGCGTCAACCTTGATGCCCACAGGCCTGAAAAAGTCTGGCCAGTAGAAATGGAAGTCAAAAGCCGAAACCCTGTATAAAAAACCGGCGGTGTAACATAATAGCCACAAAATCCAATATCGGGGAGGTTTTCTGATGTCAAACAAGGAAAAAAGAAGGGACAAAAGCATTGTCAGGGAGACCAAAGGTAACCCGGCTTTCTACAATGATCAGATTGGAGAAAATCAGGAACCTGCAAAGGAAATGATGGACAAAAGAAAAGGCCGCTGATATGCCAGGGGGACGGGGGTCTTACACCTCCTCCCCCCTCCTATGGATAGACTATTTTGAACCATTCATCTGCCAAACTCAATATTTTACTTGTTTTCATTCAAGCTTTTCGGGCATATCATCCTACTTTATACGTATTACTGTTCTAATTCCAATTTGCTACCATTACTAATGTCAGATTTGGTTTGTTCTATCTGCTCTAGATCTTCTTCTCGGGTAATCCCCGGGTAGTTATGGTCTGGGATCCCTGGTATAATTTAGTAGTATGCTATGGCAGGTAATCCTTCTTCCTATACTCCCTTGCTTTCCTGTCCTGTGTAGTAAAAAGCGGCTGGTGTCGTATTGTATGGTGACCGGTCAATAAAAGTTAGGGTGTGATGCACTTGTGAATATGGAAACAGTTGAAGGCGGACAAATCTATCGGTT
>LFSK01000191.1 GCA_001512555.1 Clostridiaceae bacterium DTU059 | reverse complement strand
ATGGCCAGGATCAACCAGGCATTCCTGATGTCATCTGCATCCAAAACCCTTGCCCGGTGGGACGTGATATCAATCCCGTATTCATTCTGAAGAACCTCAATGGCCATGCTGCTGGCCGGATCATTCTCAAAGGCATAAATTCCTGCAGAAGAGACAACAATATCCCTTTCTTCCCGCTGATCCAATAGATCGTTGAACAAGGCCTCAGCCATGGCGCTCCTGCAGGTATTGCCGGTACAGACGAATAATATCTTCTTCATAGATTCACCCTTTCGGTTTTGTTCAGCTAAACCAGTATGTTTTTGGTCATGGTAGAAGTGCTCACACCCGGATGACCCTGCCGGTGGCTGCCTTTTGGAGCCGGTTCATAATGGCGAGACCTATCCCATCCTCCGGAAAGGTTTCTGAAAAGATAATATCCACGCCATGTTGGTCAAAATCACGCAAACACCCATAAATGGACGCCGCTACAGTTTCGGGGCTGTTCCTGGAGCCGGGACACAGAACTACATCGGCGGTATATCCTGACCGGGTTTCGGCCGAGGCCAGTACACCCGTCTTCTTCTTTTTTGCCCTGTATTGCCCCACAAGATCATTTATGGTGTTCACCACACTTTGGCTCTCCCCGGATACAAGAATCATTTCAGCCTTTGGGGAGTAGTGCCTGTACTTCATTCCCGGCGATTTGGGAGCAGTGCCCCCGCCCTCAGGTATTTTACCCACATTAACATTGCCGATGACTCTTTCCAGCATCTCAGAACTGACACCTCCCGGGCGCAGCACCACGGGCGGATCCGCAGTCATGTCCAGAACCGTGGATTCAAGCCCCACCTGAGTGGAACCCCCATCAATGATGTAGTCTAT
>LFSK01000122.1 GCA_001512555.1 Clostridiaceae bacterium DTU059 | reverse complement strand
ATCGGGAAAAAGCCTGCTTCGGTATATTTTTCCCTCTCCGCTATCCGGAAATCTTCTGAACCAGTCTTCATTACATACCAGGCAATCCTGTTGCATACAGGCATTCGCCTTGTTATTGAGTAAAACTCATAGTAGGTTTGACCCGCATGCTCGACAATTTCAGCCTCTATGCCTGTTTCTTCCGAAACCCTGCGCAAGGCCGCCTCTTTGGGTTTTTCATCATTCACGATCAGCCCCTTTGGCATGACCCATTCGCTTTTCTCATTCTTCAGAAGAAAAACGTTCTCTTCATGGAATACCACACCACCGGCACAATCCCTCAAGTGCATAGTATTTTCTCCTTCCAGCCAACAGCAACCGCTATTGCCACAAAAAAAGAGCACTGTTAACAGACTTATGATAATGATTCCAAAACTCGTGCCCCCAGCTCAAATGAACTGAACTTATCCAATATATATTAGGAGGAACAAGAACGTAGTACCATATTTATAAATACCAATAACAATAAAGTTTAAACAATGAATTTGAAAAAACATTCATCGGATGGCGAGCCTTGATGCAGCCTGTTTTCACGATTCTCCCGCAGGATCCTTCGGACTCCCCTGGTGACGTGCATTCTTAGCTGATTCTTCCTCCTGCATGGAATCCGAAAGGTTCTTTTTCGAATGACTGTCAATTACCCTGATATCGCTTTCCGTTAATACCCCTTTTTTAAAAGCCAATGTAAACACCTCTCTTCATGATATATCCTATCATGAAGAGAGGGAACATATACCTGATTTCCAAAGATGGCGAAAAATTATGCCTCCGGTTCTATGAGACCATATTTCCCGTCATTTCTCTTATATACAACATTAACCCTTTCGGTTTCAGCATTGGTGAAAACGAAGAAGGTGTGACCCAGCAGGTTCATCTGCAAAATGGCTTCCTCAAGATCCATGGGTTTTAAGGGGAAGCGCTTTGTCTTGACCACTTTGAATTCTTCATCCTCTTCGATCTTCTCATCCAGTTCGTAGTTTTCCGGAATCATGGCTTCCTGACGTATCTTCTTGCCCAGTCTGGTCTTGTGCTTGCGTATCTGCCTTTCCAGTTTTTCCATTGCCAGATCGATAGAGGCGTACATGTCATCTGTGCACTCCTCGGCACGAATGATGGTTCCTTTTGAGAGGATGGTAACCTCAAAAATACAGCGATCCTTTTCTATATTGAACGTCAGATGAGTCTCGGTTTCGGGTCTGAAAAACTTTTCAAACTTGCCGATCTTTTTTTTGGCCTTCTCGACCACTTTGTCGGAAACATTGGTATTTTTTCTGCTGACGATGAATTTCATATGCATTCCCCTTTCTTTTATTTCATATTCCTTTAATTTCATATTATAATTTTACCCTTGATGGTGCATATAAATCACGATATTTTCCACTTATTCCACATGGTTTTATCAACAGGGGAAATAAACTGTTGATAATAATGTGGATAATGTGGAAAAGCCGTCAGGCAACCCCTTTGGACTGTGGAGACAGTAAAAAAACAGGAACCTGTTGGTTCCTGCCTTTTTGCTCAAACCGGCTTATTGATCTTTATTGTTCTGAGTATTCCTGTTCCTGTTATTATTGTTTTTATTGTTCTGCCTGTTTAACTCATTGTCACAGTTGTTTTTTTGTTTGTCTTTACTCATTAATTCCACCTCCGACGCTTATTCTCTCCTGTGGGGTTTAAAATATGCACCTTATCTTTTTATTTTTCTCCTTTATTTTACCGTTTATATAGCTGCATTCCCTTCCTGCTGCTTTTCTTCAGTCCAGTATGCATTGAAAGACAGTCACAAAGCTATTTTTTAATGAACATCTGCACAAAGAGATAGCCATACCTGTTGCTCTTAGTTATGCCGATACCGGTATAGTTATAGGCAGAATTCATGATGTTCGCCTTATGCCCCGATGACTTCATCCAGGCTGATACTGCACCCTGAATCGTGGAGTTTCCGGCTATGTTTTCAGCAGCAGCCTTGAAAGAAATGCCAAACTGCCTCATCATGTCAAAGGGTGAACCATAGGTGGGTGAATAATGAGAAAAATAATTGTTCTGCGCCATATCATTAGCCTTGGTGCGGGCTACCCTCATCAGTTCCATGTCCACCTGAAGCGGAGGAAGACCTCCCTTGGCTCGTTCATTATTGATGAGGGTCAGAAGCTGCTGTTCCTCCGGGGACAGCTCACCAGTAGTTTTTGGAGTGGATGGGCTCGGTGCAGGCGCAGGCGTCGATGCAGGAGGTTTCGGTGCGACTGATCCACCGGAACCCATCTGCTTCTTGAAGGTTTCGCCGTCCATCAGGTATTGTTTCGCGACACAACCCACCTTATCGTTATCGGGGTCATATACCACATACCAATCCCCTATCTTGGAAAGCACATTAACCCATTTGTTCTTCTTCAGCACCTGTATGATGGAATGTTTTGTAGATGGCCCTGTCCGCATATTGAGCTCATTGGCTATGACTACCCCGCTGATAAAATCCACTCTTTCAAAGGTTTGGGAAGCCTCAGCCTTAAGAATGCCTCCGCCGGAGAAGTTAATGACGGTCAGCATAAGGAATATTATCAGCGATGCAGCCAAAAAACGTCTTTTCATACTCTCCCTCCATTGTCTTTTTTTGATTGCCTGGTTAGTATTCTCTTTTTTTTTACTAATTATTTGAGTAAAAAAATATGGCAACAATCTATCAGTATTGTTGCCGCATTCCCTTAGTTATATAAGCCCTCTTATCAAATTATGCCCCTG
>LFSK01000166.1:1327-1715 GCA_001512555.1 Clostridiaceae bacterium DTU059 | reverse complement strand
CCAATGCAGGCATTATAATTGCAATAGCAATTGCTGTGGTAATTCATATCGTCTTGAACAAAACAACCTTCGGATATGAGCTGAAAGCTTGTGGGTTTAATGCACATGCCAGTAAATACTCAGGCATAAACATAAAACTTAATATTGTTTCATCCATGGTGATATCAGGTGTGCTTGCCGGACTTGGAGGAGCGATTCTCTATCTTGCAGAAACCGGAAAACACATTGTGGTTCAGGATGTAATCCCTGCAGAAGGATTTTCAGGGATTTCCATCGCCTTACTCGCACTTTCCAACCCACTGGGCATAATCTTTGTCGCTATATTTATAGCATACATTACAGTTGGTGGATTCCAGCTGCAGATGTTTAACTATCCGACACAGGTTGT
>LFSK01000166.1:0-1179 GCA_001512555.1 Clostridiaceae bacterium DTU059 | reverse complement strand
ATGTATTTTTTCATTCCTCTTCTGATCGTTGCTCTGGCAGGCATGTTTTCTGAGAGAGGTGGTGTAGTCAATATTGCACTGGAAGGCACCATGATTATTGGTGCGCTTACTGGGATACTGCTTATCAATATTGCAGGAGATTCCATGAGCGGGCAGGGACTATTATTGCTAGCGCTTCTGGTGGCCGGTTTAACTGGCCTGGTATTTTCGCTGCTGCTGGGATATGCGGCCATCAATCTAAAGGCAAACCAGATAATAGTGGGAACAGCTTTAAACCTTCTGAGCCCGGCAGTTTCTATTTTCGTAGCCCGAATATTCTTTGGCGTACAGCAGATAACCTTTAGCAATACATTCCGTATTGAGTCGGTACCTATACTTGGAGATATCCCGATTTTGGGTCCTATGCTGTTCCAAAATGCATACCTCACTACTTATATAGGGATTTTGATCTTCGTTATTTCCTGGGTGCTATTGTCACGTACAAGGTTTGGGCTCCGTCTGAGAGCTTGTGGAGAGCATCCTCAGGCGGCCGATTCAGTAGGCATTAATGTATATCGCATGCGTTATGCCGGAGTGTTGTTGTCAGGCTTTTTAGGCGGAATCGGGGGACTGGTTTTTGTTATTCCCACTTCCACAAGCTTCAATGCGTCTGTTTCAGGCTATGGATTTCTGGCATTGGCCGTATTGATATTCGGACAGTGGAAACCTGGAAAGATCTTCTTTGCAGCACTTTTCTTCGCTGTAACAAAGATGCTGGCTTCTGCCTACTCGGGAATTCCGGTTATAAACCAATTGCCGATTTCAAACAATGTTTACAAGATGATACCCTATATCTTGACATTGATTGCGTTGGCATTTGCATCAAAGAGGTCACAAGCACCCAAAGCTGCAGGTCAACCATACAACCCCGGCGGACGATAGTATATATAAATTTACAAACAGAAAGGAAAATTGAGAGATGTTGTTTAAAGAGATTACTTCCGTGCTGGATCATACGCTGCTTAAAGTCGATTCAACCTGGGATCAGATTAAAGAGACTTGTGATGAAGCCATTAAATATCAAGCCGCAAGTGTCTGCATCCCCCCGGCCTATGCAGCTGAAGCTGTAAAATATGTAGAGGGCAAGATACCTGTTTGTGTTGTAGTGGGTTTTCCAAACGGCTACTCCACAACTGCTGC
>LFSK01000183.1 GCA_001512555.1 Clostridiaceae bacterium DTU059 | reverse complement strand
AAGGATCAGAGGATCTTTGAAGCCGGCGTGGAATACTTCCTTTGATTTTGACATAATGGACATTTCATAAGGCATATGTATAGATTAAGAAATAACCTCATCAAAGCTGCGAGAGAACAGGCGTGCATTGTCCTATGCATTGTCATGCTGGCGACAATGGCAGGCCTGTTCTCTTCCTGTATGCATCGGTATATGAATGATTCTTCCGCCAATCAGACTTCTGAGGAAATTGCAGCGTCCCCTCATGAATCAGCGCCCCCCGTTGAAAGCGGGTTACCTGAGGAGGTTCCGTCAATCAGGCCTGAGCCAGGTGAGAATACGGTGGCACCTGGCAATCAGCCTGAGGAAGTGGGGGATGAGCCTTCGCAGGTACCAGAGAAGAAGCCCTATACCACACCTTCGCCAGATCCTGTCCCTTCAGAAGAGCTGTCTCCTTCCGCAATTGTCAGTCCCTACACACCTTATACATGGGATCAGATGATGGAAGAGGCACAGAAGCTCAGGGAAGCTTATCCGCAACTGATCACACTTTCTTCAGCGGGAATGTCGGTTGAGGGCAGGGATCTTCTGGTGATCAGCCTGGGAAAAGGGGACAGGAAGATCCTGCTTTGTGGGGCACATCATGCCAGGGAGTATATAACCAGCAGCTTTTTGATGAAGATGGTGGAAACCTATGCCGAAAAGGCTTCCAAAGGGCAGCTCTTAGGGGGTTATGACCCGGGAGAGCTTCTGAACAGGGTGACGTTGGTTGTGGTTCCCATGGTGAATCCCGACGGGGTCAATCTGGTCAATAACGGGCTAAAGACGGCGGATCGCCGGGAAGAGGTTGAAACAATGGCCATGGTGGGATCGGGCTACCGGGCATGGAAGGCCAATATCAACGGAGTGGATCTGAACAGGCAGTATCCCGCCTGTTGGGAGGAGAAACTTGATGATGTGGGGAGGCCGGCCTCTGAAAACTACAAGGGGACTGCCAGTGCCACCGAACCCGAGGTCCAGGCCATGATGACCCTTTCCCATTCCCATGAGTTTGTATTGTCAGCATCCTTCCACACCAAGGGAGAAGTGATTTACTGGGCTGACAGCGGTACAGTGAATGAGATCAGCGGAGCAAAGGCCATTGCCCGGCGCATTGGAAAGCTGACCGGGTATGATCTGATGCCCGTGTCTGAAGAGCCGTCAGTTTATGGTGCCGGATTTGAGAACTGGTTCAGGCAGGAGTTCTTAAGACCGTCCTTCTGCATTGAGTTAACCCCGAGCGACGGCTCCGATGTGCCCCATGATGATACGAAGTTTGATGTATTGGTCTGGAAAAAGGCAAGATATATCGGGCTTCTTTTAGCCGATGAAGCGCTTAAACGGTAACACAGACTTTATTTCATTCACACAGGTGTTTTAACGCCTTTATCGCAATGTGCCCTTGTTTTACGGGATCCTTTCATGCATGCCGTATGTTTAACTACCGTGGAGAATATATCCAGAGATCCCGTAAAGCCCGGTCGCTGTGCTGCACGTCTACGAAACATAAGTATGTCATCGCGAGCGAACGAAGTGGAGCGCGGCGATCTACGAGTTTGCTTCGTCGGCTTTGCCTCCTCGCAATGACGTACCGAATTGTCGTTGCGAACGGAGCTACAGCGAAATGCCGCAATCTCAGACCTCAAAGCTCTTCTTGCATCTCACATCTCACTTCCCGCATCCCACATCCAGACTGTCATTGCGAGCGAAGCGCGGCTGAGCGCGGCGATCTACGAG
>LFSK01000061.1 GCA_001512555.1 Clostridiaceae bacterium DTU059 | reverse complement strand
TCAAGGAGGAAGCCATGGAAAGAATCGTTTGTTCGGTCATCGTTCCCATGTACAATGAAGAAGCGGTGATTCACGAAACCTACCGCCGTTTGACTAAGGTGATGCAGGAACACGGCGAGAGCTACGAGATCGTAATGATAAACGATGGCAGCCGTGACAAAACAGGAGAGATTATAAGCCAGCTTTGTAAGCAGGATGAACATATCAAAATGATAGATTTCGCCCGCAATTTCGGGCATCAGATAGCCATAACCGCAGGTATGGATTATGCCGCAGGAGATTGTATGGTTATAATAGACGGGGATCTGCAGGATCCCCCCGAGCTTATCCCGGAAATGATACGCATCTGGAGAGAGGGTTATGAAGTGGTTTACGGAAAAAGGATCTCCCGTCAGGGGGAATCTTTCTTCAAGAAGTTTACTGCCAAATGCTTCTACAGAATTTTGAAAGCCCTCACCGATGTGGATATCCCGGTTGACACAGGAGATTTCAGACTCATCGACAGGAAGGTCTGTGAGGCATTAAAACAGCTCCCGGAGAGAAACCGCTACGTCCGCGGCCTCATGAGCTGGGTAGGCTTCAAACAAAAGGCGCTGGAATTTGAGCGTTCAGAGCGTTTTGCCGGTGAAACCAAGTACCCTTTAAAGAAAATGATCAAGCTGGCTCTGGACGGTATCATGTCCTTCTCCTACAGACCCCTCAAATTCGCCACTTATATCGGTTCTGTCCTTTCCATCTTCAGCTTTCTCTATTTGATTGCGGTTCTCATCCAGAGAGTCTTTTGGCCTCATTCCACCCAGTCCGGTTGGGCCTCGCTGATAGGCGTAAGTCTCTTTTTCAATGGCATCATCCTGATGATGCTGGGGATCATAGGCGAGTATATCGGAAGAATCTACGATGAGGCAAAAGGACGGCCCCTCTATATTGTGAGCCGTCTTGAAAACATGGAAGATCGTGAAAGCCCCCGATTCAAGTTATAGTTGACTTATGCGAGCGCGGGACAGGGGAACAGGTTCATTTTCCCTCCCCTCGTCCCTACCCTTGCTCTCTTGAGTTGTTATTGCGAGCGTAGCGTGGCAATCTGTGAGATTGCTTCGTCGGCTCCGCCTCCTCGCAATGACATCCCTGTTCGTCATTGCGAGCGGAGCGTGGCAATCTCAAACCCCAAAGCCTTTGCAGACGGCATCAATGCGTCCCCGCACTATAGTAATCATCGGTAGCCCGCTTGTCGGCGTAATAAACCACCACATCACCCGGTTCAAGCTCCCACCCGTTCTGGTTGGTGACATACCCTTCAAGGCTCCAGCCGTCCCCGGTTTTTCCTGTATATTTCAGTGACGG
>LFSK01000093.1 GCA_001512555.1 Clostridiaceae bacterium DTU059 | reverse complement strand
TTTTGCTGAAGAACCTTTTCCACCTCAGTCAGGGCTGTATAAGTGCAACCCTTGGCGCGGGGACTTCCATTCACTAAAACAACCTTCATAAAAATGACTCCTTTCCTTTAGATTGAACCAAAATGATTATATCACAGCAGGTGATCCTGATTCTGACCTGCAGAAAACAAATACCCCAGAAATTGAACAGGTTAGCATTTTAGGTGCTATAAAATAATAATTAATACAATCTTATGCTGCTGAACTTATGAAAACCCCCTGCCCCGCTTATAATATGCCAGGCAGGAGGTCTGCTTACATTACTATACCCCTGATCGGACAGCTCACCAAACGGTGACTCTGTTCTCTGGAGGCAAGTACATGGTGTCACCGGGATTTATGTCATAAGTATCATAGAACTTGTTGAAGTTCTGAAGCACTCTGTTAACCCTGTACTTATTGGGAGCGTGGACATCCTGGGTAGCCAGCATCTGGTAGATCTGCCGCGTTCCCGTAAAACGCCAGATGGTCGCATAACTCTCAAAGAGTAATTGGTAATCCACATCAGGAATATCTTCTGCTATATCAAGAATACAGGCCATGGCTCCTATATCAGCCACGTTTTCGGATACGGTGAGGTTGCCATTGACCACTGCACCGGGAGCTACCACCAGGCCATCAAATAAATCCACAACAGCCTGGCATTTCTGCTGGAAGACCGCATAATCCTGCTCGGTCCACCAGTTGTTCATGTTCCCGTTTTCGTCAAACTGGGCCCCGTTATTGTCGAAAGCATGGGTTATCTCGTGGGCAATGACGGTTCCGATCCCGCCCAGGTTCTGCTCCCTGGTTGCCTCCAGATCATAGAAGGGTGGCTGAAGGATGCCTGCGGGAAATACAATCTCGTTACTTGTGGCATTATAATATGCGTTGACGGTATGGGCAGGTATAAACCATTCTGTTTTGTCCACGGGCTTTGAGAGAAGAGTCTTCGACTCCTTCACCGATGCCGATGATATGGCGAATATGTTGCCCAGTAAGGATCCGCCGTCCTCATAGGTCCTTATGCTGATACCCTTCAGGGGATCCTTCCATTTATCGGGGTAGCCTATCTTGACCTTAATGCTTTTCAGCTTTGAGATCGCCTTCTGCTTTGTTTCCTGGCTCATCCAGTCAAGCTCTGCAATGCGCTGCTGGTAGGCGGCTACTATATCAGCGACGATGCTTTCAACATCCTCTTTGGCCTCAGCAGAAAAATACTTTTCCACATACATCCTGCCCAGATAATTGCTCATTATTGAGTTGAGCACGTTAAAGGCTATGTCCTCATCGCTCATGGACGTAGCGATGCCATAAAAGGCATTCTGGAAAGCCATGACCACATCCCTGAAATCCTGCGACAAAAGGGTTGCCACGCTGGCCAGGGTATCGAAACGGCAGTAGGTTTTCAAAAGATCAAGGTTTTCATCCGTAAGAAGTTCCCCGGTCTTTTTCATCAGGTTCACGTCAGTGATAATTACCGTTTCCACCGAGCCATAACCAAGATCGCTCAGATATTTGTCAATATCCACGCATGGGAACATTTCAACCAGTTCATCCCTTGAGACAGGGTTATAGACATTCTCTATCCTGCTGGCCTCCTCGTTGCTCAAAGTGGATCTGGCTATGATCTTTTCAAAATCGCGAAGGCTTTTTGCCTGTGCTGCTGCCTCTTCCCCAGAAATACCGGAAAGCATTAGTAATTGGGTGATCAGCCCTTCATACAGGGCATCTATCTGAGGATTCTCCATGAGAATGTATTCGGCGGGCAGACCGGTTGACAGACCACTGCCGTACAAACTGTAGCGATTGCTGTCAATAAGGTCGGTTGATGGACTGAAGGAGAACAGAGGATTCATGCCTATTTCTGACTCAATTTGAGCCATTACATCAAGGAGTTCCTGGACAGTTGATGCTCCATCAATTAA
>LFSK01000154.1 GCA_001512555.1 Clostridiaceae bacterium DTU059 | reverse complement strand
GTGGAGCAGGATATTTTCGATACACTGAAACTTGCCGGTCTTCCTGAGGACGGTAAGACCGTGCTCTATGACGGCCGTACCGGTGAGCCCTTCGATAGTCGCGTCACCGTTGGATACATGTATTATCTGAAACTGGCACACCTGGTTGACGACAAGATTCATGCCCGTTCAACCGGTCCTTACTCCCTGGTGACCCAACAGCCCCTGGGAGGTAAGGCACAGTTTGGCGGCCAGCGTTTCGGCGAAATGGAAGTTTGGGCTCTTGCCGCCTATGGTGCAGCCTATTCACTCCAGGAGGTTCTCACGGTTAAATCCGACGACGTTGTTGGCCGTGTAAAGACCTATGAAGCCATTGTCAAGGGCGAAAATGTGCCTGAACCCGGTATCCCGGAATCCTTCAAGGTTCTTATGAAGGAACTGCAGAGTCTGGCCCTGGATGTGAAGGTGTTCAGCGACCAGCAGGAAGAGATAGAGATCAGGGAATCTGTGTATGATGACCTGGAGGAGCTGGATGTCAACATTGAGGGTCGCGAAGATGAAACTGCATCCTACCTGGATCTTGAGGACGAAGAAACCAAAGATGTTATAGACGATGAGTTTGAGATTGAAACCATCAGTGAGACAGAATTCAATGAAGCCGATGAACTCAACGAGGATCTGGTCACCAACCTGCTTGGAGCAGGGGATCTGGTCTCAGATGATGATGACGATATATAGGAGGGTGACGGGCAATGTTTGAATTAAATACTTTTGATGCCATAAAGATTGGCCTGGCTTCCCCCGAAAAAATTCGGGAGTGGTCAAGGGGCGAGGTAAAAAAACCTGAAACCATCAATTACAGAACATTGAAGCCCGAACGGGACGGTCTGTTCTGTGAAAGGATTTTCGGGCCTACCCGGGATTGGGAATGCCATTGCGGAAAATATAAAAGAGTTCGCTATAAGGGTATCGTATGTGACCGGTGTGGTGTTGAAGTCACCCGTTCCAAGGTCAGGCGTGAAAGAATGGGCCATATTGAGCTGGCGGCTCCTGTATCCCATATATGGTATTTCAAAGGGATCCCCAGCCGTATGGGGCTTCTTCTGGACATGTCCCCGAGAGCTCTGGAGAAGGTACTGTATTTTGCAGCCTATGTTGTGATTGATCCCGGCAGCACCCCACTCTCCCTTAAGCAGGTTTTAAACGAGAAGGAATATAGGGAGAGCGTTGAGAAGTTTGGCAGCAACTTCCGTGCCGGAATGGGCGCGGAGGCTATCAAAGAGCTTCTGGCTTCCATGGATCTTGATCAAATGGCAAAGGAACTCCGTGAAGAGGTGGAAACTGCCAATGGCCAGAAGAAGGTGCGAGCTATTAAGCGCCTTGAAGTGGTGGAAGCCTTCCGCACCTCAGGAAACAGGCCTGAATGGATGATTCTGGATACCATACCCGTCATTCCTCCTGAGCTGCGACCCATGGTGCAGTTGGATGGAGGACGCTTTGCCACTTCAGACCTGAATGATCTCTACCGTCGCGTGATCAACCGCAACAACCGCTTGAAGAGACTTTTGGATCTGGGCGCTCCGGAGATCATCGTAAGAAATGAAAAAAGAATGCTTCAGGAAGCTGTTGATGCGCTTATAGACAATGGTCGCCGCGGAAGACCGGTCACCGGCCCCGGCAACAGAGCCTTAAAATCCCTTTCAGATATGCTGAAGGGTAAACAAGGGCGGTTCCGCCAGAACCTTCTGGGTAAGCGCGTGGACTACTCCGGCCGTTCGGTTATTGTTGTAGGCCCCGAGCTTAAGATATACCAGTGCGGTCTTCCCAAGGAAATGGCATTGGAGCTCTTCAAGCCCTTTGTTATGAAGAAGCTGGTTGAAAAGGGTCTGGCTCATAACATCAAGAGCGCTAAGAGAATGGTGGAGCGGGTAAAGACCGAGGTCTGGGACGTCCTTGAAGAAGTGATCAAGGAACATCCCGTTCTTCTGAACCGTGCCCCCACCCTTCACAGGCTGGGTATTCAGGCATTTGAACCCGTGCTGGTAGAAGGCCGTGCCATCAAGCTTCATCCACTGGTTTGTACCGCATACAACGCTGACTTTGACGGTGACCAGATGGCCGTACACGTGCCGCTGTCAGCTGAAGCCCAGGCTGAAGCCAGGTTCCTGATGCTGTCTGCCAATAACCTGTTGAAGCCTCAGGATGGAAAACCAGTAACCGTTCCTACCCAGGATATGGTGTTGGGAACCTATTACCTGACCATCGAGAAAGAGGCGGAGAAGGACGAGAACGGAAATGTAACCAATGGTGTTATTGGAGAGGGCAAGGCATTTTCGTCGCCTGAGGAGGCATTGATGGCCTATCAGAACGGAGTTGTAAGCCTTCATGCCAGAATCAGGGTCAAGAGGACCATGATGGTGGACGGTGTCAAGAAGTCCAGGATGATAAATACCACAGTGGGGAAAATCATATTTAACAGTGCCATTCCCCAGAATCTTGGATTTGTGGACAGAACCAATCCTGAGACCATGTTTGATTATGAAGTGGATTTCATCACAGGGAAAAAGGAACTGGGCAGGATAATCGATCGCTGCATCAAGATCAACGGAGCCAATAAAACGGCTATCGTTCTGGATAAGATCAAGTCCCTGGGATTCGAGTATTCCACTAAGGGTGCCGTCACCATCGGTGTTACCGACATGGTAATTCCGGAGGTCAAGCAGCGCTATCTTGAAGAGACCGACAAGAAGGTCGAGGAAATCGAGAGACACTACAGAAACGGTCTTTACAACAGGGAAGAGAGGAAGCGTGCCATTATCACGGCCTGGAGCAAGACCACCGAGGAGATCAAGAATGCCCTGGTAAATACGCTGGATCGCTTTAATCCTGTGTATATGATGTCCCAGTCGGGAGCCCGAGGTAACATCAACCAGATCCGTCAGTTGGCTGGTATGCGCGGTCTGATGGCAGACACATCGGGTGAAACCATCGAGATTCCTATCCGCTCCAACTTCCGTGAAGGGCTCAACGTTCTGGAGTACTTCATCTCCACCCACGGTGCCAGAAAAGGTCTTGCTGACACGGCCCTGAGAACCGCAGACTCAGGTTACCTGACCAGGCGTCTTGTGGACGTGGCACAGGATGTGATCATCCGTGAAGAGGATTGCGGTACAACCGACGGTATTGAGATCGGAGCCATTATTGCCAGCGGAAAACCCATTGAATCCCTTGCAGAGCGACTGGTCGGACGGTTTGCTCTTGCCGATATAGTTGATCCCAAGACAGGTGAGATTCTGGTGGAGGCCAATAGTCTCATCACTGAAGACATGGCGGAGAAGGTAGAAAATGCGGGTGTTAAGAAAGCCAAGATCCGTTCGGTACTCACCTGTCGCTCAAAAATCGGAGTGTGTGCTCATTGCTACGGTATCAACTTGGCAGTGGGTGAAGAAAGCCACGTAGGCGAAGCGGTGGGCTTTATCGCTGCCCAGTCCATTGGTGAGCCGGGTACTCAGCTTACCATGCGTACGTTCCATACCGGTGGTGTGGCTGGCGATGACATCACTCAGGGTCTCCCGCGTGTTGAGGAACTCTTTGAAGCCCGCAAACCCAAGGGTCTTGCCATTGTATCCGAACTGGCCGGTACAGTAAGGATCAAAGATACCAAGAAGAAACGTGAAATTGAAATCATCAATAATGAGACCGGTGAAAGCAAATCCTATCTCATTCCCTATGGCTCCAGCATCAAGGTGATGGACGGGGATGTGATTGAGGCCGGCGATGAACTGACTGAAGGTTCTGTCAATCCCCATGATATTCTTAAGATCAAAGGGGTGCAGGCAGTTCAGTCCTACCTGCTCCAGGAGGTTCAAAAGGTATACCGCCTCCAGGGTGTTGACATCAACGACAAGCATATAGAGGTTATTGTCAGACAGATGCTCAGGAAGGTCAAGATTGACGAGGCTGGCGATACCGATATGCTCCCGGGCAGCCTGGTGGATATGTTTGAGTTTGAGAGCAAGAACCAGGAGGCTGAGGAAAAAGGCCTGAGACCTGCCACCGGAAAGAGAGCACTCCTGGGTATTACCAAGGCGTCCCTTGCTACCGAGTCATTCCTTTCCGCCGCATCCTTCCAGGAGACCACACGTGTTCTGACTGAGGCGGCCATTAAGGGTAAGGTTGACCCATTGATCGGGCTGAAGGAGAACATCATCATCGGTAAGCTCATCCCTGCCGGAACCGGCATGTCAAGATACAGGGATATCGACCTGGATTTACATGACGATCAGGAAATCCAGGAGAACCAGGAAAACCTGGTTGAGGTTGGATGATAAGATGAATCAAACAGAGCGGGTATCCTGCCAATGAGCAGAATACCCGCTTTTTTGATGCCGGAATTCAGAGCAAAGACCTATGGCGCCTGGGCCACAGGTACATATCATGATGCATCGCTTTTGCTTCTCTTAACAAATTTTGAACAAGCCTTTTTAGCGCTGCCGTCGCATTTTCTGACCGAGAACAAGCTGCAGACACCGTAGGAAGGGATGTAGGGGTGAGGATGGAATGTAAAGAACTCGCAGTTTGAACACCTGAAGAACTCCATCTTCATGAGATCCTCCATGAAGAAAAAACGATGGTTTGAACAGCAGTAATCCCAGGTGACGATACCCTTCTC
>LFSK01000109.1 GCA_001512555.1 Clostridiaceae bacterium DTU059 | reverse complement strand
ACCCATCCTTTGAGATTCCGCATAGAAATAATCCTCCGATATTAATTATTTGGATGCAAAATATCAGGCGAAAAGCCCGTGTAGAAATATATTACTGACATAATATATTATGAACTGCTGCTTGTAAAGCTATAAAAATACAAAATGCCGTATATTTATTAAAACATTGCATCGGTTCGTCTATCCTATTAAAGGAAGGTTTTTTCAGCATTCCAGCTATATGTGAAACCTAAGGCCGGATGTATAAAATATGAGATCTGATAAAGCAGGAAAAGAACAGGTTTTTCCTTGACCTAAAATATAAATATTGTAAACAGAGTTTCAACGTGCGAAATGGGTATAAATAAAGTAAGTAAATTATTTATTGCATGATCTGTGACACAAGCAATAATATGAATGATTACTATTCAAGTCAGTGCTTGGGTTCAGTCGCAAATGCATAATTTATATGCTTTCCAAACTAAATAGGGGGGAGTTAATACCATGAAGAGCAAAAGGGTGTTTAGATTCAGGGGATTGTTCTTGAGAATTTTCGCCATATCTGTTTTGTGCTTATCAATACCTATGTTGATAAGCATGATTTCAGCAAGTCAACTGTCAAAAAAGTATTTTGAGGAATTGTCAAGTGATGCTTTATTAAACATTGCTGTTGAAAAAAAGAACCAAATGGAGTTAGCACTTACCAACATTGAAAAGCAAGCCCAGTCAATTGCAAAGCAGCCCTTTATAGTAGATACTCTAAGTAAGGCTACCATCAATTCCACAGAGCCGGATCCATCTGCATTGAAGAAAATCTCGCAGAATCTGCAGGATAATTTCGAACTGGGAGAAGGCCTTTTCGAGAATATTTTTTTGATGTATAAGAACAAAGACATAGCTGATGGAATTGGAGGAGTATCTGTCGGATGGGAAGATGAAGTGGTGGGAAGTGCAGACAGCCTGCTGGTCCGAGAAGTGAGAAAGTCACCTACAACCGGGCGGCCTGTCATGACAATAGTGGCTCCCATAAAAAACAATGAACAGCATCTGGGAACAATAGGAATGGCCATAGAACTGAACAATGTGTCCGAAAAAGTAATTGATTGGAACTCTTTAGATGGAAGCTTCGGCACACTTATTTTGAATCATGCAGGTCTTGTAATCTCGTCAGCAAACCCCGAACACGTTTTAGCTTTGGATTTTAATGATGAAGAGATGGGATTACAAGACTTTTATAATACCATTGAATCTGAGAAAACAGGGATTGGTTTTTTTACTCTTGAAGGAATTAATAATATTGCGGCTTACAGCTACAGCAGCAAATACGGCATGTACATAATATCCTACAAGCCTGTTTCAGCATACATGAATATGATTAACAGTTTTACATACCTTTTGGTCAGTATCTTTGTTGTCAGTATTGTATTAGCATTGATCATTATTTATTTCTCTTCCAAGAATATAACAAAACCAATACTTGCTGTTTCTGAACAGGCGGAGCTGCTGTCAAGCGGGAATTTATCAGTGGAAATTCCGGAAAGCTCTTTAAAGAGGAAGGATGAGCTGGGGAAACTTGCAAACTCTTTCGCTGCTATGATTCATAATTTAAGGAATATAATAATGCAGATCACTGAGACAGCGGAACAAGTGGCTGCAGCAAGCCAGGAATTATATGCGGCGGGTGAGCAGGTAGGCAAGGCAGCTGAGGATGTGGGAACGAGAGTTATGGATATTGCCTCCGGTTCGGAGCAGCAATCTGCGCAGGTTGACTCGGCACTGTCAAACTTAAGTGATTTAATGGGTCAAATTAATGAAGTAGTCGTTAACACGGATACGATGGGAAAAACCACTGCTCATATGATAGATGATATTTCAGCAGGAAGCAGATCGGCTGTGAAATCCATTGAAAAAATGAACGAACTGAAAGATAATACTGAAGAAATCTCTAGGGTTATTACCGATTTAGGGAACAATTCTAATCAGATAGGGCAGATTATTGAGCTAATCAGCGGAATAGCTGAACAGACCAA
>LFSK01000001.1 GCA_001512555.1 Clostridiaceae bacterium DTU059 | reverse complement strand
AATGTCGCCACAGCACTTGCCATTACCTTAAAGTTCAGTTCCGTACCTTTGCTGTCAGCAAGGTAGTCAATTGCTCTGTCAGGATCAATTCCATATCTTCCGGCGGTCTGAACCGCATCGATATTAGCCCCAAGGAAGACAAACTCCCAGCCATACATTTCTTTTTGGTGTTCAATTTGTGCTTTGACCTTTTCGGCAGTATATTCGCGGCTGGAGTTTTCCTCACCATCTGTGATAATTACGAACATTACCTTATCGGCGCGGTAATCCTCGGCGGTGTGCTTTTGCGCATTACCGATTTTGTGAATCGTTCTGCCGATCGCATCAAGAAGTGCTGTTGATCCGCCAACCTGATATTCTTTGTCAGTAATCGGGCTGATTGCCTTAATGTCAATACGGTCATGGAGTAGTTCATAGTTGTTGTCAAACAAAACGGTTGTGATGTAGCACTCGCCATCTACCGCCTTTTGCTTTGCCAGCATAGAATTGTAACCGCCGATGGTGTCAGTTTCCAGTCCGCTCATTGAGCCGCTTTTGTCGAGTATAAATATCAGTTCGGTTAATCCCTTTTTCATTTTCGTAGCCTCCTAAGATTTATTTGTAATCTTAGAATACTACTTCAGTTGAAACTGATGGTCGCTTCAGAAGCGACAATCTAATCAGCACCCTCCCAATAGGGGCTGATCGTACTCGAACAGCACTTCATTGATCTCGAAAACATCGTGTTTTCCGTTTGCGATAAAATATTCCACAATAACATCAAATTTGACGGCGTGGGAGAGAGCATAACCTGCTCGCCTCAACAAATCGTCGGTTTCATCAAGTGATAGCTTAAGTGCCACGGCAAGGGCAATAGCTGTACGTTTACTTGGCATATAGCCTTTGTTGCTTCTGATCTTGGAGAATAATTTGCGATCCAAATTGGCGCGTTTATAAACCTCCACATCTGTCATCCCTTTAGCATCAATAAGCCTCAGAAGCATCTGAGAGAATGGTTCATCGAGATTACCGACTAAATCATCAAGCGGGGCAGGAGCACCAACAGGAGCGAGCGCATCTTCAAAAAGAGGCTTGTTGAACATGCTGGTACGCCCACCCGCTTCTGATATGGCTTGCCGTTCTACATTAAGTAGTTTCCTTCGCTTTATCTCATGTTTGTCAACGTAATGCTCATCTATGTAGCTTTCGACTGCACCGAGAAGTTCACGGCTTACTGTAAATGCCGTTTTATCAAACAATACGAGTGTTACATCTATATCGTTGTCAATAAGAAAATCTTTAATTGCCGAAGTAGCCACTTTAAGGGCTTCGTCTTTTGGGTATCCGTAAATCCCACTTGAAATCAATGGGAACGCAATACTTTTACATCCATTTTCGATGGCAAGCCGGAGCGACTCCATGTAGGCGGAACGCAGGAGCTTTTCACTCTGTTCGGCACTCTGATATCCATAGACGGGACCCGCAGCGTGAATAACAAACTTAGCGGGCAGGTCGAAACCCAGCGTAATAACCGCCTCACCCGTCTTAATCGGGGCGAGTTTTTGACAGGCGGCTTGAAGCTTCTCCGCTCCCGCCGCTTTGAAGATAGCTCCACAAACTCCACCACCCATTTTCAGGTCGGTGTTGGCAGCGTTGACTATAGCGTCAACCTTTATTTTTGTTATGTCCTGACGTATGATAGTAAACGGCATCAGGATTCACCTCCAGCAGAATAAATAATTTTCATCTGATCTTTCAAACTTATGTTTAATTTGCTGTTTTGAATAATTGTGACGCCTACTATCTCACCAACAGGAAGCTAAGTAAAAATAATGGGAAGTTAGATACATTCTAATAATGCTCCTTAGTCAATTCTCAGATTAAGAACTATTAACTCCAAATATCCATGTTTCTAGCACCTTCCTGCTAATTTAAACCAAAGATGAATTCACAATTATTATAATAATCCAAGTTACATTACTTTTCCATGATTATTAACTTTCACATCACACAAACACACTTTCAGGGTTGGTTCTGTGTCAATTTTCTGCGATACTATAAAACCTTCTGTCCTCCCATTACTATCATAAACCGATGCATTGTTTCGAAGTGGTAATGAGCGTCCGCCATCTTAACAATGGATCATGGTAAAATACAAAAAGATTACCCACGTCTATATGACATGGGTAATCTTTTCTTGTTATCCAAGGTTTCTGGGTTTCTGCCATCAATCTGTGATTGCGTGGCTGGTTGGGTTCTTACATTGAACGAGGATACTGCAGTCCCAACGCCTAAATCACCAGATCCACGTGCTGGATGGCGCCCGGGGTGCCATCTTCATGAAGGAATACACCGGTTCGGGAGATCTGCCCAAGGGGATTGTTGCCCCCATCCCTCAATGAGAAGGGCGTGGTCAGGTGACCAAGGTAAATGGCACCAACCCCTGCCTGACCCAGAGTTATGAGCTGTTTGTTTCCTTCCTCGTCCAGGGTCCATATGCGCAGCTTCTCATAGATGGGATCGCTTTCATCGATCCAGTTGTTGCCATCCGAATCATGCAGAGACAACTCTTCGAAACCGTTGCCCGTGCTGGGTCCAAACAGCTCGCTTCCGTCATCGATAATACCATTACCATTCCTGTCCCATGCAAGGAAACCACTGCCTTCGGCTGTGAAAGCGATGTTGTCGGGTTTGCCGTCCATATCGATGTCGAAGGAATAGTTGCGATCCCCAAGGCTGGCGGATGCGTTGCGCAAATTGATCACCAGAGGGTCGAGAAGGGCGTCTCCCGCCTGTATACGAACCTGTGTATTGCTCACAAATTCCCGGCTGACAGAGAAGCTGAGGTTGAAGTTGATCACCCGGCCATCCTGTGTGGTCACAGAGCCTGAGGAGGAAAAATCCATTTTCTCATACTCCTCAACCCGTCTTTGCCATGTGTAGTCCAGGCCCCAGCCCGCCCGTTGCGGTGATCCTGAACCAACGGTTTGTCCTTGTATATCCCGGAGTTTATTCAGCTGATCCTTTGTTATACTCCTGGGGACAAGAAACTTGATACGTTTCCCTGTCAGAACATAGATGAAGTCCTGAATCAGCCTGATTTTCTCCTTTTCCAGATCAGTTAATTCCAATACATTATCTTCAGTATCTTCGGTTTCACAGACGGCCTGGTTAGCCAGCATGGCCCGGCCCCTGTCTGAAATATCCAGGCGGATGTTTTCTTTTGTAGAAAGAGGAGATTGAGAGCGGTTGTCCCAAAGCACTAGTGTTTCAGACTCGGAAATACGCTGAACATAAGAGCTCTGAGACGCCAACTGAACGTTGGAGTCTGAGATTTTCATCTTACATGCCTCCTTGCTTAGAAAATCATCCGTGAACGGGTTATATTAACAATATCGGCACCAGGGACTAGTGGGATAAGCCCGGCAACAGTTTGTCCATTGGGAAAACAGGGTTTTATTTTACAAGTGCATTCATGTAAAATGGATATAGGAAAGAGGTGATGGTGTGGATACCTGGGATGGTTTTGTGGAGGCGTGTAAAAGATGCAGAAACTGTTCCTTGTGTGAAACCAGGACCAACGTGGTGGTGGGCAGGGGAACCAACCTGAAAGCGCCCGTCATGTTTATCGGGGAAGGACCCGGTGAGCAGGAGGATATTGAGGGAAGTGCCTTTGTGGGGAGGGCAGGAAAGCTTCTGGATCTTGCCCTTGAAGCTCTCATGTTCGAACCCGGCCACTATTACATAGCCAATATCGTCAAATGCAGGCCGCCCGGAAATCGTGTTCCTTCAGAGGCTGAGGCTCAGGCATGCCTGCCATGGCTACGCTATCAGGTGAAATACATCAAGCCGTCAATTATTGTGTGTCTCGGATCCACCGCTGCAAGGCACATCATAGATAAAGGCTTCAAAATCACACAGGGCCGGGGAACCTGGATAGAAATGCCCGGTTATTTTTCCATCCTTCCAACCTATCATCCCTCTGCGGTTCTCAGGGATCCGGGGAAGAAGATGGATTTCTTTCAGGATTTGAAACAGGTCAGAACCAGAATACAGGCTCAGGATCTCTGGTAGGTGTTACGATGCAGGGCATATCTGGCAACCCTTATGAAGTTGCGGCATATGATAGGGATATGGACTTTTTTGGAGTGGACGTTCATGGTATATCTGGACAATGCCGCAACAACCTGGCCGAAACCGGAAATGGTTTACAGCACGTTATACAGCTTTATGAAAAACAGCTGTGCAAATCCCGGGCGTTCCGCCCATAAAATGGCGCGCATCTCTTCAAGTCTTGTTTTAAAGACTCGTGAAGCCCTGTCTGAATTATTCTATATCCAGAATCCTCTTGATATAGCCTTTACAGCCAATGCCACTCAGGCACTTAATTTAGCTATTCAGGGGGTGTTACGGCAGGGTGACCATGTTGTTACCACAGCCATGGAGCATAATTCGGTGCTAAGGCCCCTCTATCATCTTAAGCAGAAGGGGATCATCGACTACAGTGTTGTCATGCCCTACGACAGTTACGGTAACGTAAGCCCAAGCTCCATTGCCGAAGCCATCCGTCCCAACACAAGGCTCATTGCCCTGTCTTCCGCTTCTAATGTGACAGGTACCATCCTTCCCTATGAAGAAGTCGGGGAGATTGCCAGAACAAAAGAAATATTGTTTTTAGTGGATGCCGCCCAGGGGGCCGGGGTTCTGGATCTTGATGTAAAGGCAATGAACATATCTTTGCTGGCGTTCCCCGGGCATAAAGGACTTATGGGACCTCAGGGAACCGGCGGCCTCTATGTTGCTCCCGGCGTGGAAATGCGCCCTGTTCTCTATGGAGGTACCGGAAGCCGCTCCTTTGTAACAATACATCCGGATTTCATGCCGGACATGCTGGAGGCCGGAACTGTGAATTCGCCCGGGATAGCAGGTTTGGGAGCCGGACTCCGTTGGCTTATGGGTGTAGGCTTGGATAGGATCAGGAAAAAGAAAAAAAT
>LFSK01000018.1 GCA_001512555.1 Clostridiaceae bacterium DTU059 | reverse complement strand
AAAATGCAATTATCTGTTGAATTTTGCCTGCCATTCAATTCAGTTTGTTGCCCTAAAGAATCAAGAACCATTATCTTAAGGTCTGTATATGATATATCAGAATAGTCTTGTCCAAAACTAAACTTATAAGGGGGATTAAGATGGAAGACTATATCATCAACCCGGAGTTCAGGCCTAACTGCCGGACATGTAAGGATCATGACCAATACCAGACAGCAGCTCACTGGCCGGAAGCCACGTATCCTATGAAAAAGGAAACATCTGATGAGAGTCCAATATGCCAGGAATGCGTATGCCAGTATAATCGGCTGGAAGAGGCACGGTTCTGGTCCAGAATCATGGCGGAACATGCCCTGTTCATCAAGCTGGGGTTGCCGGCAGACCAGGCTAAACTTGCGGAAGAAGCACAGTTTTTCAATGATTTGTTCAGCAACTTGAACAGGAGGCTTTCCAAGGTCAACAGACTTGAAGGCGATCTGCTTAAGGATTTAAAGGAAGCAGTCAGAGGAATTATTGAATTTAAGGCCAATCTCTTGAGGCAGATCATCCAATGCAGGAAAGAACCCGGCAGCAATTATCCTCTTCTTCTGGATCATATCAGAAGGGAAGCCGTACGCTTTCTTGATCTTCTGGAAACAAAAATTCCTGGAAATGTTCTGGACTTACTTCTGCAGCAGGAAGCATTCTGGCTTCGTATAATGAAGGAGCATATAGAATTTGTGATACACCTGCTTGATCCGTCTGAGAGGGAATTGATCCGACAAGCTACGCAGTTCCAAAAGACCTTCTCACGCTTACTTGAAACAGCTCGTGATCTGATGTCCATGAATAGAACCAATCCAAAGAACTTCAATACTGTCATCCGCTTTACCCAGGATGTTATAAGAAACACCATGCAGCTTCGCGATTTCAAGGCAATAGCCTTTGAATTGGCAACACTGTGTCAGTTGCTCAGTATTGTTTCCACTCCCCTGTTGCTGGATCATATCAGGCGTGAAGCCGACAAGTTCCTCAGTGAACTGGACGTACTCCTGACCGAAGCCATAAGATGCCATACCGACAAGAAAAAATAATTGCAAACAGGAGATTGCTTCGTCGCTTTGCTCCTCACAATGACAGACTTGAGGTGAGAAGTGCGAAGTGGGATGTGAGGTTCATCAGCGTAACTCCGATGCCATTCTTTCATTCTCACTTCCAACATCACACATCTGGCATTCAGAATGTCATTGCGAGCGGAACGCAATGAAGCGCAGCAATCTCCGTATTTTGAAATTGGCACAGGAAGTTATGAACCTGTGCCATCGTATGACATGGCGCCCTTCATCCAAACCTTATAGCTGAGGCAGAAAAACGCTACGCCAATCAGGGGCGACAGCCAGGTTAAAAGGGGTACTTCACCCGGTCTTAAGAAAAACAAGCTCGGATAATAGGCAACAAAGGCGATGGGAATGATGAATGAAAAGATGAACCTGAACACCGAGTTATAAATTGTTACAGGATACTTGGCATAATCCTTGAATTTGAAAGCGGTAACCATTATATAGCCGGATCCAAGTATCCAGAAACAGGCCGCTGCCGCAATATTCATCAGGGCTATCATGAACAGCGATGCAGTGATCAATGCCACAATCAATTTGAGGAAGATCAGCAGCGACATTTCCAACTGGAGTTTCTGCCATGTATAAACCAGCGTAGCCACCCCGAATACCAGCTGCCCTAAGCCCTTTATATCGAACACCTCAGACATATAGTAAAAGAACAGATTGATGGGACGGAAACAGTATTTGATAAAGTCACCGCTATACACATAGCCACGAAGATTCCAGTTGTTATCAAAAAAGCACTGTACCGGTGTCAGAGCAACCAATGAGAAGCCATACAGGAACAGCATCTCATAATAATTCCATCCCAAAACCGATGGGAATCTCTGAAAAAGTATCCACAGGCTTATAAAAGCAGCCACATTGGTCAAAATCATACCTATTGTGGAGATAATAAAATCGGCTCTGTAGCTGAGCTTGCTCTTCAGATCCTGAGCCAGGATCTTTCTATATATCCTTAAGTAAAATCGAAGATTATATGGTTTCATCATATCACCCATCCTATCAACCACCGTTCACCGTAATCTGCTTAACCGACTTTTTCCAGAACAAATCCGTTATCACAGCCAAAACGATGATCCAGAAAAGCTGAAGCCCCAGCATCTCGAACCTTGAGCCCGCTGGCATTTGGTAATTGATTAGCAGGCTGAGGGGTGTATTGTAAATCGCCTGGAAAGGCAGGAACATGACCACCTTCGCCAGGGTTTCCGGGAAAAAACTGATGGGGATGGTCGCGCCTGAAAGAAGCAGAACCACCACTTCCTTCATGATATTGATCCCCCATATCGACTCGGTATAAAGGCAGATAGTGCCGACAAAAAAGTCCACGAAAAAATTGATCGTGAGGCCCAAAAACACGCTTACCAGAAAGAACAGCAGGTTGATTCCAAGATGAATTGCTCCATTGGTTACAAAATAGACAATCACTGCCGTTGGAAGGAAGGTCAGTATAAAACTCATGACAAAATTCCCTGAGAACGAAAAAAACATATAACGCCTGAATTTCATGGGTTTNNAAATGCAGCACAATCCGTCCTGTCTGTATGTCACGACCCATATTCCAGACAATGTACATCTCCATGAAATAGAACATGGCTGTGGCCAGAACAAGGTAGATCATGGTATCCTCAAATGTCATGCCGTTTACAACATCGGTACCTGATGATGCAAAAATAGCCTTCCATAGATAATAGATGATAACCAGGTAAATCACGTTCCCGATGATTGTCACAAAGGTTGATAAACGAAAATTGAGGGATTCCATCATACCGGCACGGGTTAATGTTGTGTACTTGCGGAGGTTCATTCTAGCCCTCCTTCATATATCTTCCTGATGACACTTTCAGTGGATATCTCCTCTAACTTCATGTCATAAATCCTATGGCGTTCCTGGATTGCACCCACTAC
>LFSK01000003.1 GCA_001512555.1 Clostridiaceae bacterium DTU059 | reverse complement strand
TTATTATATGTCAATATTAGGAATATGAAACGTTATGGGGTTAGGAGATTGCTTCGTCGGCTCCGCCTTCTCGCAATGACAGAAAGAAGAGCCTCCTCGCAATGACAAAGGTTGGGGTACCTCGCAATGACAGAAAGAAGAGCCTACTCGCAATGGTAGGAGGGATCATCCCCATAATACAGTTTGCGGAATGTACGTTGTACGCCTCAAATGGTTTCTGTCATAATCTCAGTGCTGAGGATGCCGCTTTTCATAATTAGAGCCCTCAGAGTTTTATTATACATGGCCATGCTCTTTAGCTGCTTCAGCATAATATTACGCTTCAGAGCCTTCAAGTTCTTATTGTAGCGGTACTGGAACCCTTCAATGCCCTTATTGAGGCTGTCTGCAAGGGCAATGGCACTTCTTATGGCATAGCTGATGCCCTCGGCTGAACTGGGGCTGATGAAGCCTGCAGCCTCGCCTATAAGAGCCATATGTTCATTACCCGTAAAGATCTCTGAACCAGACTTGGGACGCAAAAGATATGAGCCTTCCCTCTTGATACGATTTCCAAAGAAATATCCAAAATCCCGAAGCTCGTTTTTCAGTCTCTCAAACTTAATGCCGGCCTCCTTTGAAGGCTCCAGGGCAGAACCTATTATCATCCTGCCGTCCTTTGCAATGATCCATGAATAGAAGTCTGTAACTACGCTATCGAAGATAGCTCCATAATAGGGTATACTATCGGAAGTTTCATACCATTCCTGGATGGAAATATATCTTCTGTTCTTTTCGCTTTCAGGAAAGATCTGCCGCCGTGCATTGGACCACGCTCCATTGGCTGCCACAAGAACCCTTACCTTTTCTGTATAGATCCTGTTCCCGTGAATAAAGGCTATTTCATAGCCCTCGCTTCTTTCACTTAAGGTGGTGAACCTGCACTTCATCCCCATATCAACATGGGGCGGAATCAATGAAACCAACCACTCATCAAACCTCTTACGGTTCATATTAAAATAAAAACGCTGATAAAACCTCTCAAGATTATTATCAAAATCAATGGTTCTCACAAGAAAAAGCTGAGGATCAACCAGCACATCTGTGGGTACTGCCAGTCCCATCTTGCCCAGCACCTCCTGGGCGTCCGGGGCAAGAAGCCCGCCACAGCATTTTGATCTCTCTTCTTCCTCAGGTTCCATCAAATCTCGCTTGTCCAACAGCAAAACCTTGTATTGTTTATCAAGAAGCCTGGCCAGGGTAGCTCCCGCAGGCCCGGCTCCAATAATTGCTATATCATAGGGCATTGAGCATACCTCCTAATGTCCCTGGCACTACATATTATTATACCAGAGTTCCCGATGACGAAAAATGTAATTGCCCTCCAGATAAATCGGGTTATGGAAGCAAATTCTTCCTCTCTTGATAATCTATGCGATCAGGCTACCAAACCACGGGATTTTTCTTCCAATATTCTCTTGCGCCCTCTATGAAATCCGCAATGGCGGTTTCTTTGTCTTTCTCACCCCTGATGTAGGCTTGGGTTTCGTCAAGGAATATGCTGAATACGAAATCATAGCTTGCTTCCTTACTATCCACAGACAGTATACTCAATGCATCCAGTATATCCAGTGATCTGCATATAATGGGATTCATATTCTGATCGTCAATAATACCACAGCTATTATGGGTTTCTTTCAGAATATCTCTGGAGATCACGGGATAATTATATCCTTCAAACAACGTACCGTTGGCCAGCCGGTACTGAAGTCCGTTTTCTGAACTGTCCAACGCAATCCATTCTATTAGGGACTTGATCAACTCCTTATTTTCAGCATGCTTGCTGACCATGATTCCCGAATAGAGATCTGTCCGGATTTGAAATGGCGGTAGGCATATGGCCCAGTCGCCATAGGCATTCTCATTGTTAAAGATATCAAGGAAATGGCAATAATCGGTGGTTGTAAAAAGACCAAATACCTTATCCCCTTCCCCCTTTATGATATTAATCCAATCATCGCTCCATGCCTTGGTATCCTTTATGCAGCCATCATTATACAGTTGTTTTGAAACATCCATAAACTTTTCCCATTGGGGATCCGGCCTGAAGTTTTCGTCCATAAGCTCTGAAACTGTGCAACCCGTATCGATAAGGTAAGACAGGTCGCTGCATCCGGGTACTATATAATAACCATGTTCCTTTAAGGTTTGAGCTGCTTCCAGCAGTTTGTCCCAGCTTTGGGAGCCCCCGCCGATGATTTCAGATATCGTGTCAGGATCATCGGTTCCCCAAACCTCCCTGGCCACAGAACGCCGATACATAAAGACATTTGCACTGGATAAAACGGGAAGCGCAACGATTTTCCCGTCCCGGTTGGAACCAGCCTCAACGATGTACCGGGGAATGTCCATCTTGTCAAGAAGTGCGTCGACATCGATCCCCAACTCTTCGTATGTACAGACATATTGGGATAATTCCCCTTTGGTGAACTGTGACGCATATGCCATCGGAACACAGAACAGATCCATGGGTTCAGTTTTGTTTTTCAGGTTGTCTGCCGCGATGTTGACTATATCAAGGAAGCTGTACACCAACTCATCTGTGTATGCCAGTACCAGATGATCGAAATCCCAGTGCTCTTCAGCATATTTTTCGATTATATCATCCAACTCCCGAAATGTCGTATAGACACGGATACGAGTTGTCTTGCCGGGGGAATACTGAATTTCTTCTGGCTCTTCGGGCTCCTCTGTCCTATTTGGATCCTCCGCCAAAGTTGTCTCCGGTTCTGAGGGGTCTTTCTGAGGAACTGAACCGGTATTGCAGCCGTGTAACAGAGCACCGGCAATAAAAATGCACAGGACAATGATGAGGGTGGTTTTTCTTAAGGTAAGTTTCATTTAAAATCATCTTCCTTTTATTAATTCTCGTTTAGCTCACTTCAGAGTGATATCGTCTTAAAAATCCATCTCATTCCTGGTTTAAAATTTGCTGATAGTCATTATATACCAAAACAGTACATCCTTCTATCAGAAAAAAAATTACCGCGCTTCGCTCATAATAACAGGCGTAGGATTTTCGGGGCGTAAAAAATCCCACATCGATTATTCAATGTGGGATTTTTGGTGGGAGGAGGTGGATTCGAACCACCGAAGTCACTGACAACAGATTTACAGTCTGCCCCCTTTGGCCACTCGGGAACCCTCCCTTATTCTATTAATGCGGCTTTCGGAAACCGCATTAACTATATTACATGAGGCCTATTGTTTTGTCAACACTTTTATTCATTAATTCGACTGCTTTAATTTGTCACTTTGACTTAGCATTCCTTCACCTGGATTCCAGGCTGTCTGCCAGGCCGATTAAAACATCCCGCACCGGATAGGCTTTGAAGTTTTCAAGAGATCCACCATAATCCGTTTCAATATGAGGTATGGCATACTCAATACCATCGCCTTCAATAATTATAACATAGTCATACCCTTGGTTTATATCAACAACCTTATAGTCGGTTATTTGCTCCGCTTGGAATGTATCCCGGACAAGCTGCTGGTGTTCTTCCTTGCTCAGGAGATAGGAGCCATGGTCATGGCTTACGAAAATCCCGGAGTATTTAGACGACATCCATGTCCTGCCTTCCTGACTTATAACAATGTCAAGGGGCGCAGCAGAGGGATCGTCAACGGGAGTTGCTGACTCAACTACAGGAAGAAGAATATAATTTTGCTTCTCATTTTGCAGCGGCAACAGATGATACTGCTGCTCTCCAAGCAAATCATCAAAACTTGAGGCTTCACGAAGGGAATCGGCGCTGATTCCGCCAGTCATAAGAGTCGCAACGGTAAGCACACTGTTATCGTCACAGGTGTACTTTGTTCCCATCCCTGAATTATAGGCTTCCAGTATAGCCTCAATCGTCTCAGGGGACATATCCTCTCCGGAAAGAGTAAGAATATGGCTAAAATCCATGGAACTTAAGGTGTTTCCAACACTGGTGATGCTATACCCAATGCTTTGATAATCCATTCCATCGAAAGCTCTGTCATCTTCAGCCTTATTACTACTTTCTGGATATCCCCGTTCTTCCATCATGATACGAGGAGCTTGTGCAGGCATTTCCGCAGGCCTGGCCTGATCGGCATCACCCTCTATTTTCGCCATGCCTGATGTCTGAGGACGGGCAGAATTTTCTGCAGATTTATTAACCTTTAGCATGGGATAATTGAGCAAAACAATCAATGCCAGAAGACATGCCGCGATGGGAGCACCATATCTTAAGGCTGCCCTGCCAAGAACTGTTTTCGTCGATTTCTTTCTTTTACCGGTTTCCAGTTCCATACGGCACTTGTTCAGGGTGGTTTTAATCAATTCATCAGAGGCTTTCAGCTGATCAAGCTCTGCCCTGTATGCTTCTTTCAAGAAGTCGTCATTAAAGATCATGCCATCCCCATGCTTGTTCTTATTTTCAGCCACTAGCCTCACCTCCCAACATGCCCGCAAGCAGACTCCGTGCCTTGAACAACCTGCTTTTCACAGTACCTCCGGGTATCTTCAGAATCCGGGAGATTTCATTGATACCCAACTCCTGATAATAATATAAATGTATCATTTCACGATATTTATCCGGTAATTTCATTATGGAGCGAACCAGTTCTTCTTTTTCATCCTTCTTTTCAATAATCTCCTCAGTATGACTATCAGAAACCTGGGTACTGAAATCGTCGGTTACAGTAACCCTCCTCTTCCATGCGCTTCTAAGATAGTCCCTGCAAACATTTACAGCAATACCTATTACCCAGGTTTTCTCACTGCACTCTTTACGAAAATTATCATAATACCTGCATATTCTCAAAAATGTTTCCTGGTATGCATCCTCAGCCAGTTCTTTGGATTTTAGTATGACAAACGCCGTCCTTAGCACGTCGTTGCCATACTGCTCCACCAGTCTGGTGATTTCATTCATTTTTTCAGAAGGAGCCACCTGCCTGCCACCCTCCTTCACCTCATTTGACGTAAAGACATCCGGTTTGGTTCACTTTTTGCGAACTGTCCAATTGTTGGGACAGACCGTTACTTAACCCCTGCCTAAGGGGTACACCATGATTGGATTGTATCAAACACGGCTAAAAAAAGGAAGCCTTATCAAATGGCTCGGGAAACAGTGAGAAATATAAAAAGGAAATGTATAATAATTACAACATGAAAGATTCAGGGGGTAACAGGATGGACAACCGCAGACGCCATGCCATATGTCTGTTCATCGATAATTATCATGATCTTAGAAAACATCTGCGTTTTAAAACTTCACCAAAAATCTTGCGATTGTCTTCCCTCATACTGTCCCTCAAGGGTATCAGGATAAATATTGAGGATTTCCAGAAAGGCCTTGACTACATAAAACGGTATACCCAATGGTATTCCCCATTCAGGTCTTTTATGGTGCCGGCCGCCGCATTTGCTACCATTCCCGGAAAATCCTTCGATAAAGCCTTCAACAGGCTTGTCTCCTGTCAAAAAACGCTGAAATTTGCTGGTTTCAGACCTTCAGCCTGTCTGGTTCCTGCTGCCATGGCTCTTTATTCCACCTCAGCCGATGGCTCAGAGCAGCCTTTGGCATATCGGGCTTATTTTGTTTTACAGAAAATGAAGGGATGGTGTTCAGCCCGTTACGGTCGGGAACTGTTTGCACCTGCCGTGTTTGTTGCTTCTTCGGAATCTCATTGTAAAGAAATAACCAGTCAGGGGGCTGCCTTCTTCAACCACCTTGATTCATGGGATAAGAACCAAATCAAGGGTCTTCACTTTCTTTTACAGAACCTGGCCTATGATGCCGGAACAGTAGAGGCTGCATCTGCACGCTGTGCCGGAATCTATTCCACACTGGAAAAAATGAAGTTCAGATCCTCAGCTCTCTTCTACGGTGCCATGGGCTTTTTGGCATTGTCAGGTCATGACTGTAATCAGGCCATATTGGATGCTATGGACACCATGAGCCTCCTGAAGCTTGGAAAATGCTTTTCGAATTTTGAAAAGGAACAGGCCATGCTGGTGGCATCAGCCATTGTTGCCGCTAACCGTCTGGAACAGCGGGCAGAAGCCTCCCCTTCTGCCATCCATTCTGTCATTTCTGCTCAGGCTGCAGCCTGCCTGCTGTAGATTAAGAATCGGATTCAGACAAATCCACTGCCAGTGTGAGCTTTCAGGTCTTTCCCCCTTCCCGTGTTTTCGTGAAGAACAGGTATAAATATTTGAAAGAGAAAAATACTTCTGGTAAAATGAGTATGCTCCAGACAGCCTGTATTCAGGTTGTCTTCTCGATAGGTTCATTATTTATTAATCAAGAAGAATTAAGCAGGAGATGTAATAATCATGGGAAGACAAGTCAGAACACGCTATGCCCCCAGTCCGACAGGTTATGTCCATATTGGCAATCTGAGGACAGCCCTCTATGAATACCTTATAGCACGCTCGATGAACGGTAAATTCATTCTGAGAATAGAAGATACCGATCAGGAAAGACTGGTTGAGGGTGCAGTGGATGTTATCTATAACACTCTCAAGGTCTGTGGATTAAAGCACGATGAAGGTCCCGACATCGGCGGACCCTACGCACCCTATATTCAGAGTCAGAGAAAGGATACCTACCTTCCCTTTGCGAAGGAACTGATTGAAAAAGGCCATGCATACTATTGCTTTTGTTCCAAGGACAGGATTGACAAAATGAGAATCGAAGCCGAATCCAGAGGCGAGACTTATATGTATGACCGTCACTGCCTTGGTTTGTCGAAGGATGAGATTGAAGAAAAACTGGCTCAAAACCAGCCCTGGGTAATCCGTCAGAAGATGCCCCGGGAAGGCTCAACCACCTTCGAGGATATGGTATATGGCTCGATTACTATTGAAAACAATATGCTGGAGGATCAGATCCTGATCAAGTCAGACGGTCTTCCCACCTACAATTTTGCAAATGTTATCGACGACCACCTCATGGAGATCACTCATGTGGTTCGCGGCAGTGAGTACCTCACCTCGACTCCCAAATACAACCTTCTTTACGATGCCTTCGGTTGGGAAAAGCCTGTTTATGTACATCTGCCACTGATCGTAAAACCTGATGGAAGCAAGATATCAAAGCGAAAGGGCGACGCATCCTTTGAGGATTTAGTCGCCATGGGATTTCTTGTGGAAGCCATCATCAACTATATCGCACTTTTGGGATGGTCCCCGGAAGGCACCCAGGAAGTTTTCTCACTGGAAGAGCTTGAAAAGGCTTTCGATATAAGGCGTATCAGCAAGTCTCCATCAAGCTTCGATATGGAAAAGCTTCGCTGGTTCAATGCAGAATATATCAGGGCAATGCCTCCTGAGAAGTTCCATAGCCTTGCCATGCCCTATCTGGAAAAATCCATAACCAACAAATCCATTGACCTTGCCAAGATAAGCAAGCTGCTGCAGAAAAGAACCGAAGTGCTTACTGAAATTCCGTCCAAGGTAGGCTTCTTTAACAGCCTGGAGGATTATGACCTGAACATATATATCCATAAAAAGATGAAAACCACCCTGGAAATTTCACTGGAAAGCCTTAAGGCCGCTCTGCCTGTCCTTGAAGAGCTGGAACCATGGAATGAAGAATCCATTCACAGCAGTTTATTATCTTTGGTAGAATCCATGGGAATCAAGAACGGTCAGATGTTGTGGCCGGTCAGAACTGCATTATCAGGGTGGCAGGTCACTCCGGGCGGAGCTATTGAAATAGCAGATATTCTGGGCAAAGAGGAAAGCCTCAGGCGTATCAGAATAGGAATTGAAAGGCTGGGAAGAGCACTATCTTAAAGAATTCTGGCTGTTTTTTTCAGATTCTTAAATTCTGATTGATATTCTAAAGGATTAACGTTAATATATAGTTTGATATGTCTAAAACTTCTAGGAGGGTTGTCGTTATGAACTTAATCTTGCTTGCCCCTGTAGGTTCAATACTCGCTCTATGCTTTGCCGGCTATCTGGCATTTAGCATAATGAAAAAGAGCGAGGGCACCGACGAAATGATAAAGATTGCGTCTGCAATTCGTAAGGGTGCTAACGCATATCTGAAAAGGCAATATACTGGAGTAGCAATATTTTTTGCAGTAATGGTTGCCATACTTACAGCACTGGCAATAGCCGGATTCCTCACTCCCTTCGTGCCCTTTGCTTTCCTTACCGGTGGCTTATTCTCCGGTCTTTCAGGTTTTCTTGGCATGAAGATTGCAACAGCAGCGAATTCAAGAACCGCCAATGCGGCAAGATCCAGCCTCAACAGCGGGCTTCGCGTAGCCTTCAACAGCGGTGCCGTTATGGGATTGGTTGTTGTGGGACTTGGTTTGCTTGATTTGAGCATCTGGTATTTCTTCCTCGATTGGTTCTACGGAACTGATCCAAATAAGATCCAAAAGATCACCAGCGCTATGCTCACCTTTGGTATGGGTGCCAGCTCCATGGCTCTCTTCGCTCGTGTGGGCGGTGGTATCTTCACTAAGGCCGCCGACGTGGGCGCAGACCTGGTTGGTAAGGTTGAAGCAGGCATTCCCGAGGATGACCCCAGAAACCCTGCTGTTATCGCAGATAACGTAGGTGATAACGTAGGCGACGTTGCTGGTATGGGTGCTGACCTTTATGAATCCTATGTAGGCTCAATCGTTTCCACCTGCGCTCTGGCAGTTGCAGCAGGTCTCGGCGTCGATGGCGTTACCATACCAATGGTTATGGCTGCTGTGGGCGTAATTGCCTCCATCATCGGTACATTCTTTGTGCGTTCAGGTGAAAAAGCCGAACAGAAAACCCTGCTGAGAGCCTTAAGAACCGGTGTTTATATCAGCTCAGCTCTGATCTTTGTTGTGGCCTTCTTCCTTGTCCGCAGCGTATTCCCCGACAACCTGGGTATATTCTGGGCGATTGTCAGCGGACTTGTTGCAGGTAACCTCATAGGTTTTATAACAGAGTACTTCACATCGGATACTTATAAACCCACTAAGAGGCTTGCAGAGACCTCTTTGACAGGTCCGGCAACCATTATTATCGGCGGATTGTCTCTGGGTATGCTGTCCACTGCTGTTCCGGTCATCATTGTTGGAGCAGCTGTTCTGGCAAGCTTCTTCCTGGCGGGAGGCGCCGCTAACTTCAATCTGGGTCTTTATGGTGTAGGAATCTCTGCTGTGGGAATGCTCAGTACCCTTGGTATCACACTGGCTACCGATGCCTATGGCCCTGTGGCCGACAATGCAGGCGGTATTGCTGAAATGTCCAAGCTTCCTCCGGAGGTCAGAGAACGTACTGATGCTCTGGATTCCCTTGGAAATACCACTGCAGCAACAGGTAAGGGCTTTGCAATCGGATCTGCCGCTCTAACAGCGCTGGCTCTCATTGCAGCATACACCGATCAGGTAACAATCATAGATCCCGATTTTGTTTTCAACCTTAATCTAATTAATCCTCCTGTGCTGATAGGATTATTTGTTGGAAGCATGCTGCCATTCCTCTTCGCTGCCCTCACCATGGAAGCTGTGGGCAGAGCAGCACAGAAAATTGTTGTAGAAGTAAGAAGACAATTCAAGGAGATCACAGGCCTTATGGAAGGCAAGGCAGACCCCGACTATGCCAGCTGTGTGGATATCTGCACCAGGTCTGCTCAGAAGGAAATGATCCTTCCTGCTTTGATAGGCATTATTGCTCCTATTCTCGTTGGTATCCTTCTCGGTGTAAATGGTGTCGCGGGCATGCTTGGCGGCGCAACCGTATCAGGGTTCATCCTTGCCATTATGATGGCAAATTCCGGCGGCGCCTGGGACAATGCCAAGAAGTACATCGAAGCCGGAAACGTTGGAGGAAAAGGATCTGATTCTCATAAGGCCGCTGTTGTAGGTGATACAGTTGGCGATCCCTTCAAGGATACATCCGGTCCTTCCATCAACATCCTTATAAAGCTTCTCTCCATGGTTTCCATCGTATTTGCTTCCTTCATCATGAGCAATACCATCATGAAGTAATACCATGAATTAATC
>LFSK01000192.1:1621-2577 GCA_001512555.1 Clostridiaceae bacterium DTU059 | reverse complement strand
ATCTTGCTGTCATTTTTATTATACTTGTTATTGTTCTTAAGGTATTTGTCCAGTTCATTTACAAAAGCGGCCTTAACGGCTTTGTCAGGAGCGCCGCCGTACTCCAGCCAACTGGAGTTGTGATAATACTCAATGCGGTTGATCTCATTGTTAAAGCAAAAGGCCACCTGCATCTTGACCTTATACTCGGGCTTGTCCTCCCTGTCACGGCCCCGCGCAAAACCTTCAAAGAATTGTACAGAGGTCAGGTTCTTGCCCTGGCCCAATTCATTGATATAGTCTACTATGCCATTCTCATAACAAAATCTTTCGGTGGTTCCGCTCTCTTCGTCAATGAGTTCAAAGACCAGTCCGGCGTTGACCACAGCCTGCCTTTTCAAAACATCCCTGAAAACCTCAAGGGGTATCCTGATATCTGTAAAGACTTCACGATCCGGTTTCCATTTCTGCAGGGTGCCCGTATGCTCATAATTGCACTTTTCCTTTTTAAGGCCACCAATATTCTCGCCCTTTTCAAAATGGAGTTCATACTTATACCCATCGCGGAATACAGTTACATCCATGTATTCTGAGCTGTATTGGGTGGCGCAGGCTCCGAGGCCGTTAAGCCCCAGGGCAAACTCATAGTTCTCGCCGGTGTAGTTTCTGTACTTTCCTCCGGCATAGAGCTCACAGTATACCAACTCCCAGTTATAACGCTGTTCCTTCTGGTTGAAGTCCAAAGGTACTCCGCGGCCCTGATCTTCCACGGTAATGGAGCAATCCTTATGCCTTATAACCTTTATAAGGCTTCCATAGCCCTCCCTGGCTTCATCAATGGAATTGGCCAGGATTTCAAAGAATGAGTGTACACAACCTTCCAGCCCATCTGAGCCGAAGATAACCGAGGGCCGTAGCCGGACACGATCCGCGCCCTTAAGGGAAGTGATGCTTTCATTTCCATAAGTTTGCTTTGG
>LFSK01000192.1:0-1484 GCA_001512555.1 Clostridiaceae bacterium DTU059 | reverse complement strand
GATCTGTGCACTTTGTCATCACATTCTCTGCCGTCCCTGTCTTAAAATCTGTACCATTAATATTGGCAGATGACCATATTTGATCATCTGCCAATAATGTATAAGCTGCTTGATTTTACATTATTCAATCCCGGCATTGCGTCAATTTAGGATGCGGAATCGATCTCGCTCCTCTTTTTCTTTTTCACAGCGGGCAGAGCTTTTTTCTGCTCCCCGTATATCAATAACGGACTCTCGTTATTGATAACGGTTTCCTTCTGAATAATGCACTTTTCCACATTATCCTTCGAGGGTATGTCATACATGACATCCAGCATGATCTCTTCGATGATTGCCCTCAAGCCTCTGGCACCGATCTTGCGTTCAAGCGCCTTGTCAGCAATGGCCTCCAAAGCTTCTTCTTCCACCTCAAGCTGTACGCCGTCCATCTCGAACAGTCTCTGATACTGCTTAACCAGCGCATTTTTGGGCCTTGTGAGGATCTCCACCAGAGCCGCCTTATCCAGCGGGCTTAAGGCAACGGTTACAGGAAGTCTTCCTACAAATTCGGGTATCAGTCCATATTTTAACAAATCCTGAGGGTTTACCTTCTCCAGCAGTTCTCCAATATCCTTGGCGGCTCTGTTCTCTATCTCGGCACCAAAACCCAGTGTTTTTTCGCCGATCCTGCTCTGGATTATCTTATCCAATCCATCAAAGGCACCGCCGCAGATAAAGAGTATGTTGGTGGTATCGATCTGAATGAACTCCTGATGGGGGTGCTTGCGGCCGCCCTGGGGCGGAACCGATGCCACGGTACCCTCCAGGATTTTTAATAAGGCCTGCTGAACGCCTTCACCGCTGACATCCCTTGTGATGGAGGGGTTGTCGGACTTTCTGGCTATCTTGTCGACTTCATCGATGTAGATGATGCCCTTTTCAGCCCGCTCGATGTCATAATCGGCTGCCTGAATCAGTTTTAACAGAATGTTCTCAACATCCTCGCCAACATAACCGGCCTCGGTCAGGGAGGTGGCGTCTGCAATGGCAAAGGGCACATTCAGTATCTTAGCCAGAGTCTGAGCCAGGTATGTCTTGCCGCAGCCCGTTGGACCAATCAACAGTATATTGCTTTTCTGAATTTCAATGTCGCTGCGGCTGAATTCCGCCCGTATTCTCTTGTAGTGATTATAAACTGCAACGGCCAGGATCCTCTTGGGCTTTTCCTGACCGATAACATATTCATCCAGGATTCGCTTGATCTCCTGAGGCTTCAGTATCTCCTCTATCTGTTGCTCCACACGGGCATCTTCAAATTCCTCTTCGATGATCTCGGAGCATAACTCAATACACTCATTGCAAATATAAACCCCGGGGCCGGCAACAATACGGTTAACCTGATCCTGAGTTTTTCCGCAGAATGAACATTTTACTTGTTTTTTGTCATCATATCGCGCCATAGAATCACCCCGTTACCCGCGGTTCCATCACCTGATCAACCAATC
>LFSK01000079.1 GCA_001512555.1 Clostridiaceae bacterium DTU059 | reverse complement strand
GAAGAGAAGGTTACCATTGTCGGCAACATATGCGAAACCGGTGATATCCTGGCCAGGGACCGGTACATGCCGTCCTTGCAGGAAGGAGATGTTTTAGGGGTTCTGGATGCCGGTGCCTATGGCTATGTTATGTCCTCAAACTACAACCAAAGGCTGCGCCCTGCTGAGGTACTTATAACCATAAACGGTGACATAAGGATGATCCGGAGGAGGGACACCCTTGACGATCTGCTGGCTGGATTTAAATTTTAAACCCCTGGTTTAAGCATATTTTCCTTCACATCTGCTCAAGATAGAGATTGAAAATCTATCTGAGGAAGAGTATCCATGGCAGATGAAATAAAAAAAGCAAAAACGGGACTGATAATGATCACCTATGCCATCCTGCTTCTTGCCGGGCTTTTGAATCTGAATGGCCTGCTATCCTTTTTAGGGAAAGTGATCTCACTTATCAGTCCCTTTCTTTACGGCATTGCTATTGCTTATGTTCTGAATCTGTTGATGCGCCTTTTTGAAAGGCTTTTTTCCTTTATTGACAGGAGAAGAAACCTTCTTATAAGGCGGCTGAAAAGACCCCTGTCCATTCTTTGCGTTTTTTTGACGCTTGTGGTTATCGTTGTGGCCTGGATGGTTCTTGCAATACCCCAGCTTTCATCAAGTGTTTCCAATATTGCCACCAATATGCCCGAGTATGTGGCTGATGTTGAGCGATTCCTGAACAAGACCATTGAAGATCTGGGGCTTAAGGGAGGATTCTGGCAGAAGGTCTCCCTCAACTGGAACGAGAT
>LFSK01000021.1 GCA_001512555.1 Clostridiaceae bacterium DTU059 | reverse complement strand
TGGGGCAACGATATTGTGGCTGAACTGGAAAAGGGAAGGGGCAGCATCGTCCAGGTTCATCTTAAGGATACCCTTACGGTTACGGATACCTTTGAGGGCCAGTTTAAGAATGTGCCCTTCGGCAAGGGCTGCGTGAATTTCCCCCTTTGCTTCTCCACACTGGAAAAGATGGGCTATACCGGTCCATACCTCATAGAGATGTGGTATCATGAAGGGCAGAACGACATGGAAACTGTAGGACATGCCAAGGCATGGATCGAAAAACAGTATTCGCTTGCAATGGAGGGGTGAGGACATGAGGTACTATTTAGGTTTGGACAACGGGGGAACCACCACCAAGGCGGCCCTGTATGATGAGAAAGGAACCGAGATAGGTTTTGCTTCGGTTGAGACACGGATGCTTACACCACGGCCTGGTTTTACCGAACGGGACATGGATGAGATGTGGGAAGCCAATTGTGCCGTGATCCGTGAGGTATTGGACAAAACCGGGGTTGACAGTTCGCAGATACGGGCTGTGGCCATTTGCGGCCATGGTAAAGGGCTCTATCTGTGGGGCAAAAATGACAGGCCGGTGCGCAACGGGATTATTTCCACCGACAACCGGGCGTGGGAATATCCAATAAAGTGGCGTGAAGACGGTACCGAAAAGAAGGCCTTCGAAATGACCTGCCAGCATGTCCTGGCTTGCCAGCCGGTGGCTCTGCTGGCCTGGCTTAAGGATCATGAGCCAGAGACCATGGATTCAATCAAATATGTTTTTGCCTGCAAGGATTATGTACGTTTCAGGCTTACGGGGGAAGCCTTTGCGGAGATGACCGATTATTCGGGGACAAGCCTGGTAAATTTGCATACCCGGCAATATGATCCCCGGATACTGGAACTGTTTGGACTGACTGAATTGATGGAGGCTCTGCCCCCACTGCGCCTGTCCACAGATATATGCGGAACTGTAACTGCAGAGGCTGCAAGAAAGACCGGCCTCAGAGA
>LFSK01000094.1 GCA_001512555.1 Clostridiaceae bacterium DTU059 | reverse complement strand
TGGGGCAACGATATTGTGGCTGAACTGGAAAAGGGAAGGGGCAGCATCGTCCAGGTTCATCTCAAGGATACCCTCGCGGTTACGGATACCTTTGAGGGCCAGTTTAAGAATGTGCCCTTCGGCAAGGGCTGCGTGAATTTCCCCCTTTGCTTCTCCACACTGGAAAAGATGGGCTATACCGGTCCATACCTGATAGAGATGTGGTATCATGAAGGGCAGAACGACATGGAAACTGTAGGACATGCCAAGGCATGGATTGAAAAACAGTACGCACAAGCAACGGAGGGGTGAAGACATGAGGTATTATTTAGGTTTGGATAACGGGGGAACCACTACCAAGGCGGCCCTGTATGATGAGAAAGGAACCGAGATAGGTTTTGCTTCGGTTGAGACACGGATGCTTACACCGCGGCCTGGTTTTACCGAACGGGACATGGATGAGATGTGGGAAGCCAATTGCGCCGTGATCCGTGAGGTATTGGACAAAACCGGGATTGAAGGTTCACAGATACGGGCCGTGGCCATCTGCGGCCATGGAAAAGGGCTCTATCTGTGGGGTAAAAATGACAGGCCGGTGCGCAACGGGATTATCTCCACCGACAACCGGGCGTGGGAATACCCAATAAAATGGCGTGAAGACGGCACCGAAAGAAAGGCTTTCGAAATGACCTGCCAGCATGTTCTGGCTTGCCAGCCGGTGGCTCTGCTGGCCTGGCTTAAGGATAATGAGCCGGAGATCATGGATTCCATAAAATATGTTTTTGCCTGCAAGGATTATGTACGTTTCAGGCTTACGGGGGAAGCCTTTGCGGAGATGACCGATTATTCGGGGACAAGCCTGGTGAATTTGCATACCCGGCAATATGATGCCCGGATACTGGAACTGTTTGGGCTGACCGAACTGATGGAGGCTCTGCCCCCACTGCGTCTGTCCACAGATATATGCGGAACTGTAACTGCAGAGGCTGCAAGAAAGACCGGCCTCAGAGA
>LFSK01000084.1:7173-15299 GCA_001512555.1 Clostridiaceae bacterium DTU059 | reverse complement strand
CCCTTCACATTCTTACCCACATAGGCAATAATGCCTATAAATTCATGCCCGGGTATGAATGGTGGCTCAACCCATGCGGGCTGAACGTCTCCGTCCCCCCAGAACATTGCTGCCCCGTCCTGGCATTTCAAATCTCCCGCACAAATGCCACAGCCCTCTGTCTTGATTAAAATGTCATCATCTCCGCATTCCGGTACCGGATATTCGGGTTCATACCTGTATTCGTCAGCACTGTAGGCAACCAGCGCCTTCATTGTTTTTGGAATTGTCATAACTCTAAATCCCCCCATTTATTATTTGGTGAAAATGACTGAATAATAGTTCTAATCATCCATAATCATTATAACAACCGCCGAAACCTTATAGCAATGTAAGATATTTACGATATCTTTCTCAATCCTATGATCTTTTATGATTCTTATTGACTTTTAATAGTGGGGTGCTATATTCAAGGCGTGTGACAGAATAGGGTTTCGTATATCTATTGGCTTAGCAGCGGCCTTCCCATACATCTTTTGGATGCTGGATCCGGTCGCCTAAACCATATTGATCTTGTTATTAGTTTCAATTTGTATCAGTTCGCTTAAATTTTTGGCATATTTCTTGTTTTGGGTGTAGGTGTAGAAATGAATGAGCTTAATTATTCAAAAACTATTAAAAATATCCATCATACCGATGTTTTAGTAGTTGGGGGGGGACCTGCAGGCTTTGCCGCCGCTGTAGCATCGGCACGCAATGGAGCAAAAACTCTGCTTTTAGAGCGAGCCGGAATGCTCGGCGGCATGGCCACCGCAGGTCTGGTTGGTCCGTTCATGACATGCTATGACAATGATGGCGAGGAACAGATAGTCAAGGGTATCTTTGACGAGCTCTGTCGGAGGACTGAGGCCAGAGGAGGGGCTATACATCCTTCCAAAGTGGAAGGCATGACATCCTATTCCTCATATTACCTTGAAAGCCACAGGAATGTGACGCCCTACCAGTCTGAGGTACTTGCCGTAGTCATGGACGAAATGCTGTTGGAGTCGGGTGCCCAGGTGCTTTTCAATGTACAGGTAACCGATTGCGTTGTCAAAGATGGAAAAGTGGAGTACGTCATTGCGGCCATGAAGGAAGGGCTTGCCGCATTCCGGCCCAAGATAGTCATTGATTGCACAGGAGATGCCGACGTAGCATTTTTCTCTGGCGTTCCCACCTGGCTGGGTGACAAGGAGACACAGGTGATGCAGCCTGTATCTCTGTTCTTTGAAGTGGGCAATATAGACAGGGAAAAGTTTCTGGCTGAACTTGAGGCAAACAAAGACCGTCTGGACAACCATATTGCCAATTGCTTCGCCGATAAGGTTGAGGAAGCAAAGCGAAATGGTGATTGGACCATAGACCGTAATGAATTGGGCAACTATGAGCAGAACATAAAAGGTCGCTGGAAAATCAACACAACACGTATTCCACACATAGATGCCACCAAAACCACCGATATTACCAAAGCACTGATTGAAGGCAGGAGGCAGGTTCAGGAACTGATGGCCTTTATGAAAAAGTATCTGCCGGGCTGCCAGGATGTTCAGCTGCTTCAGGTTGCTACCGCCCTAGGTGTACGGGAGACACGGCATATAGTTGGCAAGTATGAGCTGACAGCAGAGGACATTCTTTCCCGAAAGCATTTTGATGATGCCATTTGCTCCTTTGGATATGCCATTGATGTTCACAATTCCACAGGCGGTGGTGTTACTTTCACCTGTGTGAATAAGTATTACAACATTCCCTACCGCTGCATGGTGCCTGAAAACTGCGACAATATGCTGGTGGCAGGCCGTTGTATCTGCGGTACATCCGAGGCAGCGGCAAGTTTCAGGGTTATGCCTGCATGCATGGCCACAGGCCAGGCGGCAGGTACCGCCGCAGCACTGGCCCTCACAGACGATGTGAGACCTGAGGATGTGGATATCAAAAAACTCCGCAGCACACTGATAGAACAGGGCGCTGTTATCAAGGACTGAGAAAGATCTGATGATCATTTTATGAACTCCTGTACAGGATTCGATTTATTAAAAACTAAGAAAGGTTAGGGGGAGTCGACTATGAAAACACTCCAAAGAAAGTATGACGTCGTAGTCATTGGCGCCGGCCCTGGGGGTATTCCCGCCGCTATCGCCGCCAGCAGAAACGGGGCAAAGGTTCTGTTGGTAGAGAAAAACAGCTGCCTTGGCGGAAATCTCACCTTGGGACTGCCTCTTTTGGGTTATCTGGACATGGACGGAAAACCCGTCACCGCAGGATTTGCCCAGGAGCTGGTAGATGCGCTCAAGGAGCGAAATGCGTGCACAGAACACATTTTCTGTCCCAATCATAACTCAGTGACACTTTATGATCATGAGATCTTTAAGGTTGTTGCTTTTGAGAAATGTCTTGAAGCCGGTGTGGATATTCTTCTGCACACACAGATTCTTGATGCCAATGTGGATAATGGCAGACTCAAATCTGTAACACTCTTTGGAAAGGCCAATCGTATTGAGGTAGAAGCCAAGGTCTTTATAGATGCCACAGGCGATGGTGATCTGGGCTATCTTTCCGGAGCCCGTTACAGCATGGGGCAGAAGGATACAGGCATACTCCAGCCACCTACGGTTATGTTTACCCTGGGTAATGTGGACACCGACAAGACCATTGATTTTGTGGCCAACGATCCTGAGCAGATGAGATTCTGCGATACCATTGACACCGATATCAATAAATACAATGCTGAATATTTCCGCAATAACCCCTACCATGTTTTTGTAAGCCTGAGGAAACTGTTTCTTGAGCTTAAGGCAAAGGGTGAGCTTCCCGTCGACCGTGACACATTGATATACATCAAGAGCCTTATCCCCGGCGAGGTTCACATGAACTGCACCAGGCATCTGGGCATTGATGGCAGTAATGTGCTGGATCTGACCCGTGCAGAAATTGAGGGACATCTCCAGATTCCCAAACTGGTGGAAACCCTCAGGAAACATGTACCTGGCTTTGAGAACTGTTATATCACCAAAATCTATTCCGACTTAGGTGTCAGGGAAACCCGTCGTTTTGCTGGTATTACCGAACTGACCGAGAACGACATCATGAACGGAGAGGTACCGCAGGACACGGTGGCTCTTGGCGCCTACATAATCGATATCCATGACGGCCAGGGTGGAGGCACTATAGTGAAGCATATCAAACCTTACGGCATTCCTTACGGTTGCCTGGTAAGTAAGGATATTGACAACCTCATGTTCAGCGGCAGATGCATATCCATGGATGCCGTTGTGATGAGTTCCGCCCGTGTAATGCCCACCTGCATGGCTATTGGTGATGCAGCCGGTGTTGGAGCTGCATTGGCTGTGAAGCACGATATCCTGCCCGGTGAGGTAGACGTCAACGAGGCTCGGGCTGTTCTCCGCAAAGCCAACGCCATTCTTGACCCTGCAGTATAGAATTCAGCTACGACTGGCAGTTCCACCTGTGCGGAGGAGGAAGCAAAGGCAAATGCCTGCTTCAGCCCGCCCTTGATATACGGGGTGCGCCATAGAAGGCGCACCCCGGTACTTAAACTCGTCACCACCAACTCGTCCCATATATAACCGGATGGATTCAAAAGAAAGGAAGGATGATCATGAAACAGGCAATCATGATGGAACCCGGACGCATAGAATACAGGGATGTACCCGTACCTGAGGTTGGCGCCGGGCAGATTGAAGTGAAGCTCAAGATCATAGGCGTGTGCGGCTCGGATATCCATGTATGGCATGGGATGCATCCCTTTACCTCATACCCAGTAGTACAGGGTCACGAGGTTTCGGCTGTGGTTACCAAGCTGGGAGATGGTGTAGAAGAATTCAAGGTTGGAGATTTGGTTACCATACAACCCCAGGTTGTCTGTGGCAAGTGTTATCCCTGCACCCATGGTCTGTACAACGACTGTGAAGTGCTTAAAGTAATGGGCTTCCAGACCACTGGCATGGCAAGTGAGTATTTCGTGGTTGATGCCGAAAAGGCCCTCAAACTTCCCGACGATATGAGCCCTGAGCATGGCGCCATGATCGAGCCTCTTGCTGTTGCATGTCACGCTATCAGACGTTTTGGGGACGTAGCAGGCAAAAACGTGGCAGTGATTGGCGGAGGACCCATAGGCAATCTGGTGGCACAGACTGCCAAGGCCATGGGAGCAGCCAAGGTCATTATTACTGAGATCAGTGAGTACCGTCTGAGTGTTGCGGAAAAATGTGGATTGATAGCTGTCAATCCAAACGAGACAAGTCTTAAGGATGCCATCAGAAATGAGTTTGGCAGTGACGGTGCCGATGTTATCTTTGAATGTATTGGAAGCCCTTCCACCCTGCAGGAGTCTGTGGAGGTTGCCCGTAAGGGAAGCTACATCATTATAGTGGGTGTGGTTCCCGGTAAGTGTCCCGTTAGCATGGACATTGTACAGGACCATGAGCTGAGTCTTTTAGGCAGCGCTATGTATCGCGTTGAGGACTATAGGGAGGCCATTAAACTTGTAGGCGAAGGTCTCATTGAATTTGACGCCCTCATTACCCACAGGGTACCCTTTTCAGATTATGCAAGCGCTTACAGGCTTATTGAAGAGCAGAAGGATAAGGCTATGAAGGTCTTGATCGACATGGAGAAATGATGGAGGAATCCTGTTGTGAAATACGGTATTTACTATGCCTATTGGGAAAAGGAATGGGGAGGCGACTTTCTCCCCTACGTAGCCAAGGTGAAAGAACTGGGATTTGATGTTCTGGAAGTTGCCTGCGGTGATTTTCATAATCAACCGGATTCCTATTTTCATGCCCTTCGGGAGACAGCCAAAGAGAATGATATCATCCTAACAGGCGGTTATGGCCCTCGGGCTGAGCATAATCTTGCTTCACCTGATCCGTCTGTTGTGGAGAACGCACTGTCTTTCTACAATGAAATCTTCAGAAAAATGGACATTGCAGACATCCGTTCCATCGGGGGAGCCCTTTATTCCTACTGGCCGGTAGACTACAACAATGAACTGGATAAGGATGGCGATCTTGAACGCAGTATTCAGGGTATGCGTAAGCTGGCGGACATCGCCGGAAGGTATGGCATAACACTGAATATGGAGGTTTTGAACCGCTTTGAGGGTTATCTCATCAATGATGCCAGGGAAGGCCTTGCCTATGTCCGAGCAGTGGACAAACCCAATGTGAAGCTTATGCTGGACACCTTCCACATGAACATTGAAGAAGACTCACTCATTGAGCCCATTCTTCTTGCAGGCAAGGATCTGGGTCATGTCCATGTGGGCGAACCCAACAGAAAACCGCCCCGTGAAGGCAGAATGCCCTGGAAGGAGATAGGTGAAGCTTTACGTAAAATCGGTTTCGAGGGAGCGGTTGTCATGGAACCCTTCGTTACCATGGGCGGCCAGGTAGGAAAAGATATACGTATCTGGCGCGATATATCCCAGGGAGCCACAGAGAACGATCTTGACAGGGATGCAGCAAAGTCAGTTGCTTTCCTCAGGAGCGTGTTTGAAGAATAAATAAAGGGGTTTACACCCTTTATATAAACTCATGTGAGTGATCCTCCTAATATTATATATGTTTTGGCAAGTCCCGGAGCCTTTTAGGTTCCGGGATTATTTCTTCATGTTGAATATGGACCCCTATATGATAGAATTGTAGAAGAAGTACGGACGGAGGGCTGTGCCATGAACCTTTCAACCATTGTTATGTTTCTCATTATCATTTTTTTGCCGCGACTGATCATGCTCATAGTGAGCAGATCAAGAATTATGGCTACCCTTGGCCCCGTATTTCTCTGCTATTTGCTTGGTCTTGTATTAAGTTTTCCAATGAAGGCCTGGGGAGCAGATATGGCTCTGGCATCTGATTTTTCATCGGTACTGGTATGCGTAGCCATGCCCCTCATCCTGTTTTCTGCCGACCTTCCCGCCCTGAAAAAGCTTGCCCGCCCAATGGCTGTTTCTTTCACAATGAACACCATCTCGGTTATCATAATTGCCATAGCAGCATTCTTCATTTTCAGGCAGACCATTCCCGATGCCGCCAATATCAGCGGTATGCTGATAGGTACCTACACCGGCGGCACTCCCAACATGTTGGCCATCGGCAACGGATTGGGTTCCAGCCACGACCGGATTCTTCTTCTGCAAACCTCGGATATGATAGGGGGCGGTATTTATTTCCTGCTTTTGATCTCTATAATGCCCCGTTTAATGAAAAGGATCCTGCCTGAGTATACGCCCGTTGGAAGGGCTGACAATCACGAGGATGCCAACAGATACATAGAATCCTTCAGTGGAAAGAAACAAAGCGTTAAGCCCCTGAAAATGTTTTTAAGCCGCCTTGGGTTCGTGATGATTTCCTTTGCCTGTGTGGCAGTTGCAATGGGCGTTTGTCTCTTACTTCCCAGCAGCTACGGCAATACCGGCCTTGCAAAGCTTGGTGAGTACACAGCTCTCATCATGCTGATTGTTACTACCCTGGGCATCGCCCTGTCCTTTGTGGAAAAGGTACGTACCGCTCCGGGCTCCTACAGTTCGGGGCAATACTTTATTCTGATGTTTTCAGTGGTCATGGGATTATGCTTTGATCTGTCCGCCATCTCAGGTGCACTGCTTCTTTTGGGTATGTTGCTGTCCATCCAGTTTGGCACGGTTATCCTGCATATAATCATGGCTAAAATCTTCAGGATTGATTACCATACCATGATGATCACTTCCACAGCAGGTGTTTTCGGTCCCGCATTCATAATGCCTGTTGCAAGGGCTCTTAGAAACGATGAGATCGTCCTTCCCGGAATTTTATGCGGAATACTGGGCTATGCCATCGGCAACTATCTGGGTATTGGTATTGCTAAACTGCTGTTACTATTTGCATAAATTACATTGCTAAGATTAAGCCCTGTTTCCCGTCCCTGTGACCATCCTACATACTGTGATTACTTAACAGCTTATAGAGGCATCAGTAAATTCTTCTGCCCTTTTCATCGGGTATCCCGCTTTTTCGGTAGAAATAGCTGTTCACCACATCCCGCCATTCCCTGGCATCCCTTATCTGGATCTCCAGCCTCTCTAGAACGGCGTCAAACCTTTTCTTGTCAATCTTTCCCTTAAGGCTGAGCCAGCGTGTTCGGAACTCCTCCGCCTCTTTTACTCCCTCAAAATGGGTGTCATAAATATGCTGGATCAGTGTTTTTTCCGATTTGAGCCTGTGTTTGTATTCCACCCGGTGGAAGAACAATAAAAGCTCCTCAGGGCATTTATTCATATCTTCAAACATCTCCGCATTGGGCTTATGATATCTTCCGGCAAAGCCGGTTCCTGTGGCAACAGTTCTGTCCACCCCTATTCCCAGCCAATCTGCACGGTGGTAGGTTCCCCATGCCGAATACTCGTAACCGTCCACGCTAGGGCCGTAATGATGGTTGGGGTTAACCATCCACCCAATACCTAGAGGGCTTGTATAGTGCTCATAGGTCTCCCAGGATTTTAAAAGAATTTTGCTGATGGTTTCAATAACCCCAGGATCATTGGAGAATGTAAGCCTCACCCATTCATCGGCGATGGCCTCGCTGGACAGGTCCGGATTCCAGACAAGACGTCCATAGCCATAGAGGTTGGCCTGAGCCAGAATATGCCCCGTCCAGTTGGCATTGTCTCCGATATTGGAGACGGCTGCAAAACCGCAATGCTTTTGGGGATATACCTTACCGCAAACCAAATTTTTAACCGTTGACCCCGGTCCATCGCACCAGGTTTCGAAATCCAGTACTTCCTTCCACTGGGGGATCAGAAAACATACATGTTTCTGCTGGCCCGTGTATTCCTGAGTGATCTGAAGCTCCAGAATCTGGTTCGTCCTTTTTAAGCCACCGAAGAGGGGCGACACCGGCTCCCGTACCTGGAAATCCATGGGCCCATTTTTAATCTGGAGTACCACATTGTCCTTAAATTCTCCGTCCAGGGGCATGAAATGGTCGTAGGCTGCGTTGGCACGGTCGGTTACCCTGTCTCTCCAATCCTGCTGGCAGTTATAGACGAAACAGCGCCAGATCACTATTCCGCCAAAGGGCTCAAGAGCCTTTGCCAGCATATTGGCACC
>LFSK01000084.1:4127-7124 GCA_001512555.1 Clostridiaceae bacterium DTU059 | reverse complement strand
TTGGCACCACCAGTCCTGAACAGTCTCATCCAGAGGATCGGCCGTATTTAAACCTCCCAGATCAATTGGGCTGGAGTAGCTAATTGAAAGATACAGTCTGATACCGTAATTGCGGAAGATATCAGCCAGAAGTGCAACCTCCGGCAGGAGATCTTTTGTGATCAGACGGGTCTCCTGGTCATGGACATTCACGTTGTTTATGGAAACACCGTTAATGCCCACTGAAGCCAGAAGCCTTGCATAATCTTTAACCCTGCCTTTGTCAGATATGAACTGGTTATTTCTGAAGAATATTGAGTTACCTGCATAACCCCTTTCAATGCTCCCATCCATGTTATCCCAGTGATTAATCATGCGAATCCCTGCGGCAGGGTTCTCAATACGGCTAAGGGCATCCGGGCTCATCCCTGTCTGTAAGGAGCGCAGAAATGAAAATGTTCCATACAGGATACCCCTGTCGGTCTTTCCTGCGATGAGGATACCATCATTCTGACCCTTTATGATGAAGCCATCATTTCTGAGGGCTTCTACTTCCTTCTCCGGTATGGCCATATTCTCTCTGTCCACACCCAGAGCCAGTGCCCGGACATCGGCAGAGGCTGATAATATCCTGGGCTCAACTTCCAGAATGCCGCCAATACCCCTTTTCAACTCCTCAACCGCCGCATCCATGACAGCCGATTGTCCCATGACAACAACCTTCGAGCATATGGCTTGATATCGTTTTGCAACAGGATATTCCAGCCTGCGGTATGCCAGCCAGCAATCATAGGCCTTTTCTCTCTTTTGGTCTTTTTGTGGTTGGTGCATGGCTACTCCTCCCTGGGCCTTTATGGCCGCCCTTTAGGTGGCGGTTTCTTATTCCGCGTTAATATATTAATATACTACTGTGCCAATTATAGTATGACTTTCATCCATCTGACAACTATAAGGCTCGGATAAAGGAACTCCAATATTCTAAGATGCTGTGGTCAGCGGCAAGATCCGCCCATGTAAAAGTTTAACACCTTATTCTTGATATTTACCCTGTTATTCTTATTAGCGGCAAATAAAGCTTAAGTTATCCCCCCGAATGGGAAGCGCCATCCGGAAATCTACAGATGGTAATTAAGTACAGCAGGCCATGAATAGTAGAAAAGGAGTTCTTACAAATGCAGATGTGCCCTATTGATTCCGATCCCGCTGTAATAATGAAATATTGCAGCGGGTGGTACACAAATCAGGAATGATACTGTATAATGTTGGTGAAATAACTGCCCTGCCGGCAGCCGCCGCCATGATGGCTGTGGAGCATGGCTTAGGGTATGAATCTCAGGTCATAAAAACAGAGGAAGGCGGCAGACTATGCTTTGTTGTCTTCCTTTTTTGCTTATGGCAGGACAAAGACAGGACGATTCTAATCCTGCTGCTGTTGGGAATGATTGGTTCCCTATCAAGGAGGCTAATTATGAAGAAGACACCGTTATATGAAAATCATCTGAATCTTAGTGCCAAAATGATTGATTTTGGAGGCTGGCTGCTACCTGTGGAATACACCAAAATCATGGAGGAGCACAGGCAGGTTCGGGACGCCGCCGGACTATTTGATGTCTCTCATATGGGAGAGATCATCATCAGGGGAAGAGATGCGGGATCCTTCCTGCAGGAGCTTCTCACCAATGATATATCTAAAGCTGCCAACCACAAGGTTATCTATTCTCCCATCTGCTATGATAACGGTGGTGTTGTTGATGACCTGCTGATATATAAATTTTCTGACGATTATTATCTGCTGGTTGCCAATGCCTCCAATACGGACAAGGATTTTGACTGGATTAAAGAACATCTGAAAGGGGATGTGGAGGCAGTCAATGCCTCTCACTTATGGGGGCAGTTGGCCATGCAGGGGCCTCTCGCAGAGCCGATTCTGCAGGAGTGCACCGATTTTCCCTTAAGGGATATCCGTTTCTTCACCTTTGCCCCGGAGGTCATGGTCTCAGGTGTTAAGGCCATCATATCCAGAACGGGCTATACGGGAGAAGACGGCTTTGAGATCTATGTACCCGCAGAGAGGGTTTCCATGGTCTGGGAATCCCTCCTTGAAAAGGGTACCACAAAGGGTTTGGTGCCGGTAGGTTTGGGAGCAAGGGATACTTTGCGTTTTGAGGCTGCATTGCCATTATACGGCCACGAGCTGTCGCCTGAAATCACCCCCCTGGAAGCCGGACTGGATCACTTCGTGAAGCTGAACAAGGACAGCTTTATCGGAAAAGAGGCCTTGGTGCGACAGCACACCCAGGGTCTTCAGAGAAAGCTGGCTGGCTTTGAGATGGTGGGACGGGGTATTCCAAGACACGGTTATGATATCATGGATGATGCCAACAGGATCGGATTCGTAACCTCGGGCAGCCATTCCCCGACCCTTGGTAAGAACATAGGCATGGCTATGTTGGACATTGGTTATTGCCAGCCTGGAACCGAGTTCGATGTGATAATAAGGAATAGGCCTGTAAGGGCAAGAACTGTGGAACTTCCTTTCTACAGAAAGAAGTATAAGAAATAATCATGTCTTTGCAAAACCTTTAAATATAATCTTGCGGAGGTTGATCCCAATGAAAGTATTGGACGGACTTAAGTATTCAAAGGAACATGAATGGGTTAAAGTTGTAGATAACAGGGCTTACGTGGGCATAACCGATTATGCCCAGGATTCTCTGGGAGAGATCGTGTTTGTTGAATTGCCCGAAGCCGGTACCCATCTCGATGCAGGCGATGTATTAGGTGTTGTTGAGTCGGTGAAGGCCGCTTCCGATATCTATTCACCCCTGGAAGGAAAGGTGGTTGAGGTGAACGAAGCCCTGGCGGATGATCCGGCGCTACTTAACGAGGATCCCTATGAGAACTGGATAGCGGTTCTGGAGATTACCGATGACAGCTTTCTGGACGATCTCATGAACCCATCCGATTATGAGGCCTTTTGCGCCGGGGAGGAATAAGCATGTGGCGATACATCCCCAA
>LFSK01000084.1:0-4073 GCA_001512555.1 Clostridiaceae bacterium DTU059 | reverse complement strand
CTGATTGTGCATATGCGCCAGCTGGCAGATAAAAATGTATCTGCCGATGAATGTGCCTGCTTTCTGGGTGCCGGTGCCTATGACCATTATATTCCCAGCGTCATTCAGCATCTTGTCAGAAGACAGGAATTCTATACCGCCTACACGCCATACCAGCCTGAAATAAGCCAGGGAACACTTCAGGCAATTTTCGAGTACCAGACAATGATTTGCCGTCTCACCGGAATGGATGTTTCCAACGCATCCATGTATGACGGCGCCACAGCCGTTGCGGAAGCAGCGGCAATGGCCTGCCGTTCAACGGGACGAACTGATGTAATCGTGTCAAAAACAGTTCATCCCCAGAGCCGGGAGGTTCTTAAAACCTATTCCCGGTTTACAGGCAGACAGGTTGTTGAATGGGGTTATAAGGATGGCAGGCTGGATCTTGAAGAGCTTGAAAAACTCTTATCAGAAAACACAGCCGCCGTCATCGTTCAAAATCCAAATTTCTTTGGCCTGATAGAGGATTTAAGCGACCTGGCGGACATGGTTCACCAAAACCGTTCCCTTCTGATAGTCAGCTGCAACCCCATATCTCTTGCCCTGCTAAAACCTCCGGGCGACATGGGAGCCGACATCGTTGTGGGAGAAGGCCAGCCCCTTGGTAATCCACTGAGTTTCGGCGGTCCCTATCTGGGATTTATGGCTGCCAAGGAAAAGTTTATGAGAAGGATGCCCGGCAGGATTGTGGGCGAGACCCGTGACAAGGAAGGCAGAAGAGGATATGTGCTCACCATACAGACCAGAGAGCAGCACATCAGAAGAGAAAAGGCCACCTCAAACATTTGCAGCAATCAGGCTCTTAATGCACTTGCTGCAGCCATTTATTTGTCCACACTTGGAAAGAGCGGCCTTAAAAAGGTTGCTGCCCTCTGCTGCCAGAAGGCCTTTTATACCTATGATGAACTGCTGAAGACAGGTGCCTTTTCCCCTGTTTTCACCGGACCGTTTTTCAATGAATTCGCAGTTAGATACCAGCACCGGGATATAGGCCAGCTTAACAGCAAGCTTTTAAACCATGGTATCATTGGTGGATATCCTCTGGAAAGAGATTATCCCGAACTGGAGGGTGTATGGCTTGTAGCGGTCACAGAAAAACGGACAAGGAAAGAGATAGATAATTTTGTTGAAAGGGCGGGTAGTGTATGAATCAAGAGAATAAGGCTTTGATCTTTGAATTAAGCCAGCCCGGAAGAACCGCCTTTTCTCTGCCTGAATGCGATGTTCCTCAGGCAGAGCTGTCAGAACTCATACCGGAAGAACTCCTGCGTGATTCCCCACCTGATCTTCCCGAGGTCAGCGAAGTTGATCTGGTACGCCACTATACCCAGCTTTCCCAAAGGAATTATGGGGTGGACGCTGGATTCTACCCTCTGGGCTCCTGCACCATGAAATATAATCCCAAAGTCAATGAAGAGGTAGCGAGTTTAGGCGGATTTGTAAATGTCCATCCCTGTCAGGATGAAAAAACCGTACAGGGCTGTCTTGAACTTATCTGGAACACAGACCGGCTCCTTTCCGAGATAACGGGCATGGAACGATTTACCTTTCAGCCAGCAGCGGGAGCCCACGGAGAGATGACCGGGCTGATGATTATCAAGGCATGGCATGAAAGTCGTGGTGATCATGCCAGAAAGAAGATCATCATACCCGATTCGGCTCATGGCACCAATCCTGCTTCTGCAGCTATCACAGGGTTTGATGTGGTGGAAATTAAGTCAGATGAAAACGGCCTTGTCAGCCCCCATGAACTTGAAAAAGTCCTGGACAGTGAAACGGCGGGTCTAATGCTGACCAACCCCAATACTCTGGGACTGTTTGAAAAACACATCCCCGAAATTGCCCATATGGTTCACGAGGCAGGCGGTCTTCTTTATTATGATGGTGCTAACATGAATGCCATAATGGGAATTACAAGACCGGGAGACATGGGTTTTGATGTGGTTCACCTGAATCTCCACAAAACCTTCAGTACACCCCATGGCGGCGGAGGCCCCGGGGCAGGCCCTGTGGGAGTTATCAAAAAGCTGGTACCCTTTCTTCCATCACCCACTGTGGAATATAACGAAGAAGAGTTTTATGCAGATTACAGCAGACCCTATTCAATAGGCAGGGTCAAGTCCTTTTTCGGTAATTTCACAGTCGCGGTAAAGGCCTATGCCTACATCCTTACCATGGGCGCAAAGGGTCTTAAGCATGCTTCTGAAACCGCTGTGCTCAATGCCAACTATATCCTGGCTAAGCTGCGGGATGTTTACCACCTGCCCTATGACAGCCATTGTATGCATGAAGTGGTCTTTTCCGCCGAGAACCAGAAAAAGAATGGAGTATCCACACTGGATATCGCAAAACGACTTCTTGATTATGGTTTTCATCCTCCAACCATATATTTCCCCCTCATTGTGAAGGAAGCCATGATGATAGAACCCACCGAAACAGAGAGTAAAGAGACCCTTGACTCATTCATCCGGGCCATGGTGGATATAGCCGACGAGGCCAAAACAGATCCTGATCTGGTAAGAGGAGCACCGTATACCACAGTGGTCTCACGCCTGGACGAGGCTATGGCCGCAAGAAAGCCGACGGTTAAGTACCAGCCATTATGCGAATAATCGGATACATCTCTTGCTCATCCTGTAATTAAAAGAAAAGCAAGGTATCCTTGCTTTTCTTTCATTTTTGTTGCCTCATGAATAGTTTCGGGGGCACATTATAGAATTTACAGTAATATCTTGGCGTTTTGGTATATTAACACTCCGTTATTCCACATATTAATACTCATGCGTGTAATTGGTAAACCTTACTGCAGGCGTTTATGCATACAGCTGTAATCCTCTCAAAACAAGCATCCAGGCTTGTTTTCAAGCTGTTTAATGTATAAATATTCAACTTGAATGTGTATGGAAAACAACATATAATAAACGAGATAAGGTTATAATGTGCTTTTGCAGCAACCATTACGCGTGATTGACAGATTGTTGATATTATCCGTCAGGCCATGATGGAGTATACCGAAATAGTTATTAATTTATAGGTACGTTATGATGTTATTGCTCCAAACTGTTTTGGAGCAATTATCAGCCTTTACACATAAAAACGCAGACTTGTCTGTTATGGAATATAGATAGTTCTGTAAGTATTATACGCTTTGTATGGGATATTGTTGTGAACAGCATTGGATTGACAAACAGAAAGGTTTAGGAGTGATATTGTGGGGAGATATATTGCAAAGAGGGTTCTGATGGCAATTGTCACGATTTGGCTTGTTGCAACCATAACCTTCTTCTTAATGTTCCTGGTTCCCGGCGGTCCTTTCCTCGCGGAGAAATCACCGTCACCTGCAACCTTAGAAGCTCTGAATAAAAAGTATGGGCTTGATCAGCCGGTGATCGTGCAATACAAAAACTATATGCTCAATCTCGTGAAAGGGGAAATGGGCGAATCCATAAAACAGCGTGGACGAACTGTCAGCGGCATCATTTCCGATGGCTTCAAGGTTTCGGCCAGGGTCGGAGGCCTTGCCATACTCACTGCCATAGTTATCGGTGTGCCCCTTGGCTGTATTGCCGCCCTGAACAGGGGGAAATGGCTGGATAACCTGATCATGGTAATTGCCACGTGTGGAATAGCGGTGCCGGGATTTGTTGTTTCCACGGTGCTCATGTTGATTTTCAGTGTTAAACTCAATTTGTTGCCCACCTACGGGCTGAGTTCGTGGCGTCATTACATCATGCCTGTGATGGCTCTGGCTTTCTATCCCACAGCATATATTTCCCGCCTGATGCGGACCAGTATGCTGGATGTTATTGGTCAGGACTATATGAGAACGGCAAAGGCAAAGGGCCTTTCCCAGTTTAAAATGCTTTTCAAACACGCCCTTCGCAATGCCATATTGCCCGTTGTGACCTACCTTGGTCCCCTGATCGCCTATACATTGACGGGGAGCTTCGTCATTGAAAAGATTTTTACTATCCCCGGTCTTGGAAACGAATTCATTTCCTCCATTACCGGAAGGGATTACACCATGATTA
>LFSK01000019.1 GCA_001512555.1 Clostridiaceae bacterium DTU059 | reverse complement strand
GTAAGACCATTGAGGATCCTGACCGTCTGATGTTTGAAACCGATGCCCTCTATCTGAAATCTGCGGATGAGATGTGGGAGCATTTTGAGGGATGTCCCCAGGCCCTTGAAAACACCCTGCGGATAGCCGAACGCTGCAATGTGGAGATCACTTTTGGAGAGCTGCATTTCCCAAGCTTTGATGTACCTGATGGCTATACTCACTACGAATATCTCAAGCTGCAATGCGATAAGGGTTATAAGAGCCGCTACGGTGATAAAGATGAGCATTACAAGCGGCTGGAGTATGAATTGTCTGTCATAAGCCAGATGGGTTATGTGGATTATTTCCTCATTGTTTGGGATTTTATCAGGTATGCCAGGGACAAAGGCATAATGGTCGGACCCGGAAGGGGATCTGCGGCCGGAAGCCTTGTGGCTTATTGCCTTGGGATTACCAATGTGGATCCTATAAAGCACGACCTTATCTTTGAACGCTTTCTCAACCCTGAACGGATCAGCATGCCCGATATAGATATCGACTTCTGCTACGTGAGAAGGCAGGAGGTAATAGATTATGTGGTGAGAAAATATGGCGAGGACCGGGTTGCTCAAATAATAACCTTTGGCACCATGGCTGCAAGGGCAGCCGTCCGGGATGTGGGAAGAGCCCTGGCCATACCCTACAACGATGTGGACAAGGTGGCCAAAATGATACCCATGATGCCCGGAAAGCATATTACTATTGAAAGTGCCATAGAAGCCAATCCGGAGCTCAAGGCCCTTTACAACCGGGACAATATTATGAAAGAATTGCTGGATATGGCTAGAAGCCTTGAGGGCATGCCACGCCATGCATCCACCCATGCAGCGGGCGTGGTTATTTCCAGCCGTCCCATCACAGACCTTGTCCCCCTATACCGAAATGAAGATTTGATTTCCACCCAGTTTCCCATGAATACCCTTGAGGAGCTGGGACTTGTGAAGATGGATTTTCTGGGTCTTAGAACAATAACGGTGATAAGGGATACCCTGAATCTCATAAGGGATCACAGGGGAATTGCCATAGATATTGAGCAGATAGACTATGAGGATCCGGCTGTTTACGAAATGATAAGCAGGGGAGATACCGCTGGAGTCTTCCAGCTTGAAAGCACAGGCATGACCCAGTTCTTCCGTGAACTTCAGCCATCCACCATGGAGGATATCATTGCCGGCATCTCCCTCTACAGACCGGGCCCCATGGATCAGATTCCAAGGTATATTAGAAACAAGAGAAATCCGGAACAGGTTTCCTATACCACTGAAAAGCTGAAACCCATCCTTGACGTGACCTATGGATGTATGATCTATCAGGAACAGGTCATGCGGGTATGCCGAGATCTGGCAGGGTATTCCCTCGGACGCTCTGATCTTGTGAGAAGAGCCATGTCCAAAAAGAAGAAGGACGTGATGGATGCCGAGAGAAAGAATTTTGTCTACGGCAGTACCGATGAAGAGGGGAATGTACTTATCCCAGGTGCCATACGCAACGGTGTGGACGAAAAAACTGCCCACAGGATCTTTGATGAGATGATGGATTTTGCCAGCTATGCCTTCAATAAATCCCATGCCGCCGCCTATGCCTATGTGGGATACCAAACTGCCTGGCTAAAGTGCCACTATCCTGTGGAATTCATGGCAGCGCTGCTCAATAGCTTTGTAGGAAGCCTTGGTAAAGTGTCTCAGTATGTCCTTGAATGCAAAAAGATGGGGATCGAAGTACTGGCACCTGCCATCAATGAAAGCCTTGGCGGATTCTCTGTTTCCATGGATAAGATCCGGTTTGGGCTCACTGCTGTCAAGCATGTGGGTGATAGCCTGGTGAGGAATATAATTGAAGAGAGGGACAAGAATGGTCCGTTTACGAGCTTCATCGACTTTTGCGAGAGGATGGATGGCAAGGATCTGAATAAGAGGGCTGTTGAGAGCCTCATAAAATGTGGTGCCTTCGATGGCTTTGGCGTATACAGGTCACGGCTTATGGCCTCCTATGAGAAAATTCTGGAGCGAGTGTCCGCAAAGAGAAAGAGCATGATGACAGGCCAATTCTCCCTCTTTGATGTCATGCCCGAAGAAGACAGGATCGCCACCATAGAATGGCCACAGATGGAGGAATACGATAAAAGGCTACTCCTTGCCATGGAGAAGGATATGCTGGGATTGTACCTGACAGGACATCCCCTTGATACCTTTGAAGACCAGATCAGGCAGCATGTCACTCATTTTTCATATGAGTTTGAGGTATCGGAGGAAGAGGATCACCATGAAAACAAGCTTTCCGACAACCAGTTTGTTCGCATAGCGGGACTTGTGGCGGATGTCAAGACAATCAGTACCAAGAATAACAGGTTGATGGCCTTCGTTACCGTTGAAGACCTTTACGGTCAGATGGAAGTTGTGGTATTTCCGAATATCTACGAGGAATGCTCCAGATTTCTGGATTCAGATTCCCCGATATGGGTGGAAGGCCGCATAAATCTCAAGGAGGATGAGCAGGCTAAGATCTTGGCCAGCCAGATAAAGCCTCTGACCCTCAATAATGACCATACCAATGGTGATGGCAGCCATGCTGTAAAAGAAGGCGCCATGCCTTATCAATCGGATTGTCAGGATAGTCTTCCGGATATGAACCAGGCCTCACTCGGTAAAATAATAAAGATCATGTTCTCCGAGGATGTCCCGGAAATAAAACGCAGGGCGGTTCTTTCCCTGCTCAGGTATTTTGAGGGTACGGATAGGGCTCTTATCTACCTTCAGGACGCCACAAAGCCTGCTATGAAGATGAATACCAGGGCAGACCCGCAGGTTTATTCCGAGCTTGTCGAGATACTGGGAAATAACCTGGTGAAACTTTGCTAGAAGTCTTTCCGGGGAATTGTTCTACTTGCACTTTTAACTAAAATAATATATATTATTCTGGGGTGATGAATTGGAAAAGTTTGATCTTGAAAAGGCTTATTCTGATTATATAGTCATTGCCGCCGAAGAAAACGGAGTCAATGTTATTGGACTTACAAGGGGTAAGGATACCAGACTACATCATACCGAGATTATCGATAAGGGAGAGGTGCTGGTTGCCCAGTTTACCGAGCAAACATCAGCTATCAAGATCAGAGGTAAAGCAAAGATTTATTGCAGTCATGGTGTAATTGAGTCCGGAAGCAAATAGGGAGGGCATCCATAATTATGTGGACGGTCGTTTACATGGCACAAAACAAGGAAATGGCTGAAAAGCTGAAGTCAATCCTTGAAGAGAGTGGTATACTGGTTAGGATCAACCCCATTAATCGCAAAGAAAAAGCAGACGATTATTTTGAGGTTTCTGTTCCTGAAGCCGAGGTGGAAGAAGCGCATGGTATTATCATAGAAAAAGGATTCTGATGCTTATTGATTTATCAGCCCGCTTCGGTACAAGGTTATGTCAAATCACGGACAAGCCTGGTATCAAAACAGCGGAGGCAGCCGTGGTTTATAACAGAAAGGTTAAAACAATGTTTTAAACAGCAACCGGCCCGTGTTCCAAACACGGGCTTTTGCAAAAGCAGGAAGTGAGAGGCGGGAGGTTAGGGGTTGGAGTGAAAGATGGGTCTAAAGGTCTGAGATTTCCGCGCTCCACTACCATTGCGCTCGCAATGACAAAAAAGTCATTGCGATGAGGCAAAGCCGACGAAGTAATCTCAAGCGTAAATGATGGAAACACAAAGATGGAGGTTTGCAAGATATGAGCAGTGTGGGTACCATAGGCGTTCTCACCAGCGGCGGGGATGCCCCGGGCATGAACGCCGCAATCAGAGCTGTAACAAGAGCCGGAATATATCATGGTTTCAAGGTATATGGAATTCATAAAGGATATGATGGACTTCTCAACGGAAATATCAAGGAGTTGACCCTTCGTTCGGTTGGCGATATCATCCAGCGTGGGGGAACTGTTCTACAAACAGCACGTTCAGCCGAATTTGGCACTGAAGAAGGCGTGAAAAGGGGCATATCCATGGCCAGGGTCTTTGGAATTGATGCCCTGGTGGTAATCGGTGGCGATGGTTCCTTCCGCGGTGCAAGGGATCTGGCTCGGCTTGGGATGAAGGTGGTAGGCATACCGGGTACGATAGACAATGATATAGCCTGCACAGATTACACTATCGGATATGATACAGCAATGAATACTGTGTTGGACGCCATAGACAAGATTCGTGACACGGCATATTCACACGAACGATGCAGCGTGATGGAGGTCATGGGAAGGCATGCCGGATGGATTGCTGTAAACTGCGGTATTGCAGGCGGCGCCGAAGCTGTGATCATACCGGAACATGATTTTGATATCGACAAGGATATAATACTGCCCATAATTGAAGGCAGAAACCGCGGTAAGAAGAATTACCTGGTGATTGTGGCCGAAGGAATAGGCGGAGTTGCAGAGATAGCAAAATACATTGAAGATAAAACCGATATTATTACCAGAGAAACAATCCTGGGACACATACAAAGGGGAGGATCACCCACCATGACCGATAGGGTTATGGCAAGCAGAATGGGTGTATATGCGGTTGAACTCCTTAAAAATGGACAGTTTAACCGGGTTGTGGCATGCAAGGGCGGAAGGATTGTTGATTACGACATTGATGAAGCGCTCAATATGAAGAAGACCATTGATGAGGAGCTCATCAGTATTGGTAAAATTCTGGCGTTATAAGGTGTGTTTGATTATGGCAACAGAGACCAGATTCCCCGTACGATATGCTGAAACAGATCAGATGGGAGTGGTTCACCATTCGGTCTATCCTGTATGGTTTGAGTGTGGAAGAAC
>LFSK01000065.1 GCA_001512555.1 Clostridiaceae bacterium DTU059 | reverse complement strand
GCAGATGCAAGAATGAGCTTAGGCATGGTTCACTCTCCTCGTTGTCGTATTGGTTTTTCATGGATAAAACACTCCATATCATTATACACTTTGATAAGGCTTATTGGAATAGAGGAAAATCTCCCGGGACACCATCCGTTCGAAAGAATAAGGTCATATTTCCTGACCGGGTGTTTTGCCCAAACCCAAACAGGGTATTAATAAAGCATCCTTCAGATGCAATAGGCAAGCGAGTCATAATTTGTTACTTCTCTTTTGCCGATACAATAAGTATAATATAGTGTAAGTATGTCCAGAATGTTTGAAAAGGATTAATGACATGAGGATTGAAAGAGTAGGCGAAAATAAAATACGGATTTTCGTAACATATGATGATCTCGAGGAGAGGGACATCGATCTTGAGGCGTTCAATTACAACTCTCCTGAAACCCAGGAGCTCTTTTGGGATCTCATGGAGCAGGCCGAGATCGAACTGGGCTTTGATGCTCAGGAATCCCAGCTCTGTATTGAAGCTGTTTCCGATACCGATCATGGCTTTGTCATCACTATTACGAGAATCGAAGAAGAAGCCGAATTTGAGTCTATACAGAAGTTTATAAAGAACAGATACCGCAAAAAGGATCTGTCTCCCAAAAAGAAGAGCCAGAAGATCTGCTCAACCCTCATAATCTATGCCGTTGAGGGGTTTGAGGATCTTTGCCATCTCTGCGGCCTTATAAGCCCGCTTTATACGGGAAGGAGCAGGGCATATGTGCTGGATTCCACCTATTATTTGGTGTTCAGCGGAATTGAAGGCAATGTCTCCAACCGTAATCTGTTTGACAGCATACTCAGCGAGTATGCCGACAGAATGCAGAGCGTGGATTTCTTGGAAGGCTATCTTAATGAGTATGGCAAGAAACTGGTATCAGAAGATGCCGTGGCCTTTTTCGCGGGTTTTAAGGGTTAACCCTCCCTTTCAACTATTTTCCTTAAGTAGGCCTTAAATTCGTCGCGCAAATCTTTCCTTTTAAGCGCAAATTCTACTGTTGCCTCCAAAAAGCCCAGTTTATGTCCCACATCGTATCTACGCCCTTCAAAAACATAGGCGTACATGGCTTCACGCCTGGAGAGCTCTTTCAGTGAATCTGTAAGCTGTATTTCGCCACCCTTGCCGGGCTTTGCGCTCTCCAAAAATCGGAATATGGATGGGGATATAATATATCTGCCCAGTATGGCGACATCTGACGGCGCTGCGTCTACATCGGGCTTTTCAATCAGATCCTTCACCTTGTAGACCCGGTCATCCACCGGCTTGCCTGCCACTATGCCATACTTGTTCACCTCTTTGGGATCCACATGCTGAACCCCCAGGATGGTGGTCTTGTATTCATCGTAAACATCGATGAGCTGCTTTAGGCATGGTGTTTGGGAATCAACAATATCGTCGCCCAAAAGCACGGCAAAGGGCTCGTCTCCTATAAAAGCCTTGGCGCAGTAGATGGCATGACCCAGGCCTTTAGGTTCCTTTTGCCTGATGTAATGGATATCTACAAGATTGGCTATTTCCCGGACCTGCTGCAGGAGTTCTCCGTTGTTCTTGTTTTTTAAAACCTCCTCCAACTCAAAGGACCGGTCGAAATGATCTTCTATGGCACGCTTCCCGCGCCCCGTTATGATAAGGATATCCTCAATACCCGATGCTACGGCTTCCTCGATGATGAACTGGATGGTGGGTTTGTCCACTATGGGCAGCATCTCCTTGGGCTGCGCTTTAGTAGCCGGCAGGAAACGAGTTCCAAGCCCTGCTGCAGGTATAATTGCCTTTCTTACCTTCATATTCTATAACCCCCTTCAGCGGTATCGCCATGATTAAAGGGCTTGTATAAGCCAGATTCATTATACCATAAATCTGGGATTTCGAGGGAAATATGANNATATATCTTACCAAATACCTATGATAGAGGGGAGATCTGGTATGGCTTTTGAGTGGAAAGAAAGGTATACGCTGGGTATTGAAGAGGTGGACAAGCAACACAGAAAGCTGTTTGAAATAGGCGCCCGGGCGTATGAGCTCACGCGCCTGGACAATGCCTACGACCGTTATGACGACATCATGGAGGTTCTTCAGGAACTCTTTGATTACGCCCAGTACCATTTTAAGTACGAAGAAACCTTCATGGAAAAACACAATTTTGAACACCTGCCCGAACATGCCAAGGCACACAATTACTTTGTTGCAAAGGTTAAAAGCCTTCTTACGAGGGAAATTGACGATGAGCAGGAGGAGACNNTGTCCCAATGGGTGAGCACCCACATAATGTTCGAGGATCGCAAATATACAGCCATTTTTAAATAGCCTGACAATAAAAATAAAGGAGCCATCCGTTTTGGATTGACTCCTTTGTTATTTTTCCCCCCGCATTTAAACACTTATTCCGCCACTAATCCCAACTCATCCTGTAAATGTTGTACCAGCAGCTTATCAAGTTTTTGACTCAGTTCCAATGTCTCCTTATTGTTTAACCTTGTGTTCCCTTGAGCGACTTTCTTGTTCAGCTCATTTTTCAACCTCTCAATTTCCTGGGGCAAACCACTGTGATGTTTTACCTTTGGCGCACTAACTATTTTTTCTTCACAAAAATCTACACCTGCCATCAACAACGCCCCCTTAAACTAAAATTGTAATATGGTTCATTTCTTTATATTTACCCTAAAATGACCGGGCAACTAACAATATTTGTTTCTATTTATTAGAATTTTGTCGGATTAGCAGAAAAGAAAAGACAAAAGAGAACCTGATCAAGGTTCTCTGCTATTAATCTAATAATCTTAGATTCTCTATGAATGATGTCTTTATATCAAATCTCCCGGCGTCCTTCCAGGGATTTTGCCAGGGTCACCTCGTCGGCATATTCCAGATCTCCGCCTACAGGAAGTCCATGAGCGATGCGGGTGGTCTTGACGCCCATGGGCTTTATCAGCTTGGATAGGTACATGGCTGTGGCTTCACCTTCCACATTGGGGTTGGTGGCCAGGATCACTTCCTGAATGCCGCCCTGGGCAACCCGCTTCAGCAGCGGCTTGATATTGATATCATCCGGACCGATCCCCTCCATGGGCGATATGAGCCCGTTGAGAACATGGTACTGCCCATGGAATTCCCGAATCCTTTCCATAGCCACCACATCCCTGGGGGATTGCACCACACATATCACGGACTTGTCCCTCTTTGCCGAGGAACAAATCCGGCAGGGGTCAACGTCTGTGATGTTTCCGCAAACAGAGCAAAACCCTGTTTTACGCTTGGCATCCACCAATGCCCGGGCAAAGGTCAGAACCTTTTCTTCCGGCAGGTTCAGAACATGGAAAGCCAGACGTTGAGCGGTTTTATGTCCTATACCCGGAAGTTTTTCAAACTCTTCAATCAGATGTTGTACGGGAACTGCATAATAATCCATATCAGAATAAGCCCGGCAGATTGCCAAGACCGCCGGTTATGCCCCCCATGATGTTTTTAGCCAGCTCATCTGCCTGCCTGAGAGCTTCATTTACGGCTGCCAACACGAGGTCTTCCAGCGTTTCCACATCATCCGGATCTACTGCGTCTTTTGATATTCTTATTTCTCTGATCTCTTTATGACCGGTTGCCACAACAGT
>LFSK01000086.1 GCA_001512555.1 Clostridiaceae bacterium DTU059 | reverse complement strand
AGATTTCAGATAGAGGGCATCGGTTTCAAACATCAGACGGTCAGGATCCTCAATGGTCTTACCTGTTTGGATGCAGATAAGGATTTCCTGGGTTTTTGCGTCTTCCTTTTTGATATAGTGGACATCATTTGTAGCCACAAGGGGAATGCCCGTTTCCTGTGAAAGCTTTATGAGTTGTGTATTGACAAGCTGCTGTTCCCGAAGGCCATTATTCTGAAGTTCCAGATAGAAATTACCCTTTCCCATAATGGCTTCAAGGCGCAGGGCGAGTTCTTTTGCCCTGTCATATTCATGCTGTAGAATCATTTGGGGAATATCACCGGCCAGGCATGAGCTTAAGGCAATGAGCCCTTCCGAGTGTTCAGCCAGCTGGTCATAATCGATGCGGGGCTTGTAGTAGAAACCATCTGTAAAGCCCAGGGATACCAGCTTGATGAGATTACGGTATCCAATGTTGTTTTCGGCAAGAAGGATCAGATGTCCCTGCTCAGCATCAAGACGCGGATCCTTATCGGTATGGGATCTTCTCGCGGTGTAGACCTCGCAGCCCAGTATGGGCTTTATGCCCGCTTTTTTACAAGCCTTGTAAAAGTCTATCACGCCATACATAACACCATGATCGGTGATGGCAAGACTCTTCATTCCCATCTCTGCGGCTCGTTCCACCAGTTGCGGAATTCTGCACGCACCGTCCAAAAGGCTGTATTCGCTATGAAGATGCAGATGGACAAACTCTTTCAATCCTCATACCCCTTCTTATGACCTTTATTCTATTTTACCATATGAACGAGCCTATTTTAATGAAATATGGATGATCTCCTTCTCGGTCACAACCATATCCACCGGCTGGTCAAAAGCCTCGGCAGGGATATGCTCCAGCACTTGAAAATCGTAGGCAGGTGCCAGCAGTATGCAGTCATTTCTGAGCCGCGTTATGAATCGATCATAATAACCACCACCAAAGCCTATACGATATCCTTTCCTGTCGAATGCGATTCCCGGAAGGATGACAAGATCAATGGTCTGAGGATTTGCGGCGGGTATGGAAGGATCAGGTTCCATGATTCCCATGTATCCTTTAATGAGGTCTGAACCCAGGCTTTGAATGGGGACTGCCTCCATTGTTTCCGCATCTTTTATGCGCGGCAGCAGTATTGTCTTTCCTGAGGCAATACTCCTCTCTATAAGAAGATCTGTCCTTATCTCGTTCTGTATTGGCATATAGGCCATGATTACCGAACTTTCTTTAAAAAACCGGCTTTCCACAATTCTTTTTTGGATTATATCTGATAGCGCCAGCACAGAGCCATTGTCAAGATTCCTTCTGCGCTTCATCATGGCCGCCCGTATATCTTTTTTATTGTTCTGCATCGTCCATCACCCGGTTATTCCAATACTCCAGCCTTGGGCTGACGCAAAAAAAGAAGCGGCCGAAGGCCGCAGGTTTGGTTATTCCAGCAGTTACTCACCAAGCTTTGTGCCGCATTTAGGACAGAAGGCATTCTCCTTGGTTACCTCTGCACCACAGCTGGGGCACTTCAGTGCGTTTTTCAGCTCAAGAACCTTGTCGGAGAGTTCCTGGATCTTGGCCTCGATTTCAGCTATCTGACCGCAAAGCTCTGCATAAGGGCTTTCGGTACCGTTCTTGAATTCCTGATAAACCTGTTCACCGATCTTGAGATAGATACCCTTAATGTTTTCCTTTTCACTGCTGATTTGAGAATTGAGCTTGGTAATCTCAACAATGTCCTTACCCTTATCTGTCAGGTTCTTTCCAAACTTTTTTACATCGTCTAAGAATGACATAAATAAGACCTCCTTATAGGATTATTGTTTGCTTTATTATCCCGCTGCCTCAACAGCCTTTTTCACACTACTATCATACCACAGGTTATTTCAGTATAACATTAAAAATTTCTAATCTTTGGATTATAACCCGCTTTCCGCTGTTTTACCAGTATTACCGGTTATTGTTCTCCTCCTTAGAATACTATTCACAGGAAATGGAGGAATACCCGCCAAAAGCACCTTCATCTGGGGATGGGGTGCTGATTCTATTCTGTTCCCTTCCTCGTCATATAATTCCTTAAGGGTTAACTGTGTGAAAGAACCTTCGGGCGGCAATATCTCTATGGTCTCACCGGATCTGAAATGATTCCGCTGCTCCACAATGAGCCTTCCTGCCTCTTCATCATATCCTGTAACAAGGCCTATGAAATCGTAGTTACGTATATATGAACTGGTGTTATAATTATGGGCTTCAGGTCCGGGCTTTCCAAAGAAAAACCCCGTTGTAAAACTCCTGTTGCTTACCTTTCTCACCTCTTCCATCCATTGTTCCACATCCTGAAACCTGCCCTCATAAAAGGCGTCAATGGCTTCCCTGTATGCCTTCACGACCGTTGCCACATAGAAGGAACTCTTCACCCTTCCTTCGATCTTCAGGCTGGTCACACCGCTTTGGATGAGTTCGGGCAGATGGGGCAAAAGGCAAAGGTCTTTTGAATTGAAAACAAAGGTTCCCGAACTGTCTTCTTCAATAGGGTAATATTGCCCGGGTCTTTTTTCCTCCACCAGATGGTAACGCCACCTGCAGGGATGGGCACAGTCACCCTGGTTGGCATCTCGGCCGGCCATGTAATTGCTTAAAAGGCACCTGCCCGAATAGGATATGCACATGGCTCCGTGGATAAAGACCTCGAGCTCCGCATCGGGCATCTTTTCACTGATCTCACGGATCTCCTCAAGAGACAGTTCCCTGGCCAGAACAATCCTCTTTGCGCCAAGCCTGTGCCAGAATTCCACCGTCCTGTAGTTGGCGGTGCTGGTCTGGGTACTGATATGAATGGGCAGATCGGGCTGAGCCTCCCTTATGATCTGGAATATGCCGGGATCAGATACGATCACCCCGTCGATCCCGGTTTGGACTGCTTCCTCCAAAAAGGGCACAACCTGACTGACATTTTGGTTATGGGCAATGATATTCATGGTCAGATATGCTTTCTTCCCATGTTCATGGGCATAGGATACCCCTTCTTTCATCTCGTCAAAGCCGAAATTATCGGAAGCGGTACGCAGCCCAAATAGTTTACCGGCAAGGTATACTGCATCGGCTCCGTACTGCACAGCCATCTTCAGTTTTTCCAGGTTGCCTGCCGGCGCCAGAAGTTCGACTCTTTTTTTCAAGGCACACCTCCGTTGATATGCGCTCTCTATATCTTTATGTCATTGCAAACGGTGGAGTGAGGCAAGCTGTGAGATTGCTTCGTCGTCTGCGCCTCCCCGCAATGACTGAGGAAGGAGCTAGCCCGCAATGACTTTAAATAGTATCTTCACATCAACAATCCTTCATTATTCCCATAAATACATTCCGCACCGGAGAATGGTCTAAATACCCTTACCGGCTCATTCCGGGCTCACCCTCCCCGCCTGTAGCTCACAGCCAGACCATCGCCGATGGGAATGATGACCGTATCCAGCAAGGGATTTTTGCACAGGCTGTCAAGGTATTCGCCCAGTCTTACAGCAATGGTCCTGTGTTTGTGCTCCACATGACCTTTTTGGGCCACAAGACCCCTGTAGAGAACATTATCGGAAAGAATGACCCCACCTTCCCTGGTAAGTCTTAAACATTCGGGCAGGTATTCCGGATACTGACCCTTTGAGGCATCCAGAAATATCATATCATATGGCGTTGTAAGGCATTGCAGGATTTCAAAAGCATCGCCTCTCAGGACACGGATGCTGCTGCTAAAACCCGACCTTTGAATATTCCTTTCAGCCAGGCTTGCTGTTTCTTCAAGGATTTCAATGGTATCGATATGGGACTCTCCTTCAGAAGCAGCGGCCATAATAAGGGCTGAATAACCTATGGCCGTGCCCACCTCAAGGATTCTTGCAGGCCTTTGTATCTTAACCAGTATTTTTAACAGGGCAGCCGTTTCCGGAGGAATGATGGGAATATGGTTTAGGCCGGCATATTCCTCCAATTCCTTAAAGATGCCCTCTTCCCGGGCTATTGTCTTTCTTATGAATTCATCTATCTCCGGATACCTGATTCTGTCCTCCAAAAACTTTCACCTATCCCATGGCATATACAGTGAATTAAGGCGGCTGTTAGCCGCCGCCTCAATCTCAGTTAAATCCGCTTACTCCGTATTTTCTCTGATCATTCAGATGTCCTTCAAATGTCTCGTTATAGATATTGACACCATCCGGTGTGGCAAAGAAGTACAGGTAATTGGTGTCTTCCGGGTATAACGCCGCTTCTATGGCATCCACCCTTGGCGAGCATATGGGTCCTGGCGGAAGCCCGAAATTCCTGTAGGTGTTGTAAGGACTGTCTATCTCCAGATCCTTATTGAGCACGGCCGTAGTCCTTCCCAGGCCCTGATAGATTCTGGCATATTGTATGGTGGCGTCGCATTGCAGCATCATGGGAGGATCGAGGTTCAGCCTGTTATGGAAGACACTTGAGATCTTCTTATAATCGGCCGGGTATTTTGCCTCCATCTCAATGAGGGACGCAAGGGTTACAACCTCATCAATAGTCATGCCCAACTCCTCTGCCCTGTCATAGTATTGCTGGGTGAAAACCCGGTCAAACTGAACCAGCAAACGGTCGATGAGCTGCTGTTCGGTCCATCCCTCATCCATCTTGTAGGTATCGGGATACAGATAGCCTTCCAGCGGATATTTCCGGTCCGGGGATACTGCCAGCTCGTTCAGGAAGAGGTATTGGGTCGGTATCCTCTCGCAGAGAGCCAGAAAATGATCCATATCGATATACCCTTGTTCGGAAAGGATTTGGGCTGTTTCCAAAAGGGTCTTTCCTTCGGGGATCATCACATCCTGAGTGGGATTCTTCAGGGGCTCACCTGTGAGCACCAGCATAAGGGCATAGTAGTTCATATCCTTTGTGATGACGTACCTGCCTGCCTTATAAACATTATCAAATCCCATGAACTTTGAGATTACCTTGAAGATCTGCGGATTATTTATAAAACCCTGTTCCTTGAGGGCATTGGCTATATCGGTTGTACTGGAGCCATAGGCCACCTTGAAGACAGTGCCCTCCCCTTGAAGTATGGGCGTTTCAGCCTGCTGGTAGCCCTCCATGATATAGCGGTAACCATAGAGAGCGCTAAGCATGAATATGATCATGCATACCAGGATGAACAGGAGTGTCTTAAGGAATATATAGCGTTTTTTCTTAACCCTCTTCTTTTTCTTAATAACGGGCTTTGCATCGGGTTCAATAGACTTCTTGGCTGCACTATTTCTTTGCACTGTTCCTCACCTTGGCTCTCTGTTCGGTATTCAAAATCTTTTTCCTTAGTCTGATGGATTTCGGTGTTATCTCAATCAATTCATCGTCCTCGATGAATTCAAGGCATTGCTCAAGACTCATATTGATGGGTGGAACCAGCCTCAGGGCCTCATCTGCGCCCGCTGCTCGAATGTTGGTGACATGCTTTTTCTTGCAAACATTAATGGTAATGTCCTCATTCCTGGAACATTCCCCAACAATCATTCCCTCATACACCTTTACACCTGGCCCGATAAACAGGCTGCCCCTGTCCTGAGCGTTATAAAGGCCGTAGGTTACCGATTCTCCTGTTTCCCACGCAACCAGGACGCCGCGGGTGCGCTTCCTGATCTCGCCCTTCCATGGTTCATAACCATTAAAAGTATGATTCATTATACCATTTCCCCTGGTGTCAGTCAAAAACTCCGAGCGGTAACCTATCAGACCCCTGGCCGGAATCTTGTACTCCAGACGGACATATCCGTTACCCGCAGAATTCATGTTCACCATCTCGCCCTTCCGGGTACCAAGCTTTTCCATAACACTTCCCATGTATTCTTCGGGGGTGTCGATGACCAGGTACTCGATAGGCTCATGGATCTCACCGTTTCGTGTGATGGTGATAACTTCAGGCTTGGAAACCTGGAACTCGTAACCCTGCCTGCGCATGGTCTCTATCAGGATGGCCAGGTGCAGCTCACCTCTTCCGGATACTTTGAAAACATCCGGTGAATCGGTTTCTTCAACACGCATGCTTATATTAGTTTCAATCTCCTTGAACAACCTGTCCCTCAGATGCCTGGAGGTGACATAGGTGCCTTCCTGGCCTGCAAAGGGGCTGTTGTTGACCAGAAAAAACATGGATATGGTGGGCTCATCTATATCGGCAAAGGGGATGGGCTCGGGTTTTTCCACGCTGCATATGGTCTCGCCGATTGTGATATCGCTTATTCCGGATACAGCCACAATATCGCCGACCGTCGCACTCTCTGTGTCCACCCTCTTTAAGCCATGGAACCTATGCAATGATGTAATTCTGACATTCTGCACCGAACCGTCCCGCTTACATATGGCGGCCTGCTGATCCTTCCCGATGGTTCCCCTGGTTACCCTGCCTATGGCAATCCTTCCTATATAATCATCATAATCAAGGCTTGAAACCAGGAGTTGGAGCGGAGCATCAATCATACCCCTGGGAGCGGGAACATGCTTTAAGATGGTTTGAAACAATGGATCCAGTCTCTCTGATTCGTCAGACAGGCTGAGCTTGGCCCATCCTTCCCTTGCGGAGGCATATACCACCGGAAAATCCAGAAGGGATTCATCGGCGCCCAGTTCTATGAAGAGGTCAAGTATCTCATCGATTACCTCTGCCGGTCTGGCATCCTTCCTGTCAATCTTATTAATAACTACAATGGGTTTCAAATGCAGTGCAAGGGCTTTCCTCAGCACGAACCTGGTCTGGGGCATGGCACCTTCATAGGCATCCGCAAGAAGGAGGACACCATCCACCATATTGAGAATACGCTCCACTTCACCGCCAAAATCAGCGTGCCCCGGGGTGTCAACGATGTTGATACGGGTATCCTGATATTGGATGGATGTATTCTTTGAGAGAATGGTAATACCCTTCTCCCGTTCAAGATCATTGGAATCCATAACCCTTTCAGCCACTTTTTCATTTACCCTGAAAGTGCCCGTCTGCTTCAGCATGGCATCCACCAAAGTTGTCTTGCCATGATCCACATGGGCTATTATGGCAATATTTCTTATTTCGTTTCTTACTGTTTCCACTTTATCACCTGATGTTTTAAATGGCTTAGTTTTAAGCATTCATTCTGTTTGTTCCGACTAAAGTATTCTACTTGAATGGGAATCCGGTGTCAACGGATGGCTGTGTTCTTCAGAACTCCATGATCTTCGGCAAATTTTCCTACGGGGATTTGTTAACGATAGTCTTAAAGTGTTATAATCTTTGAAACGGAACTTCTTCCAAAATCTGAGTTTGGCGGGCGAATGGCCTGAATCAGGTGGGAACTATGATAAAGAAGGGATTGACCACATTAATAAACGCAATCAGAAGAGCTGTCAGTATGGGCATATATAACAGTCCTCCTACCATCATTGCCCTTACCTTCCTGACCGCAAGCCTTCTCGGTGGTGTTCTTCTTTCGATGCCGGCGGCTACCGAATCCGGCATCCCAACGCCCTTTCTGGACAGTCTATTCACCGCTACATCAGCAACCTGTATCACAGGTTTCGTTCTGTATGATACTGCTACCTACTGGTCTGTTTTTGGGGAGATCGTGATCCTTATCCTGATGCAATTGGGCGGACTAGGCTTCATCACTCTGGCCACCTTCTTTCTCACCATCGCCGGCAGGAGAGCCGGCCTGAAGAATATGAAGCTGGCCCAGGAATCCCTGAACACCCTCAGCATTCAGGATACCATACCTCTGATCCGGCGGATGCTGGGCATAGTTTTTATCATTGAGCTGATTGGTGCCTGCATATTGTCTGTTGATTTCGTTCCCCGGTTTGGACCCATCGGTTTTTATTACGGGATCTTTCATTCGGTATCGGCCTTTTGCAATGCGGGATTTGACCTTATGGGCGGATCCTCCAGCATGGCGGGTTTTTCCCAGAGCCCTCTGGTTCTCTATACCATATCAATTCTGGTCATCATAGGTGGCTTGGGGTTCATTGTCTGGAAGGATCTTTTAGACTACCGAAAAAGTAAGAAACTGACGGCTCACACAAAGATAGTGCTCATCCTTTCTGCGGTTCTTCTGCTTTCAACTGCATTATTCATATTCCTTCTGGAAAAGAACCACGCAATGGCTGGCCTGCCCCTTGGACAAAAGATCAATGAATCCCTGTTTTTATCGGTTAACGCCAGATCCTCCGGCTTCTCAATCTTTGATATGGACTCCCTGCATGGGGTCTCCAAGGTATTTATTTCCTTGATGATGTTCATTGGCGGGGCATCGGGATCAACGGCCGGAGGCGTGAAGATAAATACTCTCGGCATCATGCTGATAGCCATAATCTGCGTTATCCGGGGCAGAGAAGAAACCATAATATTTAAAAGGAGAATACCCAACCGTATGGTTCTAAAGGCATTCTCCATTGTATTTCTTGCACTGATCCTGGTTTTTACGGTAACCTTCCTGATCCATATCCTGCAGCCCGATACCTCCCTTATAAACACCTTCTTCGATTCGGTGTCGGCTCTTGGAACTGTGGGCCTATCCACAGGTGTGATCAACAACCTCACCAGCTTTAATAAAATCCTGGTCATTCTTTGCATGTTTACGGGACGCATAGGACCAATTTCCTTTGCCCTTGCGCTCACACCCGGAAGAAAGCATGCCGATCACACAATTTATCCCGACGGCAAATTCGTTGTGGGCTGAAGGTTTATGTACTATTCCCCAAACAGATACTCGGCAAAGGGCGAGTCGGAATCTATGATTATGGTGGTATCCTCATCGATGACGCTGCTATAGGTCTTTAATGTCTCCCAAAAACTGAAGAACTCCGGATCGGTATTGTAAGCCTCAGCGTAAATCTGCAGGGCTTCTGCGTCTCCCTCACCCCTGATCTTCTGAGCCTGCTCATAGGCCTGAGCCTCTATGACGGTGGCCTTTCTCTGGGCTTCGGCTGTAATGGTGCGCGCCTGTTTTTGGCCGTCAGCCCTGTATTGGGTGGCAACTGCCTGTCTTTCAGACCGCATCTGCTCATATATACTGGGTTTGGTGGCATCCGGGTATTCGGTTCTCTTGATCCTGACATCCATTATGGTGATTCCCATGGATTCCATCTGGCTGTTTAAATAGCTCTCAACATTCTGGAGCATATCGAATACATAATCCTTATCAGCCACCAGGGTATAGGCATCGATCTTTCCTATCTCCTCCCTCATCTTGGAATAGATGAACTCATCTATTCTTTGATTGGCCTGGGATATATTCCCAATGCTTACCATGAAGAGGGCAGGATTGCTGATGCGCCACTGGGCATAGTTGTCCAGCATGATTGTCTTCTTATCCAATGTGAAGACTTCCTCGGTTTTTGTGTCATAGGTCAGAAGCTGGTTTGGAAAACGCTTCACCTGCTGGATCAGCGGCAGTTTGAAGAACAGTCCCCTCCCCTTTTGAATCTTGACATCGGCAAACCGCGGGTTCTGCTTCAGTTCGGCGCTGATGGCATCATAGGAATCCTCATCAACGATAACCCTGACAATTTCCTCAAATTGCGTGATAACAATCTGCTCCCTCTCACCAACAGTAAACATGAAGGAGCTTAATATAATAAAAAGGATGATCGCAGCGCCTGCGATAACGCCCAGTGATTTGAGAAAGCCTATGAGCTTTTCCTGGTGCTTACTGTTTTGCTTCTTCTGAGCATTATAGGCCTGCTGGTACTCATGATAGCTATTCATGCGACTCTCCTTTCTTTATTCCTGACCGTTATTGCCGTTTTCCAAAGCCACACCGCCGTATGGACTGTATCCGGCAGGGGTTGCTGTTTCGGAACCCAGAGACAATAATCTGAGGGTTTGTCCCCCATCCTTCATGATGTATATTTTAGCCTTGGGAAGAACCTCTCTCATGGTTTCCAGATACATTCTGGTTCTTGTAACCTCAGGACCCAGAGAGTATCTTGCCAGCACCTGTTTAAAGTTCTCCACATCACCCTTGGCTTCGGCAATTCTTTTCTCCTTATAGGCGTTTGCCTCGTTGAGGATTTCCTGCTGCTTGGCTTCCGCAGCCGGCACAATTTCATTGGCCTTCTTCTGAGCCTCATTGATATAACGGTTCATATCCTCACGGGCTTTTATAACATCTGTGAAGGCATCGGCGACCTCATCAGGGGCATAGACATCCTGCAGAGCAACCTTGATGATCTCTATTCCAAGACCATATTCATCGCAAATGGTCTGTAAGTCAAAAAGTATCTCGCTTTGGATAGCATCTTTCTGATCTGTGAGCACATCATCCAGGTCATGGTTGGCCACCACTCGCCTCACCGAGGCTTCAGCAGCAATCTTAAGAGCCTCTGGAGCCTGACGGACATTGAACAGATAATCTGCCACATTCTTTATACGGTACTGGATAACGCTTTCAGTATGTACCAGGTTTTCATCACCCGTGATCATCAGGGATTCCTCAGGTACTTCGGTATAGACTGGCTGCTGATCCATGCCACCCGTCTGCTGTGTTCTGTAACCCAGTTCTAGGCTCCTTACCACATCGCATTTTACTATTTCCACACTCTCTATGGGGTATGGAAGATGCCATTTTAGACCAGCTTCATCCTCGGTCCGGATATGCTTGCCAAAACGCATTATAACAGCTTGTTCACCGCCATCGGATCTTAAAGTGTAAAATCCGGTGAGGCACCAGATGCCAATAATCAGCAGCAATGCCGGAACGAAAAACTTAAGTCCAAGTTTTTTCATGCCATTCTCCTTTCTGAGCTAAATAAAACTTTATATACTTGAATCTCAGGTACACGACAGACTTTCCGCGGGCAGGACACATTTGTCCCCATGTTTATTAATACATGAAATTTCAGTAAAATGTCTGAACGGGATTCATTATTGGCTATTGTCCCTGTTGGAGCCTGCTTATCTCTTCAATCATTCCGATGGCTCTTTCGGCCATTTTCCTGTACTTTTCCTTTTTGTCACGGATTCGCTTTTCCA
>LFSK01000090.1 GCA_001512555.1 Clostridiaceae bacterium DTU059 | reverse complement strand
TTCCATTATACCAGAGGCGTTTCAGGTCTCATTTTTATTATTAAGTTAACAGACCAAATAATAGTGAAGGGATGTGACCGGTATGAAAATATTTGAAATTGTCAGAACCAACGATCTGCAAAGTTTTTACATCACAGCTGACAATCCACTGAATGCTGTAAAGATACACTGGAAGAATCTTGACAGAATACGAGAAGATAAACAGGCACAGTTATTTAATACAGGAAATAGTTATATCTTAATGCATAATAATGATGTGTATTGTCTGGTATATAAGATAAGAAAAAAATCAAACTTATTTTCTTGAATCAAAGACTACGTGGGGCTTATCGCAGCAAAAGAAAAGGGACGAATACCTTCGCCCCATATCACAAGGTTGTATCCTTTATACCATTCGGGTAAGAGATGATATAAAGCGTCCTGTGCACCTGGAAATGTTTCTTCCGGCACGGTTCATAGCCCGAATGGAACGATTCACGTTAAAATTCTCCTCCGCCATCAGGGAAACTGCTGCTCCAACCAGCGCACCAATGATTATGCCTCCTCCGAATCCAACCCTCATGACATGATACCTCCATTCATACATGTATTTTATGTCCTGATTAGTAGTATTCCAAAAATCAATATGAGAATTCTTTTATTTGTTTGACATATTTTTCAATATCAATTACAATCAGATAAGCTTATATAGGAGGCTATAAAACCATGATCAATAAACAGTTAGCAGAAAAGATGAAAAACGACGTGGGCATATCGGTGGCATCGGTTCTTCTGCCAAAGAGCCAAAGGGTTGACATGACAAAATGGTCGGTGGTTGCTTGCGATCAATATACCTCGGAGCCAGGCTACTGGGAAGAGGTTAGGGATTTTGTCGGGGATAGCCCTTCCACCCTTGGTCTGATTTTCCCTGAAGCTTATCTGGAGACAGATGATGAAAACAGCAAAGCAAAGCGAATTGAAGATATAAGCGCCAGAATGAGAGAATACCTTCAGGATGACCTGTTTGAGGAGCTTAAAGATACAGTAATACTTGTGGAAAGACGCTTTCCCAGTGGAAGAACGCGCTGCGGGCTGATGTTGGCGGTTGATCTTGAAAGATACGATTACTCAGCTGGCTCCAAAAGCCTGATCAGGGCTACCGAAGGCACCATATTGGACAGACTCCCGCCCCGGATCCGGATCAGAGAAAACGCCCCTTTGGAGCTTCCCCATGTAATGCTGCTGGTCGATGACCGGGATGAAACGGTCATTGAACCCCTGTTTTCCCAAAGGCAAAGCTTTACCAAGGTGTATGACTTCAAACTCATGAAAAATGGAGGAAGTATTAAGGGTTGGGCGATAAATGATGAGGCCTCAATAGAAGGAATCTATGAATCCCTTGTTAAGCTTTCTGAGCCCCAGCATTTCACTGAAAAATACAGTCTTTCCGAGACACAGGATCCATACCTCTTTGCCGCAGGTGACGGAAATCATTCTTTGGCCACCGCAAAGGCCTGTTGGGAAAAGATAAAAAATACGCTCACTCCCGAGGAAAGGGAAAACCATCCGGCGCGATTCGCCCTCGTGGAAGTCGTCAACCTGCACGATAAGGGCTTGATATTCGAGCCCATCCACAGGCTGCTCTTTAATGTGGATGCGGAAATGTTTATCCAGGCTTTTTGCCGGCATTATAATGATCTGGGATGCAAAGCCTATGTAACACCGCATAAACCCGATCCTATTTCCGGAAGTCATGTGATAGGCTATGTATCTGAAGCATCAACGGGTTATCTCATGGTCGAAAAACCGGTGGGAAATCTTGATGTTTCCACCCTTCAAGGCTTTATTGATATCTTTATCAAAGAGAACCCTAGCACAACCGTGGATTATGTCCATGGTGATGATGTGGTGGAAAGGATTGGCCGTGAAAAGGGTTGTATGGGATTCTTCCTCTCCCCCATGGACAAGAATAATCTGTTCAAAACTGTTATCCTGGACGGAGCTCTTCCCAGAAAGACCTTCTCCATGGGAGAAGCCCACGAGAAGCGTTTCTATCTGGAGGCAAGGAGGATAAGATAGCTTTCTTTCCATCCTCCGCTATCCTTCCAGCTTGCTTTTTAAGGTATCCAGGATCTTTTTTTCGAGCCTGGATACCTGCACTTGGGATATACCAAGTTTTTTGGCCACATTCTGCTGGGTTTGCCCCGAGTAGTAGCGCAGCCATATCAGTCTCTTATCCCTGCTGCTCAGCTGCCTTATGGCGTTATAGAGGGAAATCCGCTCCACCGTGTCGGTTTCATCACTGATTTGATCGGATATAATCCGGTCTATCAACCTGTTTTCGCTTCCATCGTCATCCTCATATTCCCGGAAAAGAGATTCAGGAGCTCTGGAAGCCTCAATGGCATGGATAATGCTTTCAGCTTCCTCACCCAGAAACTCTGCCAACTCATTGATTGTTGGCGGCCTGCCCAGCTTCTGCTCAAGTTTTTCTCCCGCATCCCGGGCCTTCAAAGACAGCTCCTTCAGGCTCCTGCTGACCTTGATGGCTCCATCGTCCCTGAAATAGCGCCGGATCTCCCCCAGGATCATGGGTACGGCATAGGTGGAGAAGCGGACATTGAAGGATGGGTCGAATTTGTCCACCGCTTTTATCAGACCAATACAGCCGATCTGAAACAGGTCCTCTGTCTCCACATTTCTGTTCCTGAACCGGCGTACAACACTCCAAACAAGCCCGGTGTTGTTGTCAATAAGGGTGCTCCGGGCTTCTTTGTCACCATTTTGAGCTTTCCTTATCAGATCGATGATGTTTTCATCGCTATAATCCATAACAAGCCTACCTGCTTTTCAATTCCTTTGTCATTCGTATTCTGGTGCCCTGACCAACCCTGGACTCTATCTCCAGGCTGTCCATAAAGGTTTCCATCACAGTAAATCCCATGCCGGATCTCTCCAGATCCGGACGGGTTGTGAACAGCGGTGTTTTGGCCTTCTCCACGTCTTCTATCCCCTTGCCGAAATCCTCCACTGTGATCTCAATGAGATCCGGATACAAAACGCAGCTGAGCACCACCATTCCTTCCTCCTCTCCATAGCCGTGGATGATGGCGTTGGTGACGGCTTCAGATACAGCGGTTCTGATATCGGCGAGCACCTCGATGGAAGGATCCGCCTGGGCCGCGAAGGAGGCTGCCACCACTCTGGCAAAGGATTCATTCGCTGATTTGCTGAGGAATTCAGTTCTCATCTTGTTTATGGGCTGCATAATTCAAAACCTCACAATACATTTGAAAATCAGGCATCAAGTTCTATGAGCTCTTCTATCCTGGACATCCTGAGAATCCTTTGAATCTCAGGCTTTGGCCTTCTGATTATCATTTTGCCACCGATTAAGGATACCCTGTTCATTCTGCCCAGAATAAGACCTATTCCTGCGCTGTCCATGAAGGTGACCCTGGACAGATCCAGGATCAGATTCTTCACCGGCTCCATCAGGAATTTGTTATCAATGCGTTCCCTCACCCTGGACGCTGTGTGATGGTCTATTTCACCTTCCATCATCACCACCAGGGAATTGCCTTCCCGTGAAAACCTTACATCCATTCTTTCACCTCTGTTTCTTCGGAATGCTGCCAGCAGCGGTCCCTTGTTTTTGCGAGGAGGCTAACCAACAACGCAACTCCGATATTGCTACGCCCCATCTCCTGTGTTCGCAATTACAGGATGGTGCGCCGGCAATGATCGTTCAGCCACCGTAGAAACCCATGCTGAATCTGACCGTGCTTTTTAAAGACCGGTATATCTTTCCTATTCGTTATTTCCCTGATTCATCCTTTTTTTAGAGGGATTAAGTGAAGTAATCTCAAGAAGACCTGGAATTGAACCCCAGAGATTCGGCTATCTTTTCAATTCTTTTAAGACGATGATTGACTCCTGATTTGGAGAGAGGCGGTTCCAGCATCCTGCCCAGTTCTGTCAGGCTGACATCGGGATTCTCAAGTCTCATTACTGCTATTTCATGAAGTGCTTTTGGAAGATTATCAAGACCAGAATGCTCCTGAATGAACCTGATGCTTTCGGTCTGCCTGAGAGAGGCATCAACGGTTTTGCTCAGGTTTGCCGTTTCGCAGTTTACGATGCGATTGACCTGATTTCTCATTTCCTTCATGATCCGGATGTTCTCAAGGTTCATCAAGGCGCTGTGGGCACCTGTGACATTGAGAAAATCCACGATCTCCTGGCCTTCCTTAAGGTATACCAGATAGTACCCCTTGCGCAGGATGTATCGGGGCTCCACCCCGAACTCCTTCAGATATTCAATGAATTCATCGGCCTGGAGCTTGCTTCTGAAGGTGACCTCAAGATGATAAGATTTGTCAGGATCGGAGATGGAGCCCGTTGCCAGAAAACCGCCACGCAAAAAAGCCCGTTTGCAGCACCGGTCCTCCACATTGTAGTTCATATACTCCATTTCACCTAAATCACAGTTGATGAAAATACCCATATCATTGAGCAAGCCCTGTTGATCATTTATAAGGCTTGAAAAATCAAGCTGATAGACGGCACGAGTTTTGAAGCGGCGGGTCTTTTTCATGTCAACACCGGGATCAAAGCGGTAAATCTCCTTAACAAGTACGAAAATGCGCCTGGACAGCGGAGCATTCTCAGTGATGAATAAAAGGCGGAGTCCTTCCGGGGTATTGCGCAGGGTCAACCCCGCTCTTAGTATCCCGGCCAGTTCCGACCTTTTACAGCACTCTGCAACATCTTCAATTCTGCTCAGTTCCCTTTTGACATCCAGCGAAAAAGACAATATCTCACACCCTTTCGTCCTTTGTGGATCACTTGTCCTTAAAGGTATCCAAGATTGCATGGGCAAGCTTGTCGGGATCATGCCTTACATAGCCGTTATGGATTCCAACCAGATCCTTTTCTATGACCTTTACGCCCAGACGCCGGATTCTGGATAAATCCAGCTCAACGGGGGCAGCCCCGTCTTCCTGATACTTTGACAGCAAGGAAGGCTGGATCTGGCCATTGTTGACAAGGCAGTAATCTATCAGGCGGCATCCCGCATGCTTTTGTATGGCTTCAATGTGATCCCCTACCGTATAGTTTTCGGTCTCACCCGGCTGGGTCATGACATTGCAGACATAGACCCTGGTTGCCCTGGCTCTGCTTATGGCCTGGGGAACCTGGGACACCAGAAGATTAGGGATAATACTGGTATACAAACTTCCAGGGCCAAGTACGATGATATCGGCTTTACCTATGGCATCTATGACCTGTTTGAGGGGTTGTACCGATTCCTTGTCGAAACGGACCTTTTCAATGGGACCGGGATGGAAGAGATGATGGGAACCAATCCGGGATTCACCATTGATCACGGTGCCGTCCTTCAATATGGCTACAAGGTTCACTTTCTCCTCCGTAACCGGATAGATTCTTCCGGTTACGGCCAGAACCTCGCCCATGTGGGTGACAGCCTGCACGAAATTGTTGTCGGATATGCCGCACATGGCTGCAAGGAACAGGTTGCCAAAGGACTGCCCCTTCAGGCGGCCCTCAGGAAAACGGTAGTTCAAAAGCTTTTCCAGTACGGGTTCGGTTTCTGCCAGAGCCAGCATACAGTTTCTGATATCTCCCGGCGGCAGCATTCCCAGATCGTTGCGAAGTTCACCAGAACCTCCGCCATCATCGGCCACCGTGATAACGGCTGTAATATTGCTGGTGTAATGTTTAAGGCCTCTGAGCATGGTGGAAATACCCGTGCCTCCACCGATGACCACAACCTTAGGACCGGAGGACAGAACCTTTCGCCTGTAAAGTATATCCCTTATATCCTTCACATGGTTTGGTTTTTTTGGCATCCCGTTGGGATAGACATTTACAAACCTAATAAAAATTCTGTTGAGGCATAGAATGATCAGGTACAGCCCCAAAACTCCCAGGATGACGGCAACGCCCAGCTGTATGTATCCAACGACCAAATCCTTCATAAGAACCAGCAGGGAACATACCAGCAGAGCTACGCCAGCTATACCGCTAATAAGATATCTCTTGAAACGAAAACCGATCAGAAGCCATCGGAGTGTTTTCATGCCTTTTTACTCCCCCTGACCATCCCTGTCAATATCCCTGTGCTGGTTTACCACGCTGCTTCCCTTATCCCTTTGCATCTGGCCGAGGCGGCTGGCAATGGCAACTGACCTGTGCCTTCCACCAGTACAGCCAATGCCGATGATCAACTGTGTTTTTCCTTCCTTCACATAATAGGGGATTAAAAAGTGTATCATCTCGTTGAGTTTATTGAGAAACTTCCTGCTCTC
>LFSK01000142.1:1814-6304 GCA_001512555.1 Clostridiaceae bacterium DTU059 | reverse complement strand
CATGGCCGGTAAGAAGTAGGTGTGGTGACGCTTATGTTTCTGGTTCATCTGTGGAATTATATCAGGGGTTATGTTATTATTATTGCAAAAGGCGATGGCATCGAACGGTTTATTAATATCTGCACCAGAAGACAAATTCTGTTGTGGGATATAGCCAGAAAAGACAGCGATTCGGTGGTCATGAAGGCCAGTCTGAGAGGATTTATGCTGATGCGCCCCGCTGCCCGGAAATCGGGATGTCGGGTCCGTATTATAAAAAAATGCGGGTTACCCTTTTTCCTGCATCGGTTCAGAAGAAGACGGGGCTTTAAAGTCGGATTGCTTTTTTTCGCTGTTTTGATTGTCCTCTTTACCTCCATGATTTGGGAAATAGAAATCAGGGGCTGCAGTAGAAATGTGGCACAGCAAATCATGAAGGTTCTGGATGATCGGGACATCGGAAAAGGAAGTTTTAAAATAGGGCTTGATCCCAACAGGATAGCTGCCGATATCCTGCTGAATGTGGATGATGTAGCCTGGGCAGGGGTACAGATCCAGGGGGTCAAAATGACCATCTCGGTTCAGAATATAATACCCAGGCCTGAGGTTGTGGATGAAGACCAGTATTGCAGTTTGGTAGCTGAGAGGGATGGGCTTATAACAAAGATTGAGGTGCTGGCAGGAACTTTGAAAGTCAAGGAAGGCGATACGGTTACAAAGGGACAATTGCTGGTTTCCGGAAGACTGGAATCCCAGTACCCGGAGTTTGGCACCAAAAATGTGCATGCTTTAGGTAAGATTACAGCCAGAACCTGGTACGATATTAGGGTTCCCCTGTCATATGAGCATACCAAACGTATAAGAACTGGAAGAACGCATGAGAATACCTATATCAGGGTTTTGAACATGAAGATCGGGCTCTTTGGAAACCGCAATGCCTTTGACTTGTATGACAGCGTATCCTATGACAGAACGGTAAGCGGTCCTTTTAATTCGGAGTTTCCCATAGGCCTGACTGTGGAAAAACAATATGAGGTAACCGAAAAGAAAGTAAAACTGACCGCCGAGGAGGCTGAGGCTCTCGCCCTGGAAAATGCCAGGCTGGCTTTGAGCAAGGAACTTTCGCCGGACTGCAGGGTGTTGGATGAAAGAGTGAACATACTCAAAAGTGAAACGGGTGATACCTGTTTGGAACTCATCCTTGAATGCGAGGAGGATATCGCCGGCAAGGAACCATTGGGAGGAGATTGATTGGAAGCAGTTGTCGAGAAGGTTATCATTCTGAACGACCCCAGAGAAGCAGCTGATGTGTTTGGGGAATATGACCGGAATGTCAGGCTTATTGAGGACAGGCTTGGTGTTAAAATAACCAATCGTAATAATGAAATCAGAATATCCGGCTTTGAGAGCAAAGCTGGTACGGCTTATGATATACTGAATAAACTGATTGCCATTTCTGAGGGAGGGGATCCTGTTTCGGAACAGAATGTGCGTTATCTGCTTGATCTGAGTAATGAGGAACTGAACAACGGTGAGCTGCCGTTGGATCTTGTTTGTGTCACATACCGGGGAAAACCGGTGAAATCAAAGACCTTTGGACAGAAAAGGTATATCGAGGCCTTGCGCAAACACCCCATTGTGTTTGGAATAGGCCCGGCGGGAACAGGCAAGACTTTCCTGGCGGTTGCCCAGGCTGTCAAATCTTTCCGCGAGAAAATGGTGAGCAGGATAATTCTGACCCGTCCTGCTGTGGAAGCCGGTGAGAGGCTTGGTTTTCTTCCCGGAGATCTACAAAACAAGGTCGATCCTTATTTGAGGCCTCTCTATGATGCCCTTTATCATATCATGGGGCCTGAGACTTTTCATAGCAACCTTGAAAAGGGGCTCATAGAAATTGCACCCCTCGCCTATATGAGGGGAAGAACGCTGGATGATTCGTTCATCATTCTTGACGAGGCTCAGAACACCACTCCGGAGCAGATGAAGATGTTCTTAACCAGAATTGGCGCCGGATCAAGGGCAGTGATAACCGGAGATGTCACCCAAGTGGATCTTCCGGGCGACAAAAAGTCAGGTTTGATTGAAGCGCAGCGCATACTTGCAGATGTGGAGGGTCTTTCTTTTGTCAGGTTTTCCGAAAAGGACGTGGTGCGCCATGAATTGGTTCAGAGGATTATTCGGGCTTATGAGCGTTATGAAAAGACGCGTGAGAATAGACGGGATAGATAAAACGGCCTGGGGGTGTAAGGGTGGTTAAGAAGAACAAGAAGTCAGGCAAAAAACTGTTTGGTTTTTTGAAAAGCGTGTCATTTCAAAGGCTGATAGCGCTGTTTATCACTTTTTTGGCATTATCAACCATGGTAGCTTACGAAGCTGCTCCAAAGAAGTACAAGCTTGCTATAGGCAGTGTCAGCCAGTATGACATCAATGCACCCAGAGATATTGAGAATACCCTGAAAACCCGCGAAAATGCCGAACTTAAGGCAGCGGGACTCAAACCTGTAATAGTGCCGATAGAGGGGGCAAACGACAGCATTACAAGCGGTGCCTACGCCTATTTCGACGGGATTTCCAACCTCCTGAATCAAGTGAGGAACAGTGAGCAGAAAGAAGATCTGGCCACGTTAATTCAGGAGTATGACAGGGGAAATAACTATAGTGTCCTGATCCAGATACCCGAGGACAAGCTGTTGACTCTATTGACCGACGAAAGTGAGATTTTGCGGCTCAAGACGGTAGTCATAAATAGCGTCCTTCCTGGAATAAAAAGAAAGCAGCTTATGGAGGAAAACCTTGGGTCTGAAAAAGAGGCCGCGCTGGCACAGGTGAGAACGGTTTTCGACGATGAAAGTATTCAACTCATCGCCAAGGATCTGTTGGACAAGGTTATTGTCCCAAACAGCCGGATCGACGAAAAAGCAACGGAGGAAGAGAGGAATGCCCTCTTTGAGACTGCTGTTAAGGAGAGTCCGGTTATCATCTATAAGGATGAGCGTATCATAAGTAAGGACGAAATTGTAACCGAGGACAAGTTCCAGGTTCTCAAGGAACTCAACTACATAGACAGTGAGGGAAAACCCGATTACCTGCTATATATAGCTGTATTCATGCTCATTTTCTCCATGTATTTTCTCACCATGCTCTACCTTAAGAACTTTCACAAAAAGCTGTATTATGATAAGAATGCGGTTATGTTGGTGGGGGTTTCGATAATTATAGCGTGCCTGTTTGCACTGTTGTTCAGGGAGTTCATACCCGATTATGCGCCCCTTATAATTCCCACTTTGATAGCCCCTGTGATCACCTCCATCTTCCTTGGTATACAGCCGGCCATTGCCGTAAACATGTTATTGACCTTCAGCTTTGCGCTGATGCTGGGTGGTAATACCCAGTTCATATTCATGTCGTTAATTGGGGGCACAATTGCACCCTACCTGACCGTTAATGCTACCCAGAGGCGTAAAATCTCCCTGGCAGGTGTGATGCTGGGCGGAATCAATATGCTGGTGGTGGTTCTCACAGGTATGCTTGAGAAAAAGGGTGTGGAGAGCCTTCTCAATGAAGGCGGGCTGGCCTTTGTAAACGGTATCTTCTCCATCATCCTTGCCATAGGCATTCTGCCCTTCCTTGAAAGCACCTTCAATGTAATAACTCCCATGAAGCTGCTGGAGTTGGCCGATCCCAACCACCCGCTGCTGAAAAGACTCCTGATGGAAGCACCAGGAACCTATCACCACAGCCTGATGGTTGGCAATCTGGCAGAAGTGGCCACCAGGGAGATAGGAGGAAACTCCTTGCTGTCACGTGTAGGAGCCTATTTCCACGATATTGGGAAACTCAAGCGTCCTCATTACTTCAAGGAAAACCAGATGGCCGAGAATCCCCATGACAATCTGACTGCAAGCACAAGTTCCAGGCTGATCATATCCCATACAAGGGATGGCGAGGAACTGGCCTTGAAATACAAACTGCCCAGGGTTATACGGGATATGATCGTTCAGCATCATGGTAACACAGTGATGGTTTATTTCTATCATAAGGCTACCCAGAACGGAAATGGCGAGGAACTGAATGAGGCAGATTTCAGGTATCAGGGGCCTCTGCCCGATACCAGGGAGGCCGCCGTGGTAATGCTGGCCGATTCGGTTGAAGCGGCTGTTAGGGCTATGCCGGACAAGACCCATGCTAAGATTGAAGGCCTGGTGAGGAAAATTATTAAGGACAAGCTGGATGACGGTCAATTAGATCATTGTGACCTGACTCTTAAGGATCTGACCATCATAGCAGAAAGCTTTATGAAGGTCTTGAGCGGCATATTCCACGAAAGACCGGAATACCCTGAATTCGAGAAGAAGAATGGCTTTCAGGAACTGGATAACCGTATCTACAATCTCCCGAAAAATCCAGTAAAGGAAGGTGCTCCAAACCAAAATGGCAGTAACAGTTTACAACCAGCAGAGAATACTCAGCCTTCCCCGGGAAACCATAAGCCTTCTTAAGAGGGCGGTTCT
>LFSK01000142.1:410-1769 GCA_001512555.1 Clostridiaceae bacterium DTU059 | reverse complement strand
CCCGGTGATATGGATCCCCATACCAACAGGGTTGCTCTGGGCGATATAATAATATCGGTTGAGAAGGCGCAGGAGCAGGCAAACAGCTATGGCCACTCCTTTGAAAGGGAGATCGCATTTTTGTCAGTCCATGGCATGCTTCATCTGCTTGGATATGATCATGAACAGCCCGACGAGGAGAGGGATATGTTCCGAAGACAGGAGGAGGTTCTTAAGGAACTTCAACTGACAAGGCTGCCTGTCTTTGGTGAGGGCGGTATTAATGAAGAATAAAAAACTGTCTGATAGCTTTAAAAATGCCTTTAACGGGCTGAAGGAGGCCATCGCCCGCGAGCGAAATATGCGGGTTCACCTGGCAGCGATCCTTCTCTGCGTCATACTCGGTATTATTTTTAGTCTCGATGTGGTCAGATGGTCAATACTCTTCATTGCCATCGGTCTTGTGATAATTGCCGAGTTGTTTAACACAGCCGTTGAAAATCTTGTGGATATGATTACCGATGAGTACTCCCAAAAGGCTAGGGCGGTGAAGGATATTGCCGCAGGAGCGGTGTTGGCTGCCGCGGTTGTGGCAGTTATCCTGGGCATTTTGGTTTTTATCCACCCGCTGCTCAGCCTTTTCGGGCTTATGATGAAATGAGGTGCTTATAATACTTTGAACTCGATATTGGATAGACTGTCAGATTTACTGATAATGGTACCAATTCTTCTGATCGCGCTCCCTTTTCATGAATACGCCCATGGTTATGTGGCATATAAGCTGGGGGATCCCACGGCAAAGGATGCGGGACGCCTTACACTGAACCCCATCAAGCATCTGGATCCATTAGGTACGCTTATGATGCTTGTGGCAAGGGTGGGGTGGGCAAAGCCCGTCCCTGTCAATTCAGGGCATTTCAAGAACAGGAGAAAGGGCATGATCCTTGTTTCCCTGGCCGGACCCCTGTCAAATCTTTTGCTGGCCTTTATCTTCACTCTGATATGGGGTTTTGTGATCAAGCTGGTAATCATTCAAGTGATTCCAGTCAGGAGCGAAACCATGGTGAGCGTCATTAACTGGCTTCAGGTGTTTTTTCAGGTATCGGTTCTGGTAAATATCAGCCTTGCTGTTTTCAATATGATTCCTGTTCCGCCCCTGGACGGTTCCCGGCTCATCTCCTCGTTCATTCCCGAGGAGAGCTATTTCCGGTTTGCCCGTTATGAGCAGTTTATAGGGCTGGGATTCATTGCGCTGGTCATCTTTGCTCCCAATGCCCTTAGCACTGTTATCCGGTTCGTGGCCGATCCCATCTACAACAGTATGATCACTGTAACCTCCTTTATTTTTGGAATTTAGTTGATCGGGGAACTGTCAGCTTA
>LFSK01000142.1:0-368 GCA_001512555.1 Clostridiaceae bacterium DTU059 | reverse complement strand
GGGATCCCGTAAAGCCCGGTCGCTGTGCTGCACGTCTGCGAAACATCAGCTGCTCGAATAAGGGTCGGCTGAACTCGCTTCGCTCAAACAGCAGCCGCCCTTTTCTTATTCTCGCAGGATGTTTCGGCGTCTTATCGCAATGCGCCCTTGTTTTACGGGATCCCCTTATTGTCATTGCGAGCGTAGCGTGGCAATCTAAGACCTCAAAGCCCTTCTAGCACTCTCACTTCCCACCTCCAGAAGGCGAGATTGCTTCGTCGGCTTTGCTCCTCGCAATGACATACTCACCTCCAGCCTTCCACTTCTCATTTAATGAGTCTGTTGGCTTTTCAGGGATTTTTATATATAATATTATGAAGCCTTCTTGC
>LFSK01000067.1 GCA_001512555.1 Clostridiaceae bacterium DTU059 | reverse complement strand
TCCCACCGGGCAAGGGTTTTGGATGCAGATGACATCAGGAATGCCTGGTTGATCCTGGCCATGACCGAGGATCATAAAAGGATGATCCTGGAGGTCTTTCCTGAGTCAGTCGACAAGGTTTATACCCTGAAGGATTATGCTGAAATAGAGGACGGCAGAACCAACATCTCAGACCCTTACGGAGGGGACTACGATGTCTACAAATCATGCGCCTATGAAATTGAAACAGCCTTGATAAATGTGGCGGAGAAAGTTTTTGACAATGGGGATTGATTACTATAAAATCAATGAAAGAAAGGGGAGATTGGGCTTGCGCATTGCATTGGGCAGTGATCATGGTGGTTTCCGCCTCAAGGAGTTCTTAAAAGGGCATCTTACCAGCCGGGGATACGAATGCACCGACTGTGGAACCTATGATGAATCGTCGGTGGATTATCCCGATTTTGCCCTGAAAGCCTGCCTGCTGGTGAAGGATGGGACTTGCGACAGAGCTGTTCTGATTTGTTCAACCGGTATAGGCATTTCCATAGCGGCCAACAAAGTCAGAGGCATTCGATGTGCCCTGTGCCACGACCTTCTTTCAGCCCGGCTCACAAGAGATCACAACAACACCAATGTTCTGGCACTGGGCGCTTTTATTGTTGGAGAAAAACTTGCTGCGGCTATTGTGGATGAATGGCTTCAAACCCCTTATTCCAACCAGGAACGGCACACAAAAAGGATCAACAAGATACACGGTATTGAAAACGATTATCTTAAATGACTTTGGAGGTTGCTGTATATGGAAAACGTTTTTATCTTTGATCATCCTCTCATCCAGCATAAAATCTCATTGCTGAGGGACAAGAATACCAGTTCGAAGGAGTTTCGTGAACTGGTGTCTGAAATCTCCATGCTGATGGGTTATGAGGTGACAAGGGATATTCCCTTGAAAGAGGTAGAGATTGAGACCCCGATTGGCCATGCCAAAACCTATGTTATATCGGGGAAAAAATTGGCCTTTGTGCCCATCCTGCGCGCCGGGCTGGGTATGGTGGACGGGCTTTTAAAGCTGGTTCCCATGGCAAGGGTCGGTCATATCGGATTGTATCGGGATCATGACACCCTGGAGCCGGTTGAATACTATTGCAAGCTGCCAGAGGATGTCAGCGAACGTGATGTGGTCATACTCGACCCCATGCTGGCTACCGGAGGATCGGGCTGCGATGCTGTCAGGTTTATAAAAAAGCGCAATGTGAAAAGCATTAAGTTTGTATGCCTTATTGCGTCCAAAGATGGGGTCGAGAGGCTTCACAGGGAGCATCCTGATGTTGCCATCTATTGTGCAGCAGTTGATGAAACACTGAATGAGTTCGGATATATTGTACCGGGTCTTGGCGACGCCGGGGACAGGTTGTATGGAACCAAGTAGGACAAGGAGGTTCTTATGCGTCCTTCCTGGGATGAATATTTTATGAGTATAGTGGAATTGGTAAAAACACGTTCCACCTGTTTGCGGCGCCAGGTGGGCGCTCTGCTGGTAAAGGACAAACGGATCCTGGCCACGGGTTATAATGGCGCACCGGTGGGATGCAAGCACTGTCTTGAAACGGGATGCCTCAGGGACAAGTTGGGAGTACCCTCGGGTCAGAGGCATGAAATATGCCGTGCTACCCACGCGGAGCAGAATGCCATTGCGCAGGCGGCATATTCGGGTACAAACGTGAAGGACAGTATCCTGTATGTCACAACACAGCCCTGTGTAATGTGTGCAAAGCTTGCCATCAACGCCGGAATTTCCAAGATCGTATTCAAGGGCGATTATCCGGACGAACTTTCCATGGAATTGCTGAAGGAAGCCGGTGTCCGTGTGGTGAAATATGAAGAGCCGTCGCTTGTTTTCGATCCGGGGCTTGTAAAGAGGTCAGAGGTGCAAGATGATAACCATTGAGTATGAGCATTTGGTAGCCTTTTCTGTTGCGCTTATCATCGCATTCTTTTCCACACCCATAGCCAGAAGGATTGCCTTTCGCTCAGGAGCGGTTAATGTGCCCAGAGACGGCAGGCGTATGCATAAAAAGCCCATGCCCCTTCTGGGCGGGCTTGCCATTATAGCAGGCTTTGTCATCGCAGTGGTCTATGGTTTTGCTTCCCGGGATATACCCGAGTTTTTATTCTTTCTTGCCCAGCCCAAATCCCTGGGCTTGATTTTTGGCGCCCTGATCATTGTGGTTCTGGGCATTGTGGACGATATCAGGCCTTTGAAAGCCGGGGTGAAGTTTTCATTCCAGCTTCTGGCTGCAATTGTGGTGGTGGCTACAGGAACCAGGATCACATCCATTACCCTGCCCTTTACAGTGGGCACCGATAATGGGATGACATATATCCTTGGGGAGACCATAGCCTTTGTCATATCGGTATTATGGATTGTAGGAGTTACAAATGCCATCAACCTGATCGATGGCCTGGATGGGCTTGCCGCAGGGGTTTCGGGGATTGCATCGGTATCCCTGTTCATTGTTGCGGTCATTCGGGGAGAGGACGACATAGCGCTGGCAGCAGTTTCGCTGGCTGGTGCCATCTTCGGGTTTCTTCCCTATAATTTCAATCCCGCCAAGATTTTTATGGGCGATACTGGTTCCACCTTTCTGGGTTTTATTCTGGCCACCCTGTCCATCGAGGGCACCATGAAATCGGTAACCACTCTGGCTCTGGCCATTCCAATCCTGGTTCTGGGCCTTCCAATCTTCGACACCCTGTTTGCCATCCTGAGGCGCATATCAAATGGGAAGCCTATTGCCGAAGGGGATAGGGGTCATATCCATCACCGGCTTATTGATATGGGGCTCAGCCACAAGATGTCGGTTGTAATCCTGTATGTAATAAGCGGTGCTCTGGGGATTTTGTCCATTGTGCTGGTGGATAAGGGTCTGCTTCCTTCCATCATCCTGCTGATCCTCATTGTGGTGTTCATGATAGGCGGTGCCAGAAATATGTCCGAGATGAACAAGGATGGATATTCCATTAAGCCGAAAGAGAAGGATCTCGATGAGGCGAGCCTTGAGGCCGCTCCGGACATTCATAACCCTGAAGAGCCCGAAGAAGTATCGGATGATCAGGAAACGCCCAATAATAGTAAAGGACAATCATCATGAAAGAAAAGCTCAAAGTAATGACTGTATTCGGAACACGTCCTGAAGCAATAAAGATGGCGCCATTGGTAAAGGCTCTGGAAGCCAGTCCCGGCATAAAATCATCTGTTTGTGTAACGGCTCAGCACAGGGAAATGCTTGATCAGGTTCTGGGTATCTTTGGGATACGCCCGGATTTTGACCTGAATATCATGCAGGACAGACAGACTCTTGTGGATATCACAACAAGGGCGCTGGAAGGCCTGTATGACGTTTTCAGAGAGGCGGCTCCCGATATTGTTCTGGTTCACGGTGATACAACCACCACCTTCGCGGCCTCCCTCGCCGCCTACTATCTGAAGATAAAGGTGGGACATGTGGAAGCGGGTTTGAGAACCCACGACAAGTATTTTCCTTATCCTGAGGAGATGAACAGAAGACTCACCGGAGTCATCGCCGACCTGCATTTCTCCCCCACCGTGTCCAACAGGGAGAACCTGATAAGGGAAGGAATAAGCGAGGACAGGATATATGTCACTGGGAATACGGTGATCGATGCCTTATCCACTACCGTATCCAGGGATTTTGTGTTTGAGGATCCTTTCCTGAAAGGCTTTGATTTTCAAGGAAAAAGGGTGATTGCCATGACGGCTCACAGGCGTGAGAATATTGGCGAACCCTTTGAGGAGATTTTTTCCGCCATCCGGAGGATTGCTGACGAATACGCTGATACCCACATTATTTACCCTGTGCATCTGAATCCGTTGGTCATGGAGGCAGCCCAAAGAATTTTGGGGGACCATCCCAGAATTCATCTGATAAAACCCGTCAACGTTCAAGAGATGCATAACCTGATTGCACGTTCCTATATTGTTTTGACCGATTCGGGGGGCTTGCAGGAGGAAGCTCCTTCATTGGGTAAGCCGGTACTGGTTCTTCGCAATGAGACAGAAAGACCCGAGGCAGTACAGGCAGGGACGGTTCGTCTGGCCGGTACGCAGTATGAGAGTGTTTACCGTCTGACAAAAGAGCTTCTTGACAGGGAGGATATCTATCTGGAGATGGCAAGGGCTGTCAATCCTTACGGGGACGGTAAAGCGTCCCAGCGCATCGTTGGGGGGTTGCTCCATGGCTTTGGGATCACCGCGCAAAGACCGGAGGAATTTATGGCATGAAAAACCCCGAACCTGATACCCCGGAGGAATATCCATGGCCGATTTCCTGACTCATATACTGTTGTCCGATGACGTCTTGGAAAGAATAGAAAGCAGAAGAGTGCTGGAAGGCATCCAAAGGCACAGAACCCTGTATCGGCTTGGTGCCCAGGGGCCGGATCCCCTGTTTTTTTATAACTTCTTTCCCGGTAAGGGGAAGGATTATTTGAGTAAATTAGGACGCACAATGCACCGGCAGCATACCGGTGAGTTTTTGAAAATGGGATTTGCCCGGCTGCAAAACCTGTCCTGGGATCAGGAATGGATGGAGCTTGCGGCATACCTGTCAGGCTTCATCTGTCATTTTACCCTTGACCGTCTGATCCATCCCTATGTCTATTGGGCAGAAAACAACTGGATCTGGTCTGTGGACGGGCACCTTGTGAAGACAACCCACCAGGCTGTTGAAATATCACTGGATGTGCTGTTCTGGGAGGAAAGGCGCATGGTTCCGGCATACAAGGTTAAAACCAGAAGGCTCATCGATATCGGAAAGGATTGGCCAGCCAGCGTTAAGAACTTTCTGATGGATGCTTTTGAAAGCATATACCATATAAAAACAGACGGAAAAAGCCTCAAGAAAGTGCTCAGGGATTTTTACAGGGGGCATGACCTCTTGTATGATCCCAGAGGATGGAAGAAAGCGCTGGTCAGCTGGCTTGATTCCTTTACCGGAGGCGGGGTCAGACCACCGAAGGTACCCTATCCGCCCCGGCTTGACGCAACCATCGATTGGGCCAACAAGAAGAGGCGAACCTGGACGCATCCTTTTAATGAGGGCGAAGAACGTAAAGAATCGGTTGAGGACATGCTGAACAGAGCCTCTTTTGAAGCAGCCAACCATATAAACAGGGTATTCGCAGGGATCCTGAAGGGCGAGCCCATCGACGAGTTCTTCCCCAACATCAGTTATCGCACAGGACTACCCTGCAGTGAATAATGCATTACCCATAGCAGGATACGGTCTTACAATCTGGTGTTTAGCAAGTAAAACTTCATCAATACATATCCTGAATATTACGGCAATCTATAGAGGAGGAACCATGAAGGACTATATTGTAAGAGCCTTGGTATCAGATAGCGTAAGTGTTTATGCTGGCATTACCACCAAAACAGTGGAGGAGGCCAGAAAAATCCACCATATGAATCCAACCCCCTGTGTCGCCCTGGGCAGAACTCTGACAGGGGCGGCTCTCATGTCCAGGACGCTTAAGGGTGAGGATAACACCATAACTATCCAGATAAAGGGAGATGGCCCCATAGGAGGTATTGTTGCGGTGACAGACGCCCATGCCAATGTGCGGGGCTATGTGCACAACCCCTTCTTTGATCTGCCCCTGAATGAGAAAGGAAAGTTTGATATAGCAGGTGCTGTGGGCAGGGGATATCTGAATGTGATAAAGGATATTGGGCTCAAGGAACCCTATATCGGCTATGTGGATTTGGTATCTGGCGAGATAGCCGAAGATCTTACCTATTATTATGCTTCTTCTGAGCAGCTTCCCACTGCCATGAATCTTGGTGTCCTGGTCGGAAAGGGAGGGCATGTGCAGGCAGCCGGAGGATTCCTTGTCCAGTTGCTTCCCGATACACCGGAGGATATGGTCGCTCTTGTGGAGGAAAGGGTCAGCAGCCTTCCTCCCATAACAGATCTTATAGCAGACGGGCTTACCCCGGAAGAAATCATCGATTCTCTCTTTCATGGAAAGACCATCCAAAACCTTGGGACATGTGAAGTGGCTTACCGGTGCAACTGCTCCCGGGAAAGGATGGAAAGAAATCTTTTGAGCATAGGTAAAAAGGATCTGTTGGAAATAGCCCGTGACAGAAAGGGAGCAGAACTCCATTGCCATTTTTGCAACAGCAAGTATAACTTCTCCCATGAAGAGTTTGAGGAATTGATCAAAGAACTGATATAACAGGGGCATAATTTGATAAGAGGGCTTATATAACTAAGGGAATGCGGCAACAATACTGATAGATTGTTGCCATATTTTTTTACTCAAATAATTAGTAAAAAAAAAGAGAATACTAACCAGGCAATCAAAAAAAGGGCTCTGTTAACTAAGTATGAAGAAATGAGACCTGAAAGACCTTTGGTAGAGCTCTAAAAA
>LFSK01000063.1:37562-52311 GCA_001512555.1 Clostridiaceae bacterium DTU059 | reverse complement strand
CTCTGACTTTGAAAATAACCAACCGAAAAGGTGATCAAAAACCCAAAAACAAGGAGTACTGTCGCAACTCCAACGGCAAAAGCCCTCTTCATGGCAACCTCACTATACTGTTATTGACCCGTTCATACATTTGATGCTGATTAAACTAATTATAACATAAAAATCTAACACAAAAAGGCAGCCAATGATATGACTGCCCTTTTTACTGGTTTTCGCTATATGTTACTATTGTAGAAATGTGCGTATTTTGCGGCCGTCCTGATCGCCTCCGTCATGCTTACCGCACTCGCCTTTCCCGTTCCGGCGATATCAAAGGCCGTCCCATGATCCACAGAGGTTCTCAGGAAGGGTAAACCGACAGTAAGGGCGATGGTCCTTTCAAAATCCAGGGTTTTTGTAGCAATATGCCCCTGGTCATGATAGAGGGACAGCACTGAATTAAAGCGGCCTGTTAAAGCCATGTGGAATACAGAGTCCGCGCCTATGGGACCGGCCACATCATAGCCAAGCCTTCTGGCTTCTGTTACTGCCGGTTCTATATGGTTCACCTCTTCATCACCAAAAAGACCATGTTCACCGGAGTGGGGATTCAACCCCGCCACCGCCATGGTTCCTCCGCTGATACCAAGTCTGCGAAGAGCCCCGGTACACCTCTTGATATAATCCAGCAGCCTTTCTCTGGTGATCATATCGCAGGCCTTCCTAAGGGAAACATGACGGGTCAGGAAAAACACCCTCAGATCCCTCACTTCAAACAGTGTCAGGGGATCATGGGCTCCTGTGAGCCCCTCCAAAATTTCGGTATGCCCGATATAATCAATCCCGGCGGCCTTCAAAGACTCTTTATTGATGGGAGTGGTGGCAATGGCGTCCACTTTCCGGTCGAGGGCAAGCTGCACCGATTTTTCAATGAACTCGTAGGAAGCCTTCCCGCCCAAGGCCTGAACCTTTCCCAATTGAAGCTCGCCAATATCCACATTGTCCAGATCGATTAAATCTATGGTACCTGGCCTATAAAGCCCCTCCTCCGGATCACTTATACAATGGATAGCCAGATTCAGCCCGCAGAGCTTTAAGGCTTGTCTGACAACATCGCTGTCACCTGCTACGAGGGGTCTGCTTAAGCCATAGAGTTCCTTCCCGGCCAGAGCCTTAACTACAATTTCCGGACCTATACCCGCCGGATCACCCAGGGGTATTGCGATGAGTGGTCTAATCATGGTGTTCTCTCCTTCTGTCTTGCAAATATTCCCACATTGCCGCAATATCAGTCCTGTGATTCACTTGCCAGGCAGTCAGGGCAGAGTCCGTAATAGTAGACATTTTTTTCACGGATCAAAAAACCGTCCAGGTCGCTGGTGTCGATGGCAGCGCATTTAAAGGAGAAGTCACGAATGGCTTTACAGGATTCGCATTTAAAATGCCCGTGGCAACTCATATCGGCATCATAGCGCGTTTCGTTCTCCTCTATGGTGATAACCCGGGCGATATTGGATTTTACAAAGAGGTTCAGGGTATTGTATACCGTTGTTTTGGAAAGGGTGGGTATCTCCTTCACCAATGCGGTATATATCTCATCCACGGTAGGGTGGCTCTTCCTGGACAGCAGGTATTCCATTATCCTGATCCTGGCATAGGATGGTTTTATATTTTCCTTTAAGAGCATGGATCCGATGATCTCAACTTTACTGCTCAATTCCATCACTTCCTCCGCAATGATAATAATGCTGATTTTATTATACCATACGCATTGTATTGATTACAATTTTATTTTAGTTACATTTATACTATTCCTTTGCCGTCCATCTGTCAATACTATACAGCCTAAGGCCTCTTCTCTGTTTCAGACGTAGCCATTAGACATCCCGGCATGCGGTATAAACTCAGCCAATGGCCAGGTGTGCCGGCAGTTTCTTAATATCCGCCGGGCAGGCTTAATTCTTGTATAATAGTGAAATAGTAAAGCAATCCTTACATATCCTCGGACAAAAATGAAATCTTATACTTATGTAAATCCGTAAGGTCTGATAGTTATTTCTCATCCATGGGTATAGGTCTTATAGATTGTAAAATTGAACGGAGGATTTACCATGCTGGAAGACTTTAAGAAATTTGCAATTAAGGGAAACGTCATAGATCTGGCCATAGGTGTTATCATAGGCGGGGCTTTTGGAAAGATCGTTACATCTTTGGTCAATGATATCATCATGCCCGCTATAGGCATCCTGCTGGGGAAAATTGATTTTTCCAACCTGGTTTTGAACGTCGGTGACGCAGCAATTAGTTACGGACTCTTTATCAATAATGTGGTAGACTTTCTGATCATCTCATTCTCCATCTATTTTGTAATGAAAAGGGTAAACAGATTTAATCGCAAGAAGGAAGAAGTTCCTACAAAGAAAAAATGCAAATACTGCTGCACCGAGATCGACATAAAGGCTATCAGGTGCCCTCACTGCACTTCAGTGCTGGAAGAGACTACATGAGAGGGGAGACAATTGACCGACATGGAACCATTATGATATTGTTGGTAAGGGAAAGGATGTCCATCCTTTATTAAATACTATTATTATGCGTTTTAGGGGTCCATTATGACTAAAATAGGATTTGACAACGAAAAATACTTGCATCTCCAATCACAGAAAATACTTGAGAGGATCGCCCTCTTTGGCGGTAAACTGTACCTTGAGTTTGGCGGAAAGCTTTTTGACGACTACCATGCCTCCAGGGTGCTTCCGGGTTTCAAGCCGGACAGTAAGGTAAAAATGCTCTTGCAGCTTAAGGATCAGGCTGAGATCGTCATCACCATCAACGCCGATGATATTGAAAAGAACAAGCGGCGCGGAGATCTGGGAATTACCTACGACATGGATGTTCTCAGACTGATCGACGCATTCCGTGATATAGGGCTTTTTGTAGGAAGTGTAGTCATTACACAATACCGTTCCCAGTATTCAGCCGATCTGTTCCAAAAGAGGCTTGAGAACCTTGGGATTAAGGTATACAGGCATTATCCCATCCCGGACTATCCCTCCAATCTTCCGCTGATAGTAAGCGATGACGGCTATGGAAAGAACGATTATATCGAGACATCACGATCCTTGGTGGTGGTAACCGCTCCTGGACCGGGAAGCGGGAAAATGGCGGTATGCCTCTCCCAACTGTACCATGAGCACAAACATGGAAAAGAGGCCGGGTATGCGAAATTCGAAACATTCCCCATCTGGAATCTTCCGCTGAAGCATCCCATCAATCTGGCCTATGAGGCGGCAACAACCGACCTTAACGACGTCAATATGATTGACCCATTCTATCTTGAGGCCTATGGCACAACTGCCGTAAGCTATAACAGAGATGTTGAGATATTCCCGGTGCTCAATGCCATATTTGAAAAGATTAAGGGACAGTCTCCATATAAGAGCCCTACCGAAATGGGCGTAAACATGGCAGGGCATTGTATTACCGATGATGAGGTTGTCTGCCGGGCATCCGAGCAGGAAGTCATACGCCGGTATTACAATACCTATTGCGCACTGCGCCAGGGCCTTGCAGAAAAAGCGGAGGTCTACAGACTTGAGCTCCTGATGAAGCAATTGGGCATATCTTCAAAGGACAGACCCGTGGTTGGCGCAGCCCTTACCCGGGCTGAGTCGACGGGCGGACCTGCAGTTGCAATCCAACTCCATGACGGGCGCATCGTCACAGGAAAGACCACACCTCTTCTTGGAGCTTCGGCGGCTGCTCTGCTCAATGCTCTAAAGGAACTGGGCGGCATTCACCATGACATTCATCTGATTTCGCCCATTGTAATTGAACCCATTCAAGTATTGAAAACAAGCCACATGGGGAACAGAAACCCCCGTTTGCATACCGATGAGATCCTGATTGCCCTGTCCATTTGTGCGGCCACCAACCCCACTGCGGCTCTGGCTCTGGAACAGCTTCCCAAACTGAAGGATTGCGAAGCCCATTCATCGGTCATCCTGTCCAGGGTTGATGAGAACGTATTTAAGAAGCTGGGCGTCCATCTTACCTGTGAACCCCAGTACCAGACAAAGAAACTATACCATAAGTAACGGGCGGACAGGCTTTTCCCTTTATAAACATCAGGAGGTGACCAATATGCCCTTTTATGATTTAAAATGCAAGTGCGGTGAAGTGTTCAATAAGATGGCTTCCATCAGCGATAAGGAAAACAGGCGGATAAAATGTCCCAAATGCGGAAGCAATGAACTTGAAACCGTATATTTAAGCGTAAACGTCGTTAAGTCCGGTAACAGCGACAATGTCCGGTGCCCCAATATTGACCGCTGCGGTGGCTGCTGCCCCCATGGCTGACAGAGCCGGTACGCCTGCGTCCCCTGACATTTCATCATATAGGAAAGTAATCACACAAAAGCAAACTGCACTATTCTATTGCAAAGAATAGTGCAGTTTATTGTTTTTCAGACACATATGGCACAAAACTATGTTACCGCAATATAGACGTATTCGCCGCAACAGGATGAGCCAGGGAATGTGCAGTCCCGGCTCCCGGTTATTTCAGCAGTTTTATTGTGCTTCTACTATTGTCTCATGTGACCGGCGCAGGATTGAATATGCACAGATCGTTGGCGATCCGGTACTTTTCAGCAGCAGGCCTGGCTTCGCCGCTCGCGACCCTGACTATGTAATCGAACAGTTCCATGCCCTTTTCTTCTATTGTAGATTCGCCTGTGGCAATGGTTCCGGCGTCTATATCGATGAGATCATTCCATATATTTTTAAGGCTGGTTCTGGATGAAACCTTTATCACAGGGGCCGCCGCCAGGCCATAGGGCGTGCCCCGCCCCGTTGTGAATACCTGCAAAGTTATGCCTGAGGCCAGCTGCATGGCGCCGCACACAAAATCACTTGCGGGTGTTGCCGCAAAGATCAGACCCTTTCTGCCTGGTTTCTCACCGGGCGCTAGCACCTCCACGATGGGTGATGTCCCGGACTTGGTGATGGATCCCATGGCCTTTTCAACTATATTGGAAAGGCCGCCTTTCTTGTTGCCCGGCGTAGGGTTGGCACTGCGGTCCACCTGCCCCTTATTCAGGTAGTTATCATACCAGGCCATTTCGTTCCCCAGCTTTTTGCAGACCTCTTCACTGACGCATCTTTCGGCCAGGATGTGCACCCCATCCCTTACTTCGGTTACCTCGGAGAATAATACCGTTGCTCCCGCCTTTACCAGCAGATCTGCAGCAAAACCCGCCGCCGGGTTTGAGGTTATACCCGAGAAGGCGTCGCTGCCGCCGCATTGGATTCCTATGCACAGATCGGACAGCGGAAGGGTTTCCCTCCTTCTTTCATTAAGCCTTGCCAGCTTTCTTTCGGCCATCTCCATAACGGCTCTTATCATGGCATCAAAACCTTCCAGTTCCTGAAGGACTATCACATTCCCGCCGTTGTTGTCCTGGTCACCCAGTATCCTGTCCACAGTGAGCTTTTCACAGCCCAGAGCCACCACCATGATCTCCCCGCCGAAATTGGTGTTATCCAACAGGTTCTTTATAGCCCTTATGGGAATTACCGCGTCGGGCGCATCTATGGCAACACCACAGCCATAGGCATGGTTAATGGGGATAACGTCATCAACATTGGGGTACTTAGGGAGTATCTCGCGCCTGATCCTGTCCACGGCTATGTTGAGCACACCTGCAACGCACTGCACCGTGGTAGTGATGGCCAATATGTTCCGGGTTCCCGCAAATCCGCCCTTGGGGTTCCTGTAACCCTCAAACGTGGTTTTAGGAGGCGTATGGTGAAAGTCCCAGCCTGCCCTGGTGCCAAAAGTCATCCTGGTGACATCGGGAGTCGGGGGAAGTTCCAGCATATTCTCGTTCACCCAGTCCCCCTTGCGTATATCCTGCAGCGCGTAGCCCAGGATTACCCCGTAGCGGATAATAGGGGAACCCTCTGGTATTTCCTCCAGGGCGATCTTATGTCCCTGGGGTATATCATTTCTTGCGGAAACACCGTCAATAACAACTGTCCCCTTCCCAATGTGGTTTATGGCAACTGCCACATTATCAGCACTGTTTATCTTTATGCACCTATGCAAAGATATCATCCTTTCGAACAGAACAAGGAGGCAGGGCTTGTCCCACCTCCCCCCTTACCTCACAAGACACGGCCTTTTACTGTCAAACTTCCAGCCGGGTATCAGATACTGCATGGCAACAGAATCGTCACGGTCATGGCTGTCCATTTTATTATACAGCTCATTGGCCTTCATAACCCGATCCATATCAATGTCTATACCCAGCCCCGGCGCGTTGGGTACCTCTATTTTACCGTCTTTAATCTTCATGGCATTCCTGCAGAGATCCTGCCCGTCCTGCCAGATCCAATGGGTATCCATGGCAGTTATGTTACCGGGCGTCGCCGCAGCCGTATGAACGTACATTGCCAGAGTTATGTCGAAATGGTTATTGGAATGGCAGCCCCATGTCAATCCCCATTCGTCAAGCATCTGGGCAACGCGGACGCTTCCATCCATGTTCCAGAAATTCGGATCAGCAAGCACGATATCAAATGCCCGCAGTGAAGTACCATGGTACAACTGCCGCCAGTTTGTGACAATCATGTTTGTGGCAACCCTGAGCTGTGTGGCATTCTTGAATTCGCACATTATTTCCCTGCCCGAAAAGCCCCTTTCAGGTCCGCAGGGATCCTCCACATATGTCAGAATCCCCTGCATGCCCCTGCAGTACCCGATAGCCTCTTCAAGGCTCCATGCACCGTTGGGATCAATGCTTATGCGGGCATCAGGCATTGCCTTCTTAAGCGCCCTTACGGCTTCCATCTCCTGGTCTCCCTTGAACACCCCGCCCTTTAACTTAAAGCATCTGAACCCATATTTTTCCCTGGCAGCCAAAGCCTGCTCAACGATGGCCTCGGGCGTCAGGGTTTCTCTGCGCCTTATCCTGAACCATGCATCACTGTTACTGCTTTCGTCGATATAGGGCAGGTCGGTCCTATTCCTGTCGGATATATAGAACAGATAACCCAGGGTTTCAACTTCTTTTCTCTGCTGACCGTTTCCCAAAAGGGCGCAGACCGGAAGATTCATAAACTTGCCGAGAAGGTCGAGAAAAGCGCTTTCTATGGCGGTCTCGGCGCGGACAACGAATTTAAGCTTCATCAGGTTCAGCTTCTGTATGCCCTCACCGTCATCACCGGCTGTAAGTCCGCTCTTCTGGATCCTGTCTATAACTGCCCTGTAATTGCCGATTTCCTGGCCGATAACATAACTTTTAAAGCTCTCCAGGGTCTTTGCAATATCATCACCGCCGTGGGTCTCCCCCAGTCCGGTGCTGCCGCTGCTGTCCTTGAGAATAACGATATTTCTCGTAAAGAAAGGGGCGTGAGCCCCTGACAAAGTCATAAGCATACTGTCATAACCGGCAACGGGAATGACCTGCATATCTGTGATAACCGGTGTGCCTCTCATGCTGAAACCCTCCATCAGACCTGCTCCTCCTTCTTTTCCTTTTCAATCAGTTCCAATGCCCTTTCCAGTCTCTCCTGCATGAGTTCCTGCCATATGGAAGGATCAATAAAAGGATTGTAGTCATCAGTTATCTTATCCACATGCATCAGTATTCCCACCTGGTTGGTGTGGGACGGCAGCGTGATATCCACATGCAATTTGGCCAGTTTTTTAAGTCCATCGATATACTCGTCCCTCAGGGACATGGGCAGGCCTGTCTTCTCAAAATACTGCTTTGAAATTGTATTAAGTCCGATACCTCCATGAATACCGCAGCGGAGCACTTTTCCGTCCTTATCCTTCACATCGAAGAACATGGATGTGCACCCGGGTGTATGACCCGGTGACGCTATGGTGCGGATTGCTATATTGCCCTGGGTGATCAGCTTGTCGTCTGCGTAGAACTCATCGGGTTCAAACATACCACATGTGTATTGGCCGTCCCCGCCGATCAGATCCCTTCTCTCGGTTAAGAACAGCATGTCACGCTCGCCAAGATAGATCTTTGCCCCTGTCAGTTCCTTCAGCGTTCTTGCCGCGCCTATATGATCGATATGGGCATGGGTCAGCAGTATCTTCTTTATATCAGTTATTTCATAACCCAGATTCCTGACACATTCGATAAGCAGATAGGCAGTTTCATGCATCGCAGTGTCAATAAGCACAAGTCCGTCGCCTGTATCAATCAGATAACAGGCTACCCAGTTGTTTCCTGAAACATAATATACTCCCGGAGCCATTCTAAACGGAGGTATGTAGGTTTCCCAGGGGCTCCGGCAGCATTGCTCCATTAGCACCTCAGGGGGTGGTGATGTTCTTGATGTACTGTTTAACGCCATATTTGACCCCTTCCTTTAAATCAGTCTAAACCAAAAAGTGGGTTGTCTCCCGGAAAAACCGCCTGAAACGGCTTTCCGGAAGAATATGAACTTAATCAGGCCGTATTTGCCTGTTTCCTGCTTTTAATCGCAGACCACAGCTTTCTCAATATGGGTGAGAATATTGAGCCTATTCCGATTACCATAAAGATCCCCGAAATCGGCCTTGTAAAGAAGGTAGCCACCGTTCCGGTATACTGGAAAGCTTTCAGCATGTTCAGTTCCAGGATGGGCCCCAGTATGAAGGACAGTATCAGTGGAGATGTAGGAAGACCGCAGTAGCCCATGATGATGCCTATACCACCGAACAAAAGCATCATTCCGCACTTGTAAATGCTTGCAGACTCGACATATGCGCTGATCAGCGCAATCACGATGAGAGCGGAATACATGTAATGATAGGGAATCCTGAGCACATGAGGGAATACTCTCATACCCACCGCCTGCATCAACAGCGCCACCAGCGCGCATATTGCAACAGTGGCAAACATCAGGTATACTATGTGCCCGCTGTTTCTGAACACCATGGGTCCCATCTCAAGGCCGTGGATGGTCAGGGCGCCGATGAGCAGGGCTGTGGTGGAGTCTCCCGGAATACCCAGGGCGGTCATGGGTATCAGCGCACCGCCTATGGCCGCGTTGTTTGCCACCTCGGGGGCCCAAACGCCGGCGGGATTACCCTGTCCAAAGGTTTCTGGCTCCTTGGAAGATGCTTTGGCAGCAGAGTAGGCAACCAGGTTTGACAGTCCGGGTCCCATGCCGGGCAAGAATCCTATCCAGAGCCCTATTAAGAAGGAGCGAATGATATTGACGGTCTGGCCCCGTATCTCCCTAAAGGTTATGCCAAAACCTTTTATACTCTTTGTATCGACTTTTGGAACAGGTTTAAATCCTTTCCCAAATTCTACGATCATCATGCTCAGGGCAAAGATACCGAGCAGTACAACTGTCATGGAAAGCCCGCCCATAAGGTGCATGTTGCCAAAGACGAACCGCGGTTCGGCGTCTATGGGCGAAAAGCCCACGGTAGAAAGCAGGAGACCGATACTGGCCGACGCAAGGCCTTTGAGCATCTGTCCCTTGGAGATTGCCAGAACCAGGGTTATAGCAACAAAACAAAGGGCAAAATACTCCCAGGGTCCCATCATGAATGCTATCCCAGCTATAAACTGACTTAATAGGGCTCCCAGTATGGCGCTCAGAAATGTCCCCGTAAAGGAGGCAACCATACCTATGGCCAGTGCCTTGCCTGCCTGGCCCTTCTTGGTCATGGGATAGCCGTCAAAACATGTGGAAACAGCCGAAGCCGAGCCTGGAATCCCCAAAAGTATGGATCCGATAAATGCACCGGAACATCCGCCGACCCATAAGCTGATCAGGAATATGATCGCAGTGCCGGCGTCCATTGCAAAGGTTAGGGGCATGAATAGCATTACCGCCATGGTGCCGGAAAGCCCGGGTATGGCACCGAAGATAAGGCCTACGATATTAGCGCCGACTAATAGCGCTATATTCATGGGCTGAGCAAATTGCTCCAAAATATATCCTATGATATCCATATTAATACTCCTTGTCCATAGAATGCCAATTCATTACAATATCTTCAAACGGTTTTACTCAAACAGCAGCCCCATAGGAAAGCTCAATCCGAACAAATATACGTAGATAAGATACAGGGCTATGGTAAATCCCACTGAGAAAATAATCCTGGCTTTAAGGCTGGCTTTGTTCCCTTTGGCAAACAGGGTTGACAGCACGAAAAGAAGGATCGGGGTTGAGATGAGGTAGCCTATATATTTCAGGCATAATACATATACGATTAGCAATAATACCGTTACGGCTATCTTCAGCCATCCTTCCTTTATCAGGAAGGGGTCTTCTTCTCCCTTTTTAATTGTGCCGATGATGAATATTCCACCGCCGCATACCACCAACCCAAAAGCCGCAATCAGGGGCATAAGCTTCGGGCCGGGATAGCTGGCTGTCATGGGCGTACTGAACTGGCTTACCAGGATGGCTACGACTACGCCCGCTATTACTAGCAAGGCTCCTGCAATTTGATCCCTTTTGATCTTTATCATATAATCACCCTACTTTTATGTAAAACTCTTTGGTACGGACCTTTATATATCCCTTCCCGTTACAGTCCCCGGCCCGCACCTAGGCTCAGTGTTCTGTTATAAGAGGCTGTTCCGGTCAGCGGAACAGCCTTGGTATACAACCCGGTCTTTATTTGTCCAGGCCAAGCTCCTTGACCATTTCATTAATGAGCTGTTCCTGCGCCTTAAGCCTTTCTATGCCTTCCTCCCTGCTGAAGAAGATCAGATCCATTCCTGCAGGCTTGAGTACTGCATTAACGTCATCATGTCCGGCGGCTTGCGCAAAATGATCATAAAGCTTCTGAGCAAGCGCCTCGTCCATTCCCTTGGGCCCTAGAACAAAGACGATTGTTGCAAACTGCAGATCGTAGCCCTGTTCGATAAAGCTGGGAACATCGGGAAGCACGGAGGACCTGCCGCCTTCCTCGTCGGAGGAGAAGCATCCCAATACATTGATCTTGCCTGCTTCGTAATACTGTCTTGCCTGGTTCGGGTTCACGAATGCAGCGTCGATGCTTCCTCCCACCAGAGCCGTCAGCTTGTCGGTGTCGGAACCTGCCTCAACGTATTTGATGTCAATTCCCGCCTCTTTTGCGAACATACCCGTCATGATGTGGGCCGATCCACCTGTCTCAACGCCGAACAGCAGCTCTCCCGGCCTATTCTTGGCCTCTGCAATCAGGTCCTCAAGGTTCTCTATGCCCGAATCAGACCTCACAACCAACACATATCCGCCTTTTTCAGAGCTTACTGCTGCCCCGATGACAGTGAAATCCTCGGTTGCGCTCTTGTCATAAACGCCGGTGGCCGTCTTGATCAGCATTGTGGTATGGAAAAACAGCAGCTTGCTCCCGTCGGATTTTGCATTTCTGATGGTTTCCATTGCCACAACACCGCCGCCATCGGTATTGTTTATGATGTTCACGTTGGCGCCGGTATCCTTGGTGATCTGGGTAGCCACGGTCCTTGCCATGACGTCGGTACCGCCTCCGGCCTTTGCGGGCACCTGGAGTTCAATATTCTTCGGCAGTTCCCCTGCCTTTGATCCAGCTCCGCATCCGGCCAATGTCAGCAGCATTACCAATACCATCAGAACCGCAAGTATTCTTTTCATTTAGATTCCCCCCTAAACTTTAAATCATTATTGGGTTCTGTTCTCAGGAAAGATCGCACAAACCTTGTTTTTATGATCATTCCTGTACTACAAAACTAATTATATAAAAAGCCCTTTGTGTAAAACCATTGACAAATAAAATAAAGATACAATATACTTTTATTAAGTATTGATAAACTTGCATTTATTGAAAGTATTCTTTCAGTATCGGATTTCATACCTTTCTGATTGGTTTCAATTCCCGGTCCTTTCAAGATGTTATACGACCTGTAAAAGCAGAAAGAAGGTGGAGTTGCTATGGCCAAGATGGTTTTTTTCAGCCCGCTGGAAGAAATAACGGATCAAGCTAGGCGGGTTATGGAGAGGCTTGATATCAGGGATGTTGAAATAAGACTGGTTTCCAGTTCCAATGCGGTAAGTCAGGCGAGGAAGGCTGCCGAAGACGGCGCCGAAATCATTATAGCACGGGGCAACCATGCCTCGCTGATTAAGCGGTATACCAATATTCCGGTGGTGGAGATTGTGTTGACCGCGCAGGAAATGGGGCTTGTGATCACCAAAGCCAAAGAGCTTCTGAAAAAGGAGAATCCGATAATAGCCGTAATTGGATTCAGCAACATGTTCTGCGACATGAGCCATTTCGATGAGATATTCGGTATCCGGCTCAGGACATACCTTGTCAAGTACACCGAGGAACTTAGGAACGCGGTGACTCAGGCGGTCAGGGATGGTGTTGATCTCATAATCGGCGGCGAAATAGTCATGGGTTATGCCGAAGATTACGGAATACCCAGCCTTTTCTTTACCTCAACCGAAGACTCAATCCAGCAGGCTCTTCATATTGCCTTCAGGGTAGCCTATGCCTCCGACCTGGAAAAGAAGAACAGTGCGGAGTTGAAAACCCTTCTGGACTATTCATTCAACGCCATAATCAGACTGAATGCGTCAGGTAGTGTTGTTTTGCTGAACCAGATCGCAGAAACCCTTCTTCAAAAGAGCGCTAACGAGGTCATCGGACGGCCCATAGTGGAACTCTTCCCTTCGCTGGAACAGCACCATCTGGATCAGGTGTTGTACCAGGGCGAGGATATAATTTCGTTCTTCACTGCTGTCAATGGCATAGAAGTTACTGTAAACATAGCTCCTATAAAAGTTGAGAACCATGTAACCGGAGCCATACTGTCCTGTCATGAAATACGAAAGATCAACGAACTTGAAACCGAGGCCAGGCGCAAGCTTTATATACATGGTAGGATTCCGAAATATACCTTTGACTGGCTGGAAAAGAATACTTCCTTTGAGGCTGATTTTATAAAAGTCGCAAAACAATATGCCCTTTCAGACGCACCTCTGCATATAAGAATTGATTCCTGCACCGATGCCGACCCCATCGCCCAGTCCATTCACAACGCCAGCCTCCGCAGCGGCGGCCCCTATGTATCAGCCAGATGCTCAGCCTATATGGCTGAAAACCAGCTTGTATACCTCTTTGGTTCAGGCGGGGATAACGAAATAAAAGGAGTGATTGAGGAGGCCCATCACGGAACCCTCTTCATCGATGAGGTGGCTGATCTGGAACCCTGCTCCCAATACCGGCTCCTTGTACTGATCACCGAGAATGTGCTGCTGCGGGATAATGATAACCGGCCTCTCCCCGTTAACATACGGGTTATCACGGCCACCCAGAAAAACCTGTGGTTGATGGCAGAGGAAGGCAAATTCCGGAAAGACCTGTACTACGCAATTACCACCCTTACCCTCACACCCGTCCCCCTGCGCGAAAGGAGGGAGGACTTGATAAGGTTCGCACAGTATCACATCGAAAACTATTGCAAACTGTATTCGAGGTATATAAAACTTACCAGGGGCGCAATAGAGAGGATTGCGGAATACCCGTGGGAGGGCAACGAGCATCAGCTCAAAAACTTCTGCGAAAAACTTGTTCTGTCTTCCACCAGGAGATCAGTGGATGAGGTGCAGGTGGACCAGCTTTTAAATGAATCATATCCGGTTGTCCTAAGGCGCAGACCCGAAAAACCCATCGTTGTGTATAAGGATCCTGAGGCAGCCCATATCGCAGAGCTTCTGGAAAAGCATAACGGGAACCGCACCATGGTGGCAAAGGAGATGAATATCAGCACCACAACCCTGTGGCGGAAGATTAAAAAACATCAGATCAACACAAAATACACCGTATGAATCAATTGTTGAAATGGCGCGTAAATACATCCGGCCGGGTTTTACTCCGGCCGGATATCTGATCATTCTGTCTTTTCTTTTTATCTCACCATACAGGGTTTTTTCGGGTCGAATTTCCAGTCCCTGATATAATACTGCATTCCTATGGAGTCATCCCTGGCTCCCAGTTCGTTTTCTACATAAAGCCTGTTTGCCTCAAGAACCCGGTCCATATCGATCTCTATACCCAGGCCGGGCTTGTCAGGCACTCTGATATATCCATCCCTGATCTGAAGAGGCTCTTTTGTCAGGCGCTCTATGCCCTCCTGCCATATCCAGTGGGTATCAACAGCTGTAATATCACCGGGAACGGCCGCGGCGACATGAATGAACATGGCCAGCGATATATCGAAGTGATTATTGGAGTGGGAACCCCATGTGAGGCCGAACTCATTGCACAGCTGACCCACCCTCACACTTCCCGCCATGGTCCAGAAATGAGGATCCGCAAGGGGAATATCCACGGCATGAAGGGCAATCGAGTGGCACATCTGTCTCCAGTCGGTGGCAATCATATTGGTGGCTGTCGGAATATTTGTGGCACGCCTGAACTCGGCAAGGATTTCCCGCCCGCTGAAGCCGTTTTCGGCGCCGCATGGATCTTCACAGTAAGATAAAACCCCCCGCATATCCCTGCACAGTTCTATCGCATCCTTCAGGTACCAGGCACCATTGGGATCAAGTGTAATCCTGGCATCGGGAAAGGCCTCCTTCAAAGCCTTTACAGCCTTGATCTCCTCTTTTCCTTCAAAAACTCCGCCCTTCAGCTTGAAATCGCAAAACCCATATTTGTCCCGGCTTGCCTTTGCCAGCGCGACAATGGCCTCCGGTGTCATTGCCTCTTCATGGCGGATTCGGTACCATTCGCAATCAGCTTCGGGATCCGAATAATAGGGCAAAT
>LFSK01000063.1:0-37490 GCA_001512555.1 Clostridiaceae bacterium DTU059 | reverse complement strand
ATCGGGCTCCCCTGTTTCCAGGGCTTTTTTTACATTTAAAAGAACCTGCTTATAATTTCCAATACTCTGTCCCAGTACCAAGGATCTGGAATCCTCCAGACCCCTGGTAATCTTTTGCCCCCCCGGTACTTCGCTTATCCCGATATTTCCGCTGGAATCTTCCAATACCAGGACATTTCTTGTGAAGTAAGGCGCATGCGCACCTGACAGATTCAGCAGCATACTGTCCCTGCCTGCTACCGGATAAACTTTCATATCAACTATCTTCGGTGTCATGCCAAACCTCCCGCTTAATTAAGAATTCCCAAGTTATCAAGCAATGATCTCAGTTCTTCCTTTTTCTCCGGCAGAAGCTCGGCGATGGGATCAAGGCTCTTTCCTACATCAAATCCCTGCATTTCAAGCGATACCTTGATAACCTCAGGGAACGACCCAAGACTGAAGGCCATCCTTAAAGGAGCAAGCTTGAACTGGGCCTCCAGGCTGCCGGCGATGTCTCCTTCCACATATTTATCATATATATCCGCCGTAAGACGGGGCGCTACATTGGCACAGCTGGCTATGGCACCTGTGGCGCCATAGCAAAGAGCCGCGTGGATCAGAGTATCCCTTCCGATCAGTACGCTGAAGTTCTTGGTGTGCCGTGTAAGCCTTATGTATTCCGCAGTATTTGTGAAGTCCCCGGTGCTGTCCTTTATGCCCACGATGTTATCAATGGCAGCCAGACGGGCCACAGTGGAGGGTTCTATGGTTACATTGGTCTTAGGCTTGTTGTTGTACATGACAACAGGGAGGTCAGTGCTTTCAGCCACAGTTTTAAAGAACATATACAGCTCTTCCTGGGTCTGGCTGATAAACATGGGTGTAAGCACAGTTATAGCGTCTACACCTATTTTCTCCGCTATTTTTATCAGCTTGACGGTCCCTCTTGTGGTGATGTGGTTCGCACCGGCAAATACAGGAACCCTGCCGTCAGTCTGTTCAGCCGTTATTTCCAGAATCCTTCTGTAATCATCCTCATCAACACCGTAGAATTCCCCTGTAGTACCCAGCGGTAAGATCCCATGTATGCCACCGCTGATAAGAAAATCGATAATCTGGCGCAGTACCGGTTCGTTCACCCTGCCCTCCCGGGTAAAAGGGGTGATTATGGGCGTGATAATTCCTTTAGGTGTGAAATTCATTGATTGTTCTCCCTTAAGTTATTATTCTCTTCCGATTTTCGTGTTCGCCAGTTTCTCATAGTATTTAGCGATGGCACTGTGATCATCCTGCCCGCACCCATCTATGCGCAGAACCTGCAGCATTTCCATTACCTGTGCAGTCAGGGGCAACGGGCTGCCTACACTGTGGCCTGCAGACAGGGCATTGTTCAGGTCTTTAATATGCAGGTCTATCTTAAAGCCCGGCTTGAAATTACCTGCCATGATCATGGGAGCTTTCGCTTCCATTACAGTGCTGCCCGCAAGACCGCCTCTTATGGCTTCAAACACCAGCTGGGGATCAACCCCGGCCTTTTCGGCGAGCATAAAGGCTTCAGACACAGCCGCGATATTGAGCGCAACAATTATCTGGTTTGCCAGCTTAGTTGTATTCCCCGCTCCGATGTCACCGCAACGGACCACTGAGGAGCCCATGGCTTCCAGGATAGGTTTGCACTTATCGAAAACATCCTGGGAACCGCCAACCATAAAGGCAAGTGTTCCGTCAATCGCCTTTGGCTCACCGCCGCTTACAGGAGCATCCAACATCTTAACTCCTTTTTTCTCCAGCTCAGCGGAGATCTCCTGCGAGGCTACCGGGTTGATGCTGCTCATATCGATGAATACAGAGCCTTCCCTGATAGTCTCAATGAGCCCCCCCTCACCCAGGACAACAGACTTAACATGAGGCGAGTCCGGGAGCATAGTCATGATAATATCGCAGTTGGCACCTATCTCTCTTACATCAGCTGCCTCCCTGGCTCCCGCTTCAACAACTTCTTTTACAGGACCCTTGTTGATATCGTATACTGTCAGGTCATAACCCGCCTTAAGAAGATTCCTGGCCATGGGCTTACCCATTATACCCAGGCCAATCAGTCCCAATTTCATATCTTTTCCCCCCATCCGTTTATTTTTTCCAAAAATAAGCATTTCATATGATTATATCTTTTATGTTTAATTATAATTTTGATACCCTACTGATTCTATTGACAATTAGGATAAACTTACACACCTGATTTATATAGGTTGCGAAATGTTTCTCTGTTTGAAATATCTATTTCATTATTCTGTTTCAAACATTTCGTATATTACAGCCACACCGTGGGTCCCCGGGAATACTGCCTGTTCCAGCCATGCTGTTGGGTGCAAAAAAGCAAGGTGCCGGCACCTGAATCAGGCACCAGCACCTTGCTTTTTACGTCTTCAGCCCATGTGACACCGGGCTTTCATATCATTTTATTACCTCTGTCCCACGTCATCGTCTTTCCTGACCACAGCCTGTGCGGCGGCGAGTCTTGCGATGGGCACACGGAAGGGTGAACAGGATACGTAGTCAAGTCCTACTTTGTGGCAGAACTCTACTGATGAAGGATCTCCTCCGTGCTCACCGCAGATTCCCAACTTGATGTCCGGACGAGTCTTTCTACCCAGCTGGGCAGCCATCTCAACCAGTTTACCTACGCCGGTCTGGTCAAGTCTTGCAAAGGGATCGAACTCATAAATCTTCTTGCTGTAGTAATCTTCAAGGAACTTACCAGCGTCGTCACGGGAGAAGCCAAAGGTCATCTGGGTAAGGTCATTGGTTCCAAAGGAGAAGAACTCGGCCTCTTTTGCGATCTCATCGGCTGTCAGGGCAGCTCTCGGGATCTCCAGCATGGTTCCCACAGTGTATTTGAGATCCACACCAGACTCCTTGATGATGGAGTCAGCGGTCTTGACCACTACTTCCTTTACATACTGCAGTTCCTTAACATCGCCAACCAGCGGGATCATGATTTCAGGTACTACAGTCATACCCTCTTTGTTCACATTAATGGCTGCTTCAATAACAGCTCTTGTCTGCATCTCGGCAATCTCAGGATAGGATACTGCGAGGCGGCATCCGCGATGACCCATCATGGGGTTGAACTCATGGAGTCCGTCTACGATGTCCTTAAGCTCATCAAAGCTCATGCCCATTTCCTCTGCCAGCGCCTTGATATCATCTTCAGCCTGGGGAAGGAATTCATGGAGGGGCGGATCCAGATAGCGTATGGTAACAGGATAGCCCTTCATCTCACGGAACAGACCTTCGAAGTCACTTCTCTGCATGGGCAGAAGCTTATCCAGAGCCTTTCTCCTCTGTTCCTCAGTTCGGGAAACAATCATCTCACGCATAACCTTGATGCGCTCGCCCTCGAAGAACATATGCTCTGTACGGCAGAGTCCGATACCCTCAGCCCCAAATTTGAATGCCTGAGCTGCATCTCTGGGTGTATCAGCATTGGCTCTGACCTTCAGCTTCCTGATGCTGTCTGCCCATTCCATAAAGGTACCGAAGTATCCGGTCACTTCTGGTTCTACAGTGGGCAGCTCTCCATCATATACATTACCGGTAGAACCATCCAGAGAGATCCAGTCTCCTTCATTATAGGTCTTGCCGTTTTTATCTATCATTATCTTTTCATTTTCCTTAATGGTGATCTCACTGCAGCCGGCAACACAGCAGGTGCCCATGCCTCTTGCCACAACAGCCGCATGGGATGTCATGCCGCCCCTGGCGGTCAGGATACCTCTGGCCACATGCATGCCCTCGATGTCCTCGGGAGATGTTTCGTTGCGCACAAGAATGATCTGCTTCTCTCCTGCTTCATGAGCAGCTACGGCATCATCGGCAGTAAAGTAAATCTTTCCGGTGGCAGCGCCGGGAGATGCGGGAAGTCCCTTTCCAACCGGCTTAGCCTCTTTCAATGCCTTTGCTTCAAAATTGGGATGGAGCAAAGTATCCAGCTGTTTGGGATCAACCTTGAGCATAGCCTCTTCCTTGGTCAGCATGCCCTCGTTTACGAGATCCACAGCAATCTTCAGAGCAGCCTGGGCTGTACGTTTACCGTTACGGGTCTGGAGCATGAACAGCTTTCCGCGTTCAATGGTGAACTCCATATCCTGCATGTCTTTGTAATGCTTCTCCAGTTTTTCGGCAATCTCTGCAAACTGGTTGTATATTTCAGGATTAACTTCCTTCAGTTTGTCGATGGGTTCGGGGGTACGAATACCTGCAACAACGTCCTCGCCCTGGGCATTCATGAGGTACTCACCGTAAAGCTTCTTCTCGCCTGTTGCAGGGTTGCGGGTAAAGGCAACGCCTGTACCGGAATCATCGCCCATATTGCCGTATACCATTTCCTGAACGTTGACCGCTGTTCCCCAGTCGCTGGGAATATCATTCAAGCGGCGGTATACAATGGCACGGGGGTTATCCCAGGAGCGAAAAACTGCTTTGACGGCTTCCAGAAGCTGAGCCTTGGGTTCCTGCGGGAAGTCCTCTCCCTTTTCCTTTTTATAAAGGTCAAGATACTGCTTAACAAGAGCCTTCAGGTCATCAGCATCGAGCTCGGTGTCAAGCGTCACGCCCTTGCTTTCTTTCGCCTTTTCAAGAAGACCTTCAAACTTGTTTCTGTCAATGCTCATAACCACATCGCTGAACATCATGATGAATCTTCTGTAGCTGTCATATGCAAAGCGCGGATTATTGGTGAGTTTAGCCAGTCCCTCAACAACCGTATCGTTGAGTCCCAGATTCAGGATTGTATCCATCATGCCAGGCATGGAAGCCCTCGCACCGGAGCGTACCGATACCAGCAAAGGATTCTCAGGGTTTCCAAACTGCTTCCCAATGATTTCTTCCATCTTTGAAAGGTTTTCGTAGATCTGATCCTCGATATCCTTAGCTATAACCTTTCCATCCTCATAATAACGTGTGCAGGCCTCAGTTGTTACTGTAAAGCCTCTGGGCACGGGTAGTCCAAGGCCTGTCATTTCGGCCAGATTCGCACCCTTTCCGCCTAAAAGGTTCCTCATTGAGGCATTACCCTCGCTAAAGAGATAAACGTATTTTGCCATATTTTACCCTCCTGGATATTATTATTTTCCTTATTTGAAATACGGTCATCAACCGCAGTATCTCAAGGTAAAGCCGCTTTTAACAAAACCCGGATTCCTGCCTAATAAACTATTCTTTCCCTAAGATAATCCTTCAATTCCTCAATGGGAATTCTCTCCTGCTCCATGGAATCACGCTCACGAACAGTAACGCACCTGTCCTCAAGGGATTCAAAATCAAAGGTTACACAGTATGGGGTTCCGATTTCGTCCTGACGTCTGTATCTCTTGCCGATGCTGGCAGTATCATCAAATTCACAAACAAATTCTCCCAACAGGCTCTCATAGACCTTGAACGCTTCCTCAGACAACTTTTTTGAAAGAGGAAGAACAGCTGCCTTAACAGGTGCCAATGCGGGGTGGAAGCGCAGAACCGTTCTCACATCCCCATCCCCAACCTCTTCCTCATCATAGGCATCACAGAGGAAGGCCAGGGTAACCCGGTCGGCACCCAGGGAAGGCTCTACACAATAGGGTATGAACTTCTCATTCTTGATGGGATCGAAGTATGACATATCATCCTTTGCATGTTCCATATGCTGTTTCAGGTCAAAATCGGTCCGGTTGGCAATTCCCCAAAGCTCGCCCCAGCCAAAGGGGAACAGATACTCAATATCAGTGGTTGCCTTGCTGTAGTGAGACAGTTCCTCGGGGGAATGATCCCGCAGCCTTATATTTTCCTTCTTAAGGCCGAGATCGTGCAACCACTTTATACAAAAATCCCTCCAGTAATTGAACCATTCCATATCGGTACCCGGTTCGCAGAAGAATTCAAGCTCCATCTGCTCAAATTCACGGGTTCTGAATATAAAGTTGCCCGGCGTGATCTCGTTCCTGAAGGATTTTCCGATCTGACCGATACCGAAGGGAAGCTTCTTTCTTGTGGTCCTCAGGACGTTCTTAAAGTTTACGAAAATTCCCTGGGCTGTCTCAGGCCGAAGAAAAATCTCATTTTTGGAATCCTCGGTGACACCCTGAAAGGTCTTGAACATCAGGTTGAACTTGCGGATCTCGGTGAAGTCATGGGCTCCGCAGTTGGGACAGGGAATTTCGTGCTCCCTGATATAAGAGGTCATGGCCTCATTGTCCATGCCGTCCACAACCATGGATATGTCGTTCCTGCGATTGTAGTCATCTATGACATTATCGGCTCTGTGCCGCGTCTTGCATTTCCTGCAGTCTATCAAAGGATCCGAAAAGCCCCCCACATGCCCCGATGCCACCCATACCTGGGGATTCATCAAAATGGCGCAATCCACGCCCACATTATAGGGACTTTCCTGTATGAACTTTTTCCACCATGCTTTTTTGATGTTGTTTTTAAATTCCACACCCAGCGGCCCGTAATCCCAGGAATTTGCCAAACCGCCGTAAATCTCCGAGCCCTGGTAAATAAAGCCTCTATTCTTACATAGTGCGACGATCTTTTCCATGGTTTTCTCAAATTGCATTCTGATATCCTCCTGCATTTAGTCCTGTCAGTGTGCCATGATCGCTTACACCTGCTGTTCAAAACTGCTGTGTTGTATCAATACCTGCATATGATACATTATACATTATACATTATACACTGTCCGGATTCGACTCCTCCTGAAGTGTTTGCTCCGAACCTTCTGTAACCAGCTGGTTCGCCTTTTTTTGAATTTTGTGATAGCTCACTTTCCCTTCGGCGATTTCATGAATAGCGATGGTGACATCCTTTGTTGACTGATGATCAGTAAGCTTTTGCGCGCCATTTGTCAGCATGCGGGCACGTTTTGCGGTTGCGATCACCAGTGTATAACGGCTATCCACCTTTTCAAGCAATGAAGACATTGCCGGGTAAATCATAAGAATCACTCACTCCTTGCTTGTTAGTCTATCTATCAGCTCAAGGTTTCTGAATGTTTTCATCTGCTCCGCACCGATTATGGAGATAAACCTGTGGGCTGCCTCATCAATGGAATCATTCAGCACAATATAGTCATACTGATGGATATACTGAAATTCTTCAATTGCTCTGTTAAGCCTTCTTTGTATGGTCTCCTCGTCCTCGGTTTTCCGGCCTCTGAGGCGTCTTTCCAGTTCCTCATAGCTGGGCGGTACAATGAAGCACAGGATGGAATCCTTGAACATATCCCTGATCTTCATTGATCCTTCCACATCAATCTCCAGAACGATGTTCCGACCCTTCTCAAGTTCCCGGGACACATACTCTTTGGGCGTGCCATAGTAATTCCCGCAATACTCCACCCATTCAACCAGATGTTGATCTTTGATCATGGCCTCAAACTGCTCACGGGTCTTAAAAAAATAATGAACTCCATCTATCTCACCGGGACGCGGCTTCCTGGATGTGGCGGAGACCGATGTTGAAAGATTGTCGGTCAATTCCCTGGCACGCTTTATTACGCTTCCCTTCCCTACCCCGGCCGGGCCGGATACAACAATAAGCAGTCCGGCTTTCATGGCTCTTCCTCCTGTTTCAGGTCAGGATTTGCTTCCGGGTCCTGGGTTTGCGCACTGTCTTTTTCTGTCAGTCTGTGGGCAATGGTTTCAGGCTGAAGCGCCGAGAGAACAACGTGATCACTCTCGGTAACTATGACTGCCCGGGTCCGGCGCCCATATGTGGCATCAATAAGTACGCCACGATCCCGGGCTTCCTGAATTATGCGCTTGATGGGAGCCGATTCCGGACTGACTATTGCAACAATTTTACTTGCGGATACGATGTTTCCAAAACCCACATTGATTAACTTCATATTAACACAAATCCTTAAACTGTTTTACCTTGGGCGGTTTATGGTATCCCGAACCCATTATCATTTGTCTATTCGATATTTTGAACCTGCTCTCTGAGTTTTTCAATTTCATTCTTAAGCTCTACCACACACCGGGTTATGTCAAGATCACCGGCCTTTGATCCTATGGTGTTTACCTCCCTGTTCATCTCCTGTATGAGGAAATCAAGCTTCTTTCCCACAGGGCTTCCCTGCTCAAGCATGTCTTCCATCTGATCAATATGACTACCCAGCCTGACAATCTCCTCATCAATGCTGCACCTGTCGGCAAAGATTGCTACCTCCACAGCCAATCGGGCAGGATCAATATTCATTCCGGTCAGTTCCTCAAGCCTGGCTTCCAGCTTTTCCTTGTGTTCCTTAACAACCAGCGGGGCTCTTTCCCGCACCTTGTCCAGGTATTGTTTTACGGTCTCCAGGATGAGAACCATGCTTTCCTTAAGCTTCTGTCCCTCTTTTTCGCGCATCTCAATAAGAGATGAGACAGCCTTTTCAACAGCCTTCTCCAGAATGCCGCCCATCCTGTCATCATCTTCTTTATTCTCGACTTTCAGGATATCGGGAAAGCGGGCCAAAGTGGAAACCGAAACATCATCTTCAAGCCCCAGGTTATTTGCCATGGTCTTGAGCGCATTGCTGTAGGCTTTTGCCAATCTCTCATCCAGAACCACCTGGTTTGCATCCTCGGACTTGTTATCGCAGGTTATGTATACATCTACCTTCCCCCGCTGAATTCTGCCGGATATGATGGATCTTACCCGGTCTTCAAAGGATGAGATCTGTTTCGGCATCCTCAAGAATATATCAAAATAGCGATGGTTGACAGTTTTTATTTCTATTGTAAAGGTAATACCATTCTCCGAGTATTCACAATACCCGAAGCCTGTCATACTCCTTATCATCCATTATCTCCTTCATGGGTCCGGGGCTTAGTATTACTCCTTGTTCCCGTTCCCCTGATCGTTCATAGAAAGGACATTCCTGATGGACTGAAAAACCCTTGATTTTTCAAAGGGCTTGACCACAAAATCCTTGGCGCCCTGTTTTATAGCCTCTATGACCATGGATTGCTGACCCATTGCAGATACCATAATGATATTGGTTTTTGGGCTGACCTTAAGAATTTCAGGCACTGCCTGGATGCCATCCATCTCGGGCATGGTAATATCCAGAGTCAGAATATCGGGTTTGTATTTTTCGGCTGCTTCGATTGCTTCACGTCCGTTTGAGGCTTCTCCCAGAACCTCGTAATTCTCTTCCTGCTCAATAATTTTCCTAAGCAGTGTGCGCATGAATATAGCATCATCTGTAATGACAAATGTTGTCTTGCTCATTATTGCATTTCACCCATCTCATACATAATAATGGAAATACCTGATATAGCAGCGGTTTCTGTTCTGAGAATACGACCTCCCAGGCCTGCCGTTCTGATACCCGACTGACGCATTTCATCAGCCTCTTCTTGGGTAAAACCACCCTCCGGACCAATAAAAAGTGCTATATTTCCAACATCATTAATATTATAACATTTCAATATTTCTTTCAAACCTTTTTTTTCATTCTCATAAAGGGCTATGGCAAGATCCGGATTCCCTAAATCCTTCAATGCATCCTTGAGGGTCAAAGGTCTCTCAATCTCCGGAACGCATGCACGTCTGCACTGCTTGGCAGCCTCAATGGCAATTCTGGTCCACCTTTTCAATTTCTTCTCTGCGGTGGAGCCATCAAGCTTAACCACAGTCCTTTGGGTTAATACCGGAACAATCCTGTATGCACCCAATTCCACAGCCTTCTGGATAATCAGATCCATCTTCTCCATTTTGGGCAGTCCCTGGTACAGCGTCAGACGGACACGGGGCTCGGTACCGGCCTGGTACGAATCCACTATAACTGCAATAGCCTGATCCTTTTTTATCTCTGTCAGCCGTGCGGTATACTCCTTGCCGCTTCCGTCGAAAGCTTGAATAGCATCGCCCTTTCCAAGCCTGAGCACCTGGCTCAGATGCTTTAAGTCGCTTCCCTCTATGCTGATAACTCCATCCCTGATCTTCCCGGGATCCACCATAAACCTATGCATAAAATACCAGCGCCACCCATTCTCCCATTTCTTCTTCTTCCATCAGCCTGAATCCCATGGCCTGCCATGCCGTAACCACATCATCCCTCCTGCTTTTGATAATACCCGAGAGGATGATCCTGGTATTCTCATGGGTATATCCTCTGATGGCATCGGTCAGGGAGAGTATTACATCTGCAATTATATTGATCATAATAAGGTCAAAGGGCTGCCGGTCGATATCGCTCAAAACGCCCCTTCGTACTTCTATGCGTTGAGCCTCATGATTGTTAATAACATTCTGCTTAGCAGTCCTCACTGCAGTCTCATCAATATCAACCGCAAGAATGCTTCCGGCTCCCAGTTTGGCGGCCACCAACGATAGTATGGCTGTTCCGCATCCCAGATCCAAAACCCGGTCACCGGGCTTGAGGTGCCTTTCTCCAAGCACGGCACACATCCTGGTGGTCTCATGGGTACCCGTACCGAATGCCATGCCGGGATCCAGTTCAATAACGGTCTGACCTGCCTGGGGCTGATACTCTTCCCAGCTGGGCTTGATCACGATTCTATCAGTGAACTGGAAGGGTTTGAAGTAGGCCTTCCAATTATCCTTCCATTCGGTATCATCCCGCATCTGCCATCGGATGATTCCAGGCCCTGTGTCCATTTGCCGGGATAACTCATCCATCCGTTGGCTGATATGGGCAAGGAGCTTTTCCGGGTCTGTGCCTTCCGGGTAGTAGGCTTTTACTACCACATGGGGGCCATAGCTTTCAGCAAGCCCATCATCGGCATAATCAAGATACCTGCTCTCCTCCAATGCTTGCTTGAAGGCTTTTGCATCCACAATTTCAGTTCCATTGGCTCCTTCTTCCATCAGGAATTCCGACAGGATCTCGGAAGCCAAATCATTGGTTGTCACTGATACTTCGATCCACTTCATAACCTATCCTGATAATCTCCTCCATGGGATTAATCCTTGAAAAGATCCCTCATCTTGTCAAAGAAGCCTTTTTTCTGTACCAGTCCCTCATCACCGCTGATTTCAGCAAATTGCCGCAACAGTTCCTTTTGTTTCTGGGACAGCTTGACAGGCACCTCAACATTCACACGGATGTACTGGTCCCCTCTGGCATTGCTCCTCAAATGCTTGATCCCCTTGCCCCGTATCTTAAATACCGTATTGGTCTGGGTACCCTCGGGAATACTGTATGGCATCTTCCCGTCAATGGTGGGAATTTCAATCTCCGCACCAAGGGCTGCCTGGGTAAAGGAGATGGGGATATCACACACCACATCATATCCTTCCCGCTTAAAAATAGGATGGGGCTTGATATGTATGGTCACAAAAAGATCTCCTGGTGAACCACCCCTAAGACCTGGCTCTCCCTCTCCTCTCAGAGATATGGTCTGTCCTTCGTCTATACCGGCAGGAATATTGATACTGATCCGTGAGTTCTTGGTTACACGGCCTTTGCCGTTGCATTTCTCACAGGGATTGATCACCACCTTGCCCTCGCCGCCACATACATCACAGGTACGGACATTGACAAACTGTCCAAAGGGAGTTGACTGGGAATACCTGATCTGACCGGAACCATTGCAATGCTTACAGTTTTCGGGCTGTGTCCCCGGTTTTGAGCCTGAGCCTCCGCAAACACTGCAGTTCTGGAGCCTCGTCAGATTGAGTTCTTTGGTGGTACCAAAGGCAGCCTCCATAAAAGTGATTTCCATGGCATACTGAAGATCATTCCCACGCTGGGGACCGTTACGCTTGGAGGTTCTGCTCCTTCCAAACCCCATAAAACTCTCAAAAAGATCATCCAGACCCCCAAATCCAAAGCCCCCGAACCCACTAAAGCCCGAGTTGCCGTCGAATGCAGCATGCCCAAAGCGATCATAATTGGCACGCTTTTCACTGTCACTCAAAACACTGTATGCCTCGCTGATTTCTTTGAACTTGGCCTCGGCATCACTGTCACCCTTGTTGACATCAGGGTGATATTGCTTGGCAAGCCTTCTATATGCTTTTTTTATATCGGCCTCGGCAGCTGTCCTGTCTACACCGAGAACCTCATAATAGTCTCGTTTAGCGGCCAAAAGCCAACCCCTCCCGTTGTTTCTCAATACTCATTCGTCATGACGATCTGTATGGGAAAAACTATCAGGTAATCATCTCAATAGCCGACCTTTGTTAATATACCACATCCTCACTGTTACATCCAGAGTGTCATGGAATATTGCGGCATCCTTTATCTTCCCCATAAAAACTGCTGTACCTTATTGTACTGAAAAAAGATATTTATACCCACAAAGATGAAACGGTAGATGCCTGCAACATAGATTGAGGCATATACCGTTTCATGATTTCCGCTATGGATCAGGACATCACTTTTTATCGTCCTCGTCCACTACTTTGTAATCCGCGTTGTAAACATTATCATCCGCTCCGGCACCACTAGGATTAAAGCCGTCCTGAGGCCCTCCGGGTCCGCCTGCCTGAGGTCCGGCCTGCTGATACATCTTCTGAGAGATGGTATAGAATGCCTGTGTCAGGGACTCCTTCGCATCCTTTATGGCCTGAATATCGGTACCCTTCAAGGCTTCCTTAACCTTATCTATCTCTGCCTGGATCTTGTCCTTATCCTCGGAACTCAGTTTATCTCCCAGGTCCTTCAGGGTCTTTTCGGTCTGGTATACCATGGAATCGGCCTCATTGCGGGTCTCGATCTCCTCTTTACGCTTCTTGTCTTCAGCAGCAAATCTCTCGGCTTCCTTCACAGCCTTTTCAATCTCGTCTTCGCTCAGGTTGGAGCTGGCTGTTATGGTTATCTCCTGCTCGTTGCCGGTGCCCAGATCCTTGGCCGAAACATGAACGATACCATTTGCGTCAATATCAAAGGTTACCTCTATCTGGGGAACACCCCGGGGAGCTGGTGGAATACCGGTAAGCTGGAAGTTACCAAGCAGCTTGTTATGGGCCGCCATTTCCCGTTCTCCCTGGTAGACCTTGATATCCACACTGGTCTGCCCGTCCGCAGCTGTTGAGAATATCTGGCTCTTCTTGGTAGGTATGGTTGTATTCCTCTCAATCAGCTTGGTGAACACCCCTCCCAGGGTTTCAATACCCAGGGACAGTGGAGTTACATCCAATAGCAACAGATCCTTGACTTCACCAGACAGGACGCCTGCCTGGATAGCAGCGCCTACGGCTACACACTCGTCCGGGTTAATTCCCTTGAAAGGATCCTTACCCAGGAATTTTTTAATAGCCTCCTGAACAGCCGGAATACGGGTTGAGCCTCCGACCATCAAAATCTTGTCCACTTCATTTGGTGAAAGACCGGCATCCGACAGAGCCTGCCTTGTAGGACCCATGGTCTTCTCCACCAGATCGGCGGTGAGTTCGTCAAATTTAGCCCTGGTAAGACTTGTGTCCAGATGTTTCGGCCCTGATGCATCGGCCGTAATAAAGGGCAGGTTAATACTTGTCTGAGTGACGCCCGAAAGCTCGATCTTAGCCTTCTCGGCAGCTTCCTTCAGCCTTTGCATGGCCATCTTGTCATTTCTAAGATCAATACCATTCTCTTTTTTAAAGTTATCCGCCAGCCAGTCTATGATGCGCTGGTCAAAATCATCGCCGCCGAGGCGATTATTTCCGTTGGTGGCGAGAACTTCAAAGACGCCATCGCCAATCTCCAGAATGGACACGTCAAAGGTTCCGCCGCCCAGGTCGAATACCAGTATTTTTTGGTCTGTTTCCTTGTCAAGACCATAGGCCAGTGCTGCGGCGGTAGGCTCGTTTATAATCCTTAAAACCTCAAGCCCGGCAATCCTTCCGGCATCCTTTGTGGCCTGGCGCTGGGAATCTGAGAAATATGCCGGCACGGTTAGAACCGCCTGGGTTACTTTTTCACCCAGATAGGCCTCAGCATCATCCTTCAGCTTCTGCAGCACCATTGCCGAGATCTCCTGAGGGGTATAGTCTTTGTCGTCAATTTTGACCTTTCTGTCGGTACCCATATCTCTCTTGATGGAAATTACCGTTCTTTCAGGATTGGTAATGGCCTGTCGCTTTGCAACCTGTCCCACAAGCCTCTCACCTGTCTTGGAAAATGCTACGATGGACGGTGTGGTACGGTTTCCTTCAGCATTTGGGATAACAACAGGCTCCCCGCCTTCCATAACGGCAACACATGAATTGGTTGTACCAAGGTCTATCCCGATTACTTTTCCCATAGTTCTATCACTCCCGTTTTATATAAAATTAAGGCCAAAGAAAGTCTAGTTTGCAACCTTCACCATAGAATGGCGGATAACGGTTTCATCCTTATAAATATAGCCCTTCTGAAATTCCTCTATGATTTCACTTTCACCATAGCTGTCATCCTCAACATGCATAACCGCATTGTGAAGCTCAGGGTCAAAGGGTTTACCCACAGCTTCAATGGGCTTTACTCCTATCTTCTCCAGAATGTCTGACATTTGCCTGAAAATCATGTTTATACCTTCCCGCAGACTCTTCCCCTCCTCGGTCTCAACATCTGCAGCGATGGCACGCTCAAGATTATCAACCACCGGAAGGATTTTGGAAACCACATCGCATACAGAATCACTATAAAGCCTTTCCTTCTCCCGGCTGGTACGCTTGCGATAATTATCGTATTCAGCCGCAAGGCGTTGTATCCTGTCCAGTAACTCATTTATCTCGTTCTCTTTTTTTTCCAGAGCCTGCTTTAATGTGTTTATCTCACCTTCCGAGCCGTCATCGCCAGCATGTTCCCTTTCCAAATTGTCTTTGGCTGCGCTGGTCTCTTGGGTATCACCGGATTGCACCGCATCCTCCCGCGCAAGGGGAGACTCCATTTCACCGTCAACAGTCATCTTCTCTGCAGACCGGTTCACCTCTGGAAAATCCTTGTTGTTCATTCAATAACTCCCTTTCAACTCGTAATGCTCTGCATGACTACTCCCGCTCATTAAGTATTCTTAAAATCTCTCTGTTAATCAGGTCTTTCATATATAGTATGGATGAAACCACCTTGCTGTAAGTCATTCGGGTAGGACCTATGATACCTATTGCACCAGTACTCCTGCCTTTATGACCATAAACTGTAGTCACCACACTGAGCTCCTTCATGGGACCAATCTCATTCTCGCTTCCAATCCTGACTTCAATACTGGGCTTTCTCATGGCGCTTCTTGCCAGGGAGTTGATCACATCCTCCTCGTTCAGCAGTTCGAGAACCTCCCTCGCTTTTATAAGATCACTGAATTCAGGATAGTTTAGTAAATTGGTTATTCCGTCGAGGTAGACATCTGTACTCTCAACCCTGCGTATACATTCCTTTACCGCATCCAGTATCTGTACAATCAATGCCCCGGACAGCCCGGTCACTGTCATAAGTTCCAGAGCCATGGGCATCGATACACTGCCCAGCTTCATTCCGGAGATCATTGAATTGAGAACATTGGTCATCCTGACGATGTTCTCCTCTTTCACAGTCTCGTCATGCTTGACCAGCCTGTTCCTGACGATGCCACCTTCTACCACAAGTACCACTAACAGATGTTTTTCATCAATCGCAACCACCTGTACCGATTTGATCAGAGCTTCGGAAAGCTGAGGTGACATAACAATTGTGGGATACCCCGTAAAGGAGGATACGATGCTGCAAACCCTTTTAAAAAGCTGGTTCAGCTCCTCCACACTGTCCTCCATTGCCTGCTTGAGTCTCATGATCTCATCATTGGCCAGCTGATGAGCCTGCATCAGGTGGTCCACATAAAACCGATAACCCTTGTCCGACGGAACCCGTCCGGCTGATGTATGGGGCTGGGTTATATATCCCAGTTCCTCCAGATCGGCCATCTCATTTCTTATGGTGGCCGATCCCAGACCAAGATCATGCCTCCGGGCAATGGTTCGGGAACCGACAGGTTGAGCTGACTGAATGTAAACATCAATAATAGACTTCAATATGGTTTTTTTTCTGTCGTTAAGCTCATTTTCCCAGGCCATTGCTTCACCCCCTAAATCGCATGCTTGGGAGCTTAGAGCTCGGTTAAATAATCCTTGATATTACCCCGGATCTGCGATTATCGATCTGATTGTTAGCACTCTCCACTGTTGAGTGCTAACACAATCTAAAAATAACACTCACCCTCCGGTTTGTCAAGAGGTTATCATCAGACCGGGGCTGAGCTGATTGAAAAAAATGGGGTTATCAAGCTTTGCGGTCATCTCTGAATAGCTATTGTAATGCGCGTACCTTCCCCGTCCATATCATCCATGACCAGGCGGCACTCTAGTATTGACAGCCGTGAGGCTACTTCCATGAAGCGGGTGTCGGACTTAAATTCTTCAATGTCCACTACCTGGTCTCCAGTGATACCGATATGTACTGTGCCGCTTTCCTCATAGGCAACCACCTCAATGCTGCCTATCCGCCTGGCAGCATCCTGTTCGGTATAAGCCTTTTCCAGAAGCAGCTTTATAAGTTCACCCAGGGGGGATACAATCTTGTCGGCAATCTCCTTGTCAACCTCGATATTCTCACCCATGGTAGAAAACATGACTTCCAGGTGGTTTTCCTCTATGATGGTACATGCAAGGCGGGTCAGCTTCTGGAATGTCTGCTGGAGTGTAACCATCCGGAGCTCCCTTAAGATGCTTCTCACATCCTGTACCATGTTGAAGGCTTTCGACGCATCTATGGTAAGGGCATCATTGCTGCCGAACCTTAGAACAGCCTCTCCCTTTATGGAATCAAAAATATTTCCAATATTGTTGATGATACCGATGATCTGATCAAGCCTTTCCAGCGGGATTTTGACATACTGATCCGCGGTCCCGGCATTTCTTATCTTCTGCATGCGTATTGCCTTGATGATATCCGAGACGTCAACCTTCTTTTCCTTGAGTACGATCTCGCCGAACTTCATCTTATTGAATACACTGCTCTGCTTTTTAAGTATCTCCTCCACATCTGAGCGCTCTATGGCTCCTTCAGCAACAAGGATCTCGCCGATGCGTGTATCACGTCCCGCAGGCTGGCGTATTTCAAGAATTATATCCTCTCTCAGTTTACGGATGTTACTGATATGCTGTTCCACTTCGCCCATGAACAGTGTATCTTTAACTTCATCGCCGTCTTCACATATCTTTCTGATGAATCTGACCGAAAACAGGAGGAGATTGATAGCGCTCTTGCTGGCCGAGGCTCCATATTTTTGCAGAGTTTCAAGAAGCTCCCCCGATGCTGCAACTATTCTTATGCTTACAGGATCGTGTAAAAGACCAGCCAGGCCTCTGATGGTATTGAAGCTGTTGTATACCGTGTTCAGGTGATCGGGGTTATCAGGATCCACTTCAAGATCCACCAGTTCTATTTCTATCTTCTCCAGGATCTCCCTGATCTCAGCGATAAAATCGTTCATATAGCTCCTGCTGATTTCTGCGAGTCCCGGAACCTCTGAATTCACTTCTCTAACACCATTCATCTCCATCATCTTAGCCTCCCCACAATCCACTCTGCCGGAAAAAGCTCAAATAAACTCAATAAACACCTGGTTGGCAAAATCCATGCCTCTTTTCGTCAATCTTACCACAGATCCCTTGAGCTCAACAAGCTGTCTTTCGGCAAGATCTGCCAGCTTTTCGCCATATTTCTTCCTTACATCGGTCCGGTAGATTGAAGACAGATAATCCAGATCAATGCCTTCAGTCAGCCTCAGCCCGAGTATCATGCTTTCAGACAGAGCCTCCTCATTTGTAATATAATAGCATTCGCTCATTGGGTTGCTTCCCCGCTCAATGCTCTCCATATACAGCCTGAGATCAGAGGAGTTGGCCCAGCGCTCATTGTTGTAAAAGGAATGGGCTGCAATGCCAAACCCCAGATATTCACCTCTAAGCCAGTAATTCATATTATGTTGGCAACGGTATTGAGGTTTCGCCAGATTGGAGATTTCATACTGCTCCAAACCTGCTTTTTCAAACACCTCTATGGCCTTGCTGTACATTTTGCGTTCCAGCTCTTCGTCGGGATCCTGCCAGCACCCCTCCCGCTTCATCCTGCCAAAGGGGGTGTCCTCTTCTACGATAAGACTGTAGCAGGAAACATGGGGTATCTGATAGGACAAGACCTTGGTAATTGTTTCCACCCAATCGTCCATGGTCTGATAAGGTATCCCGAATATTATATCGGCATTAATATTTGAAAAGCCATGGTTTTGGGCCATAATGATCGCTTCATCGAAATCCCCGGCATTATGAACTCTCCCCATAAATTCCAGAAGATGATCCTGCCAGGCTTGAAGGCCAATGCTCATCCTGTTGATGCCAGCCTCCCGGTATGCCCTGATCTTGTCATGATCCAGGGTACCGGGATTAGTTTCAATAGTGATTTCAGCATCCGGCAGAAGACGGTAATGCTTTCTTACCGCATCCATTATTCGCAGAACAGTATCATAGGGAAGGAGCGAAGGAGTCCCACCGCCAATGAACAGGGACATGACATGGCGCTTGGGAACTATTTGTGATTTTTGTTCCAATTCCTTGATAACCGCATTGATATACGGCTCCCAGAAAGCTTCCATGCCGGACCAGGAAACAAAATCACAGTACCGGCACTTTCCGGCGCAAAAGGGGATATGGATATAAAGGCCTATATCATGTGATGCTGCTGTCATTCCATTGCCTCACATATCCAGCTTGAGTACGCTCATGAAGGCCTCCTGGGGAACCTCCACGCTGCCTACCTGGCGCATCCGTTTTTTGCCTTCCTTCTGCTTTTCAAGCAGCTTCTTCTTACGGGTAATATCGCCGCCGTAGCACTTTGCCAGAACATCCTTGCGGTAAGCCTTTACGGTTTCCCTTGCAATGATCTTATTACCGATGCAGGCCTGGATGGGTATCTCAAACATCTGCCTGGGTATGGTCTCCTTCAGCTTTTCAGCCATTCTGCGTCCCCTTGCATATGCCTTGTCGGCATGGACTATGAAGGAAAGGGCGTCGACTATTTCGCCATTCAGTTTGATGTCAAGCTTAACAAGATTGGATTCCTTATATCCCTTCAACTCATAGTCAAGGGAGGCATAGCCCTTGGTTCTGGATTTTAGGGCATCAAAGAAATCATAGATAATCTCGTTTAAAGGCATCTCATAGTTCAGGATGACCCGGGTAGCTTCCAGGTAATCCATTCCAAGGAAGGTACCCCTTCTGTCCTGGCAAAGTTCCATGATACTTCCAACATACTCGGTGGGCGTCATGATGGTAGCCTTGACAACGGGCTCCTCCATGGCATCGATCTCTGTGGATTCCGGCATATTCGTGGGATTATCCAGGCTGATAACCTCGCCATTTGTCTTTGTGATCCGGTAAATGACGCTGGGCGCCGTAGTGATGATGTCAAGATTGTATTCGCGCTCCAGGCGTTCCTGTATGATTTCCATATGCAAAAGACCCAGAAATCCGCATCTGAAGCCGAATCCAAGGGCAACCGATGTCTCGGGCTCAAACATCAGGGATGCGTCATTGAGCTGGAGTTTTTCCAGAGAATCCCTCAGGTCATTGTATTTTGCCCCATCTGCCGGGTATATACCGCAAAAGACCATGGGCACTGCCTTCTTGTATCCCGGAAGAGGCTCGCTGGCGGGGTTGGATGCCAGGGTGATGGTATCCCCTACACGACAGTTACGAACATCCTTGATACTGGCGCATATATAGCCCACCTCTCCTGCCATGAGAGAATCGGAGGGGATCTGTCCTCCCGGCCTTAAGTATCCCAGCTCGGTCACAATATAATCTTTCCCGGTATGCATCATATGGATGGTCTGACCTGGAGATACCTTGCCCTCCATCACCCGGATATAGGCTATTACACCCTTATAGGTATCATAGACCGAATCGAATATCAGGGCTCTTAAGGGGGCATCCTCATCTCCCTTCGGCGCCGGTATATCCGATATAATCTTATTTAACACGCTGTCGATATTGATTCCGTTCTTTGCCGATATCTGGGGAGCTCCCTGAGCCTCCAGCCCGATGACATCCTCGATTTCCCGAATAATCTCGTCGGGTCTGGCACCGGGAAGATCAATCTTATTGATCACCGGAACAATCTCCAGATCATGTTCCAAAGCAAGATATACATTAGCCAGGGTCTGGGCTTCAATTCCCTGAGATGCATCCACCACCAGTATAGCTCCCTCACAGGCCGCTATGCTTCTTGAAACCTCATAATTGAAGTCAACATGGCCGGGGGTGTCTATAAGATTGAGGATGTACTCCTCGCCGTCTTTCCCCTTGTAGATCATTCTGACGGCCTGAGCCTTGATGGTTATACCCCGTTCCCGCTCAATATCCATATTGTCCAGAACCTGTTCGTCCATTTCGCGCTCGGTCAGGGCGCCGGTCAGCTCCAGCATCCTGTCGGCCAAAGTGGATTTCCCGTGATCGATATGGGCTATGATGCAAAAGTTTCTTATTCTTTTTTGTCTCTCATTACTCATAAATCATCCTCATTCATTAAAGACCAGTTTCATCTGTTATATTTTCCGCTCTTGACAATTATACCATCCCGCACCCGCTCTTTAAAGTGGTTGCCACAGGAAGGGGTGCGGTCCACAACAATAAAATCACCATCATTTAAACATGCCCGCCGTCATAGATATAACCTGGAAAAGCATTGAGAATGGACGGGGAAGCCATGAACCTTGCAACCGCCATACCCGCATTGGGCTATGCCCTGGGTGCCGGCATAGCTACCGGAATGGGGGGGCTGCTGGTTCTGCTGTTTCGCAGAACCGATACCCGGGTGTTGTCCACCATGCTGGGTTTCTCAGCGGGGGTCATGATCTATGTATCCTTCATTGAAATTTTCCCCGAAGCTGAAGCCATTCTCAGGAACGCTCATGGTGAACAAAGGGGTAAGATCCTCACTGTCCTGTCCTTTTTCTTCGGCATTGTCTTGATCGCTCTGATTGACGAGCTTGTTCCCGAACCCGGGAATCCGCCTGTATCCCAAAGGACCCGGGACAGGGGCTCCCCTGAATCTGCGACGGTATCCGGAAGACTTTATAAAACGGGAATATTTACAGCCCTGGCTGTTACCATACACAATTTTCCTGAAGGTATCGCTGCCTTTATCTCAGGAGTCAAAGACCCGCTGCTTGGCCTTTCTATCGCCCTTGCCATCGCAATCCATAATATCCCCGAAGGTATATCCATCGCCATGCCCGTCTACTACGCCACCGGAAGCCGCAGGAAAGCATTCTGGATGTCCCTGCTTTCAGGGCTCTCCGAACCGCTGGGGGCTATTCTTGCCATGCTGGTTCTTGGCCCTCTTATAAGTGATACATTGTTCGGCATGGTTTTCTCTGCGGTTGCCGGGATAATGATTTATATTTCCATGGATGAACTTCTTCCCACGGCGAGAGAATACGGAGAGCACTACCTCACCATATTAGGGTTTGTGTTTGGAATGGGAGTCATGGCTGCCGGTGTGCTTCTGCTTTTTCACGGGTGAGGAATGCACCCACACCGTTTCCTCCGCCTGGCAGTGAAAGAGCGGGCAAACCCGCTCTCAATAGTTGACACGTCTGGATGGTGATACTGCGTAAAATGACCTATTCCCTTTCAAAAGAGGCGCATTCCGTGTCCTTTTCCATATCCGCCTTTTCCTTGGTTTTCGAAACGTGGATATGATCCAGTGCGCAATAGTTGTCAGTCTTTGCGTGGTATCTGCATTCCTTAACATTGCAGCCAATTGCTTTATTGGGTCCCATACATTCACCTCCCGCAGTTTATTATTCCGCAGGAATTGACACCACTATCCCATGAACATAATGACTGGTTTCTTATTTTATTCCAATATCGCGCCGATAATGCGCATTTTTGAAATGTATCCGATTAACGGCACCATAGGCCTTTTGCCTTGCCTCATCAAGATCACTTCCCCGTGCGGTAACCCCCAGAACCCGTCCTCCGTTGGTCAGGATCCTGCCGCCTTCCTTCTTTGTTCCCGCATGGAAGATCATGATATCCGACTGGTGTGAAAACTGATCCAGCCCGGTTATCTCAAAGCCCTTCTCGTAGGTCTCCGGATATCCTCCCGATGCCATGACGACACACACGGCCGCATCTTCATGCCATTGGATATCCACTTTGTCCAGCTCCTCATGGATGATAGCCATGAGGATTTTTAACAGATCGGTCTTCAGGAGGGGCAGAACCACCTGGGCTTCAGGATCTCCAAAACGGGCGTTGTATTCCAGTAGCTTCGGTCCATTTTCGGTTAGCATGAGACCGAAGAACAATACCCCCTTGAATTTTCTCCCTTCCTGGTTCATTGCCTCGATAGTAGGCTTGAATATGGTCTCCATGCACTCATGGGCAATGGCTTCATTGTAAAACCTGCTGGGGGTGAATGTTCCCATACCTCCTGTATTGAGTCCCCGGTCATTATCTAATGCCCGCTTATGATCCTGCACGCTGACCATGGGCTTAATGGTACTTCCATCGGTAAAGGCCAAAACCGATACCTCGGGGCCTGTTATGTACTCTTCCACCACAATCCGCTGGCCGGCACTGCCGAACTTCTTGTCCTCCATAATGCATTTTACCGCCTGGACAGCCTCGTCACGGGTATGGCATATGAGGACTCCCTTACCGAGAGCAAGCCCGTCCGCCTTGACTACAGCCGGCAGTTTTGCCTGCATCACATATTCCTTTGCATCCTGACTGTTGTCGAATACCTGGTAACCGGCTGTGGGTATATTGTATTTTTTCATCAAGTTCTTGGAAAATACCTTGCTGGACTCTAAAATGGCGGCATTTTTGCGGGGGCCAAAAGCCCATATCCCCGCTTCTTCCAGTGCATCAACCATGCCCATGGCCAGAGGGTCATCAGGCGCCACCACTACCAGGTCAATATGATGTTCCTTAGAAAAACTTACCATACCGTCAATGTCCGTGGCATTGATCGGAACCAATTGGGCTATTTCCCCAATACCACCATTGCCCGGTGCACAGTATATTTCTGTTACCTCAGGGCTCTGAGCCAGCTTCCATACCAGGGCATGTTCTCTCCCTCCGCTGCCTACAACCAATACCTTCATCATTCGACTTCCTTTCTTCGGATTGTTTCTCCAAGAATGGCCACACGCCTTCCTTCCACCCTCAGCCTGCCCTGGGCGAACAGCCTGATAGCCTGTGGAAGCAATATCCATTCGGCTTGCTCCATTACCCTTCTCTGAAGGCTTTCGGGCGTATCGTCATCCATCACCTCAACAGCCTTTTGCAGGATGATAGGACCGGAATCATATTCGCTGTCCACAAAATGAACCGTTGCCCCGGTCAGGCGAACGCCATATTCCAGCGCCTTCCTGTGAGGGGTGAGTCCATAGAAACCCTTACCGCAAAAAGAGGGGATCAGGGATGGATGAACATTGATGATGGCATTTTTGTAGGCGGCAATGACCCGTTCTCCCAACAGGCTCAGGAAACCGGCCAGAACCACCAACTGAACATCATGCTTCTTCAGATGGCTCAATACTGCTTCATCGTATTCCTCCATGGTTTCAAAGTCCTTTCTGGAAATAACGCAGGAGGGTATATTGTGTTTTTGAGCTCTTTCCAGGGCATATACCCCGGGTTTGCTGGAAACCACCGTAACCACCTGGCAATCAGGAAGCTGTCCCTTCTCTATATGATCCAGGATGGCCTGCAAATTGGTACCGCCTCCCGAAACCATGACGCCTATTCTCAGCATATCGTGATTCTCTCCCCGCCTTTAACGATCTCACCTATGACGCTGGCCTTTTCACCAAGCCGGATGGCGGACTGCACCACATCGTCGGCAACCTCCGGTGAAACTGCAAGGATCATGCCGATTCCCATATTAAAGGTGTTATACATATCTTCTTCAGGGATATCACCCATCTCCTTAAGCAGATGGAAGATGGGCAAAACATTCCAGCTACCCTTGCGGATAACCGCACCCAGATCTGCAGGAACCATTCTGGGGATGTTTTCAATAAAGCCACCGCCTGTAATATGGGCAATCCCTTTGATCTCATATTCTTCTATAAGGGAGAGAATGGTTTTGACGTAGATGCGTGTCGGCGTAAGAATTTCTTCGCCCAGACTCTTTCCGAGCCCGTCATCATATTGATTGAGCTTATGCTCATGGGGTGCAATAACCTTGCGAACCAGTGAGAAGCCGTTGCTATGGACTCCTGAGGATGCCAGACCGACGAGAACATCCCCCTCCCGGATGGTTCTGCCGGTTATGATACGATCCCTGTCCACCATTCCAACCACAAATCCCGCCAGGTCGTACTCATCCTCCCGGTAAAAGCCGGGCATCTCGGCGGTCTCGCCGCCGATCAGAGCACATCCGGCCTGTATGCATCCGTCGGTGACCCCCTTCACAATCTGCTCCACTTTCTCGGGGATCAGTTTTCCTGTGGCTATATAATCCAGGAAGAATAAAGGCTGGGCGCCGCAGCAAACCACATCATTAGCGCACATGGCCACACAGTCTATTCCGATGGTATCATGCCTGTCCATCGTGAAGGCGATCTTAAGCTTTGTTCCGACGCCATCGGTGCCCGAAACCAATACGGGCTTCTGGATATTCATTTTCTCAAGGCTGAACAAACCTGCAAATCCGCCTATCTCGTCCATCACTTCTGGTCTCATGGTCTTTTGGATATGGGATTTCATCAGTTCTACAGCCCTGTAGCCTGCCGTTACATCAACTCCGGCTTCCTTGTAAGTAGCCATGCTTCATCCTCCTTGCTATGGTTAAGCTCATTTATCGGAACAGTCCTCTTCGGTCGGGTTTATGGGGTACTTCCCCGTAAAGCATCCGGTGCAAAAGCCCCTTTCCAGGGCACCTACGGGGGTTTTAACCAGCCCGTCCACACTCAGGAATCCCAGGCTGTCGGCTCCCATGTTCTTTCTTATCTCTTCAATGGTTTTCTTCGCTGCGATGAGCTGATTTTTTGAAGATATGTCTATGCCGAAATAGCATGGGAATTTAACCGGCGGAGAACTGATCCTCATATGCACCTCTTTAGCGCCCGCATTTTTCAACATCTGAACCAGTTTTCTTGTGGTGGTACCCCGAACTATAGAGTCATCAATCATCACGATGCGCTTACCCTCTATCTCTTCTTTGAGTACATTCAGTTTTATATCAATGCTCTGTTCCCTCTTCTTCTGTTGTGGCTCTATAAAGGTTCTTCCCACGTATCGGTTCTTTATCAGCGCCTCACCATAAGGGATACCCGACTGCCTGGAAAAGCCTATGGCGGCGGTCAGACCTGAATCAGGCACTCCTACCACCAGGTCGGCATCTGCAGGGTGTTCTATGGCCAGCATACGCCCTGCTTCCAGGCGGGATTTGTAAACCGACGCCCCATCAATAAAACTGTCGGGACGGGCAAAATAGATATGCTCGAAAATACAAAAATGACGGGGTTTACTGCTCACTGCCCCCTTGATAGATCGGATCTCCTTGTCCTGGACGACCACAATCTCACCCGGCTCAACATCCCTGATAAAGTCGGCTCCCACTGAATCGAGGGCACAGCTCTCGGATGCTAAAATGATGGAGTCGTCAAGTTTTCCAATGCACAACGGCCTTAAGCCCCAGGGATCACGCATACCGATGAGACGTTTCCGGGTCATGATTATGACGGCGTATGAACCCACCACCTGCTGCATGATCTTTACCAGAATCTCCTCAAGGTCATCGGTTTGAATGCTGTATCTGGAAATCAAATTGGCAATGACCTCGGAATCGGTTGAGGTTTGAAAGATAGCCCCTGATTCTTCCAGGGTTCTCCTTATTTTTTCAGCGTTAACCAGATTACCATTATGGGCTATAGCCATACGCCCGCCCTTGTAGTTTGCCATGAGGGGCTGAATGTCCTCTACCGAATTTCCGCCGGCAGTTGAATAGCGGCAGTGTCCAACGGCTATGGAACCTCCCAGCTGATCCAGTATCCTGTCACTAAAGACCTCGGATACGAGCCCCATACCCCTGTACCCTGTTATGCCGTTTTGGTTGGTTACAGCGATGCCGCAGCTTTCCTGCCCCCGGTGCTGAAGGGCATAGAGGCCGAAATAGACCATGCGGGCTATATCAAAGTCGTCATTGTTGACCACGCCAAAAACTCCGCATGCCTCACGGGGCTTGTCACAATCCACACAGCATTGAAGTGCTGAAGCCCGGTCTACCATCACTGCTCAGCACCTCTCAATCGTGCCTGAAGCTGTTGGTTCTTTACCTCAACCGCTTCAGCCATTTTTTTCTTATATTCACGCATTTTTTCACGAAGTTCGGGATAAGTGCCTCCCAGGATTTGGATGGCCAGAAGCGCTGCATTTCCGCTTCCGTTTATGGCCACAGTGGCCACTGGCACACCCTGGGGCATCTGAACGATGGACAGAAGTGAATCCAGCCCATCCAGGGTAGAGGATTTGATGGGAATCCCTATGACGGGAAGAACGGTATAGGCCGCCAATACGCCGGGAAGATGAGCCGCTTTGCCTGCTGCACCAATGATCAGGTCACATCCTTCACTTTCAGCATTCCTGGCTAGTTCTGCAGCCCTGTCCGGCGTACGGTGAGCCGAGCATATAGCCACCGAAGTTTCAACATCAAATTCCCTCAGGATATTGAGGCATCCCTCCACTACGGGAAAATCCGAGTCGCTGCCCATAACAATGGCTACCTTTGGTTTTTTCGGCATGTCATTATCCTTTCCTTTGGCATTTGATTTGATCTGTATATCTTGTCCTTTCATTCCGGAGCCTGGCTGGAAAAGCCATCCCCATCATGAGCGAACCAAGTGGGTCCATCCAATAAAAAATATAAAAGGGTATGGAACGCCAACCCTTAAATGGTGCTGATACAAGATTATACTATAAAAACACCTGATGTTTTGTCAATGTTGAATCCGCCAAAGTATGCCGGCCTCTTTGCGCCCGGGTTGTTCATTCTTTACCGCCAAAGGGTTGTCCTGATCACGTGTGGCAGCGCACAAGGTATTTGTTCACCATAAATGCGGGTAAGTATGACTTTTTGGATTTACGGAGACCTTCTATACCCATATCCTCTTCCCGGTTGATATACTTTGTATTATCAGCCCATTCCCTGGAACAGAATTCCCGGTTGATGAAGGTATAAACCCCATGGATGTCCAGATTTCCCTTCTCGACCCTCACAACAGCCATATCATCATTAAGTTTCTCGCCAACAGTAAAGGCTTCAGCCTTCCCATCAACTCTCACAAGACCACCCTTGAGCTCAAACCTGTCCCAATTATCCAAAAGCTCCTTGCAGGCTAAACGCTCGCAGTTATCGGGATGCCGGCAATCAGATTCGTTTTTCTCACACCACTCTTCAAAGACACGCAGGCATTCAGAGATGTTCTCCGGACCGACGGACACATACTCGTGGTTTTCATGTTTTCGCATGAACTGGCTGATATGGTTCCTCTTCTTACTGTATTTCCTTCCGGCGAGCTGGGCCAGATCACTGGTATTATAGACGTAATCCGAAGTCTCCGGGAGCGGGGATACCTCAACCCTGCTCTGATAATGTCCTGTCAAAAGCGGGAGCCTGCTCTCCTCCACACGGGCAAAGGCAAGGTCATAGTGCTGCTCTCTGAAATGGCTTTCAATAGCTTCAATAGCCTTTTTAAAGCCCTCACTGTCATGCTGCCCGCCCAAAGGAATTGGACAGAAGGCAAAAGGAAAGGCTTCTCTGGAGTTGCTCACAAGGCAGAGATGGTCTCCAAATATGCCAAACCTGAAATTATAATCCCGCCTCCAGGCATAAAGGTATGGGAAGGTGAATTCCGAGGATATAGGGCGCATGCGCCTTAATATAGGGGTGATTAAATCCTGATCTCCAAGGGTTATTTCTCTGAAATCACACATAATTACTAAATCATCTGCTTTCTAAATGTCCGCTCGTGAAGTAGGTTCAGTCGCCGAAACTTACGCCGATGCTACGGGCTATTTGAACCAATTCCCCATCCAGTGGAACAGTTTTTATCTTTCCTGCTATATCGGAAATCTTTACAGGGCGAAGCTGGTCATTGCTTATGGCTGCCATCATGTTATACTTACCTGCGGCAATCATGTCAACGGCTGAAGCCCCCAATCGGGTGGACAGAATACGGTCGTAGGGAGAGGGTTCGCCCCCTCGCTGGAGATAACCCAGCACAGTGACCTTGACCTCCACCCGGGTCAGTTTTTCAAGCTCGGCGGCCAGTTGGCTGCCAATTCCGTTGAGAGGCTGTACATCATCATCGATAGTGGGATCCTGCGCCACATCATGCCCCAAAGGCCTGCTGCCCTCCGATACCACAATTATACTGAAGCCTTTTCCCTGATTCTTACGCTCAAGGATTCGCCTTGCCACAAGATTTATATCGTATGGAATCTCGGGTATGAGAATAATGTCAGCACCGCCAGCTATACCGGATTCAAGGGAAACCCATCCGGAGGATGCCCCCATCACTTCCAGAATCATGACCCGGTGATGGGATTCAGCTGTAGAATGCAGCTTGTCCAATGCCTGGGTAGCAGTATTCACACTGGTCATAAAGCCTATGGTCATGTCGGTGGCGGGCACGTCATTATCGATGGTTTTTGGTATGGCAACGATATTGATCCCCTTCTCAATGAGCCTGTTTGCAATACTGATGGTGCTGGTACCGCCAATTACTATCAGGCAATGGATGTCATGCATTTTTAAGGTATCGGCAACTCTGTCACTCATATCCTTATACTGTTTCTCCCCATCATGATCCACCAGAACCCTGAAGGGATCGAAATTGTTGGTGGTACCCAAAATGGTTCCACCCTTGTCCAGCAAACCAGATGCGTCCGGAAGCCCAAGTTTAATAAAACGGTTGTAGACCAGGCCCAGATATCCATCCTTAAAACCGACTACCTCGTAACCATAGTTGTATATGGCGGTCTTTACCACGGCTCTTATTACTGAATTCAACCCGGGACAGTCTCCGCCGCAGGTTACAACACCAATTCTGAATTTAGCCATCTCCATCCTCCTTCACAAAGTATCTTCAGGAAAAACAGAGGCACTTTTACTCAAGCTGGACTCTGCACCCTGTGTTAGTCGCCCGTGCTTTGTCAGGCCGGCAAAACCCATTTGCCTTAATGCTTCATACAGAACAATAGCCACCGAATTGGAGAGATTAAGAGAGCGAATCCCTTCCCGCATTGGTATTCTGATGCACTGGTCGTAATGCTCTCTTAAAAGAGTCTCTGGCAGGCCTTTTGTTTCCTTCCCGAACATGATGAAACAGTCACTGGGATACAGTACCTCATCATATGTTTTTGACGCTTTTGTGGATGAGTAATAGATAGTTTTGTCATGATGTTTGCTGAAGAACTCATCCAGACTGTTATAGTAAGAGATATCCAGCTTATCCCAGTAATCCAGTCCGGCACGTTTCAGGTATTTGTCCTCAATGGAAAACCCCAAAGGGCCTATCAGATGGAGCCCGGCTCCGGTAGCTGCGCAGGAACGGGCGATGTTTCCTGTATTCTGCGGAATTTCAGGTTCGAGAAGAACTATATTTAAAGCCACGATTCATTACCTCTACACTGCTGCTGTTTACAGAAAAAAGATGGCCTTGCCATCTTTTTGGGTCATTGTTCCAACGATACATTGATCTCTATGGGATCATCCCCTTCAAGCAGCAAGGGAACACAAATAGTTGTCATATGAGCCGGTGTAATCAACATCTTTTCCCCTATGAGCAGGGATGGCGGCGTAATCTCAATTCCTATTCCACGGCTGGCCAAGATAGTAGCAGTATTGCCCATAATCATATTTCCCAGCTCCGATATGGCGCTCTTGGAGATTTCATCCAGTTCGGGCACGGGCATTCCGCCCATCATTGACGAGACCACCTTCAGTGCGGTACCTGTGCTCATGGATATGACCACCTGACCCCTGATCTTTCCGGTCAAACCAACAATGACTGCAACATCATCGCTCTGATACGGCACTTTTTTCAAGTATACTTTACCCAAAACCGGTTTGTTGCCTGTCATCATGGTCCAAACCGACTGGCTGGCCTCTATAAACGGATTGATATACTCAACATTCATTAGCCTGCTCCTATAATGGTTTGCTCATACAGTAGATTCATAAAGCAATAGATACAGTAAAAAACTCTTTATTGATTCTACCAAAACATGCTGAAAAATGGAAGCCCTAGTCGTCACTGCCCCAGGTTCTTTTGTATTCAAGAACCCTCCTGGCTACATTTTTCTTTATCCGCACAGCCTTTTCGGGGCAAAACTCATGGCAGCAAAAACAACTGATGCACTTGCCGTAATCAATGATTACCTTGTTGTCCTGACCCTTATGAATGGTTTTAGGCGGACAGACCTCAATACACTTTCCGCATACGATACACCTGTCGTGTATTATTTCAGGCTTGGGCCTGAATATCTTCTCTATGAAGCCCAGGATCTTTCTCCCAACCCCCTTGTTGCCCGGATACCCAAGAGCCGGCACATCAAAGTCTTCACACCTTATGGATGAGATATCCGCACCCTCAAACACCACCTGATCAGGCTGAAAAAGTTTTCTCTCTTCAGCCCTCTTCATCACGGGAACCTGCCGGTAGTCTACATTTATAAGGCTCAATCCGGCAAGATCAGCTGCAAAACCGTTTTGCGAGCCAATGAGCACTCCAAGATACTTAGGGACACCTGAGCCCGGCCCCTCGCCCTCCATCCCGATAATACCGTCTATGATGTTAATCTGCGGTCTGGTTGCCATGTAGATATCGATAAGGCAATCCGCAAACTTATCATATTGATCCAGCCTCAGATGGTAGTCGGCCTTTTCCAGACCGGCAATGGAGCCAAACATATTTTTGACTGCTCCTGTATACACCATCATCCTGTGGGTTTTCAGCTTCGCCACATTGATGATCAGATCTGCATCCCGAAGGGGCTTAAGTATCTTTAGGGTTTTTACTATCAGTGCATCAGGATTGTCGATCTTTTCAACCCTGAGGTCAAAGTTCAACTGGGCACCGGTTTCGTTAGCCGCATCCTCCATACCTGTGGCAGCATAGACACGCTTCAGGGATGGTACATTATAGGGACCACCGGGACTTTCCACGATACTGACCAATCCACCCGCCTTCTGCACCAGAGCGGCGATAGCCTGAATCACAGCCGGATGTGTCGTTGCTGCATCATCAGGCTTTTTCGCCAGGAGCAGGTTCGGCTTTAAAGCCACACGCATTCCGGGCTTGATGAGGGAATCGATGCCTCCCATTCCTTCGAATATCTTTTCCAATGTGTTGGTAACCCGGTCTATACGATAATTCTCGCATAACTCAACAATTACCTTGTCCATTTATTCACCCTCGTTTTCTGTGCTTTTTGCCTGGGCCGCATCAGGGATCGGGATATTTTCAAAGGCTTTCTCAACATAATTGTTGGAGCTGTTCCAAAAGATCCATTCCCTGTAGCCAGCATCGTAAACCGCCTTGATCTGCTGCCTGAACTGTTCATAACCGTATTGCTGATAGTATCCTTCTGGCAGATATTTTGCCGTAAAGCCCTGAATATAGGGTCTCACATCAGCCCTGTAGGGACCCATCTCGGAGATTCTGGACTTTATCCTTGCCAGGGCATTATATACCACTTCATAGGGTTTCAGGTCGGGATGAGTGAAGAGAACACCGTTGATGCTCTGGCCAACACCGTTACCCATCATGCCCTTTGAATTATTAGCGTAGTGGGATGGGTAGATCATGGGACTTATGTAGTCAACGTTCAGCCCAACCAGTTCCAGTTCCTGCCCGATGGCCTTACCGTCGGGACCCTTTTCACCGATGATGCCAAAGACATCCGCGGAAACAGGAATTTTGGCAACCTGTTTGATCTCTTTTGATGCCTTGTAAAGGAAATTGGCAATGACCTCTGACTTTGGAGGCATGTCCGGATCATAGGCAAAAGCTGATGCCTTGCCTGTGGGGAATCTCACATAATCAAACTGTATCTCGTCAAATCCCAGCTTGGCCGCTTCAACCGCGATATCTATGTTCAATTGCTGTACCTCGGGTATTGAAGGATCGGTCCACGCTCCGTGTTTACTGCCACCCTCAAGCCAGAGCGAACCCTTAGGTGTTTTAATGCCCCATTCCGGTTTTGCCTGTGCCAGGTTGTTATCTCTGAAACAGACAATTCTTCCAATAACATAAATGCCGTTATCATGGCACTTTTTCAGAACCTCTACAGGATCAAAGCCGTTGACGTAAAGTCCCAGTTCTTTAACCAGGGGCACATTGGATTTATAATTGACCACTCCTGCTTCCTTGATATCGATAACAAGAGCGTTCAGATCTGTACGGTTACACAAATCTATGAAATAATCAATCCTTTTCCCTGCTGTATACCCTGTCAGGTATACAGCCCTTACCTCCACACGGGCCTTATCCGCCTCACCCTCAAGGACATTAACCTTACCGGATGCCGGTGTGCCAGAGCTTCCCTGAGACGGTGAAGCAGGTGTCTCACTGGGTTCCGGGGTGGGTGTCGGTGTTGGTGTAGGAGTAGGCGTTGGAGTGGGCTCAGGCGTTTCCGTAGTCTCTGGTGAAGATGTAGGTGATGCCGTTGGTGCAGGTGTTTCCTGGGTTCCGGGTGTCTGGGTTTCCGGCGAATTCACTTGTGCCGGCACATCACCCGATCCGCATGAAACCACAATATTCGCTATAAGCAGGATACAGAAAACAACCATGAGTTTTTTCATAAATCAAACCTCTTTTTCATAAAAATAGGGTATACAGAACCGAAGACACATCAATACTGATGCAAAACACGATTCAATGCATAACCCTTACAGATAATAGTCGCAAGGCGACTTCCAGGGATATAACCAATTTACCAAAAGTATCCCATGATTACAAGCCACATTTATTGACAGCCGATATCCTCCCTTTATTGACTCATGCACCCTGATATCTTGCATTAATGTAAATTTACATACCTCATGCAAATAGAATGTTATTAAGATCCCGGTTTTTCTTGTATAACGTTTCATATGGTGGTATATTTATCCTAATTATTACAGTTAGGAGGAACACAGTGTGCAAAAAAGAATATTAATTATTCTCCTTTGTCTGGTATTGACCTTTTCCCTTGCAGGATGCGGCCAGGAACAGCAGTCAGCCGGCAAGAATGATCAGGCACCTGACCCTGTTGTTTCAGACAGTCCGGCAACACCTGAGCCTTCTTCTTCAACCAGTCCCGAGAATCAGGATCGAATCCCTTTAAAATATGATCCCGACGCCACTCCTGAGGAGATTGTAGCCTCCATGACCCTTGAGCAGAAAGCAGCGCAAATGCTCCAGCCGGCAGTTTACAATGCTACTCATATAGCCATGAAAAAGTACGGCTACGGATCGATCCTGTCTTCCTACAGTGGTTTGGACAGGTCGGCATCGGGCTGGAAAAATACTGTGATGCGTTACCAGGAAGCGGCACTCTCATCAGAAAGCGGCATTCCCTTTATCTATGGAACAGATGCAGTACATGGCAATCAGGGATGCCTGGGGGCTGTTATCTTCCCCCATAATATTGGAATAGGGGCGGCAAACCATGAGGAACTGGCTTACAGGATGGGCCTGGCTGTTGCCGAAGAGATGAAACTTTCAGGGATGCTCTGGAACTTCTCCCCCTGCGTGGCCGTAGCAACCGAGCCCCGTTGGGGCAGAACCTATGAGAGCTATTCATCGGATCCTGAGCTAGTATCAAAACTGAGCACTGCCTATTCAAAAGGGCTTATTGACGGCGGTGTTCTTCCCTGTGCTAAGCATTTCTTCGCCGATGGAAATATAGATTACGGCACAGGTGAAGGGGGCTATCTCGCAGACAGAGGGGACGCCTCCCTCAACGATTCGGAAATCCAGGCTCTGTTGGATGTGTATCGTAATCTGGTGGATGCAGGCGTCAAAACCGTCATGATCTCCCACAGCAGCGTCAATGGCGTAAAAATGCACGAACACTCCTACTATATAAATGATATTCTTAAGGGCGAAATGGGTTTTGACGGCTTTGTGGTAAGTGACTGGGAGTCCATCCACAACATCTCGGTTCCCGATCTGAAGGGACAGGTTGTCACAGCCATCAATTCGGGTATTGATATGCTTATGGAACCCCAGTTTTATCCTGACTGCTATAAATACATCATTGAGGCGGTTAAGGAAGGGATTATCAGCCAGGAACGGATTGACGATGCTGTAACCAGAATCATCCGTGTAAAACAGGAACTTGGACTTTTTGATGATCCTATGCAGGAAAGGCTTCAAATGAGCTATTCGGATGTGGGTTCTGCCGAAGTTCGGGACATCGCCCGCCAGCTTGTTGAAAAAAGTCTCGTTCTTCTCAAAAATGACGGTGATGTACTTCCAATTAAGCCAGGAAGCAAAATTTTTGTTACAGGACCCGCCATGCACGATACAGGTGTTCAGTGCGGAGGGTGGACCATCGAATGGCAGGGCTACATAGACAGCAATAACACAAAATTTGTGGCAGGGGCAACCACCATTCTGGAAGGCTTATATGCCATTGCCGACCAATACGGCCTCACAATCATAACCGATGAGGAGCAAGCCTCCCAGGCAGATCTAACCATACTTTGCGTTGGTGAGATTCCCTATGCAGAATGGGAGGGAGACACCCCGGACCTTAGTCTGACGGGCTCCCATGCCCTCCCGGGGAACAAAAAAGCCATTGAACTGGCCAAATCCCTAAACAAGCCTACTGTCACACTGATCGTCGCCGGACGAAACATGATCATTGAGGATTACTATGACAGCTGGGATGCTGTGGTCATGTGTTATCTTCCGGGAAGTGAGGCCGATGGTATTGCCAATGTCCTTACCGGAAAGGTACCTTTCTCCGGAACCCTGCCCATGCCTTGGTATAAATCTGTCAATGATATAGGAACCGGCAATTACAAATTTGATATAGGCTATGGGTTGAAATACTAAAGATCCCGTAAAACAAGGGCGCATTGTAATAATGCGCCCAAACATCCTGTGAGAATGAGATAAGGAAGCTGCCACCTCTCACTTATGGTATGTCATTGCGAGGAGGCGAAGCCGACGAAGCAATCACGTAGATCGCCGCGCTCCACTTCGTTCGCTCGCGATGACATGCTGATGTTTCACAGACGTGTGGCACAGCGACCGGGCTTTATGGAATCCCTGCATACGCACTTTCTGTTGTTTTTTATTGACTGTCATTCTGTGTCTTTAATCTGTCAAGCTGGCTTCTTCCCGCATACACCATGCCGGTTGAAGCATCAATGGTAACGATAGTTCCGTCTCTTAAGAAATCTGTGGCATTTTTCGCGCCGCATATAACCGGGATATCAAGGCTTAACCCCACAATTGCCGCATGGGATGAAAGATCACCTTTTTCGGTGATTATTCCCTTTGCTTTTTTTAGAATACTCACAAGATTGTTGGATGTTTCGGGAATTACCAGTATGTCGCCGTTGTTAAAGTTTTGCAGGGCTTCATCTTCGTTTTTGCATACACAGAGAGTCCCTGTAGCCATCCTCTTGTTGATTCCCAACCCCCGTACTAAAATATCCCCAATTACTTCAACCTTCATCAGATTGGTCATGCCTGGAATTCCAATGGGAAATCCCCCGGTTAAAACCACAAGATCTCCGTTATTTACAAACCCTGTCTCAACGGCTTTGTCAACGGCATGCTCAAACAATTGATCCGTGTTTTGCTTTTCTTCGATTAATACGGGTATAACTCCCCAGGACATGGCAAGCTGGCGACATATCTTTTCCGAAGGAGTCGCCCCTATTATCGGGCATGCGGGACGGTATTTCGAAATCATCCGCGCAGTGCTTCCTGTCTTGGTTATCGTAATGATTGCAGCGGCATCAAGGCCATGGGCGGTTGTGCACGTGGCATGACTTATTGCGTTCGGTATATTGGTGGTAGATTCCTCAAGCTGCATCTGTCTGAAACGTTTTTTATAGTTTATGTGGGATTCGGTGCTCTCCGCTATCCTTACCATGGTGACGACACTTTCTATGGGATACTTGCCTATGGAAGTCTCTCCTGACAGCATTATAGCGCTTGTACCGTCATATATTGCGTTGGCCACATCGCTAATTTCGGCACGTGTCGGCCTGGGTTTTGATATCATGGAATCCAGCATCTGAGTTGCAGTGATGGACTTCTTCCCATGGGACATAGCTTTTTTAATAAGCACTTTCTGAATTCTCGGAAGCTCATTATAATCTATTTCCACGCCCATATCTCCCCGGGCGACCATGATTCCGTCACTGACCTCCAATATATCATCAATGCTTTCCACGCCTTCGCTGTTTTCTATTTTTGCTATTATCTGAATGTCCCTTCCTCCATGCTTTTCAAGCAAGTTCCTTAAATCGTTGATATCATCGGCTCTCCGCACAAATGATGCCGCGATATAATCAAAATCATGTTCAATGGCAAACAGGATATCTTTTGAGTCATCTTCGCTCAAATAGGGCATATCCAGGCTGACTCCTGGCACGTTAACGCTTTTCCTATCCCTGATAACACCGTTATTCATTACCCTGCATACTATCTGGGTATCGTCAGTTTCATCCACTCTCAGCTCTACAAGTCCGTCATCCAGAAGTATTTTGTCTTCTTTCTGAACAGCTTTGGGCAGATCCTGGTATGTAACGAAAGCTCGCTCTTTATTACCGATACACTCCTCGGTCGTCAAAATAAACCTGTCGTCTGCCCTTAATTCAATTTCCCCGTTCTCAAAACAGCCCAGTCTGATTTCCGGCCCCTTCGTGTCCAGCATAAGAGCTATGGGTTTATTTATCTCGCTTCTTATTTTTTTTATGGTATTTATAAGCTTCAAATGATATTCATGATTACCGTGAGAGAAATTTAGCCTTGCCACATCCATGCCTCTTATTGCAAGTTCCCTCATAACCTCTTCGGTTTCCACGGCAGGACCCAATGTGCAAATTATTTTGGTTTTTCTCATAGTTATTTCCTTCCCAATTCAACAAATGATAGTACAATTATAGTAATATAATCTTCCGCAACGCTTACCTTCTATTATAGCATATCCAGAAAGTCAGGAAAATTCAGCGAATTTGCTGTACACCAGGCGGTGACTTTGTCTTCGGCTTCCTTCGGATTCGACCTTGCCTGGACAACTTGTCCCTGGCTAGCGGTTGGCCTTCAACGTACCGACCTTCATCGCCAAAGCAGGGTGCATGTGGGTGTGTAACATAAAAAAACGAAAGGATCAAACCTTTCGCTTTTTTATGGCTCCTCAAGTAGGGCTCGAACCTACGACCCTGCGGTTAACAGCCGCATGCTCTACCAACTGAGCTATTGAGGAATATAAATCTGGCGGCGACATATTTTCCCGGGCCGTCTCCGGCCAAGTATCTTCTGCACTGG
>LFSK01000056.1 GCA_001512555.1 Clostridiaceae bacterium DTU059 | reverse complement strand
CGATCAGAGAGCAAAGGCCGTTAATAAGGAGTTGGATCTTCTTAATCAGCAAATCGGCCTTAGGGAATCCCGGATCGGCGAGCTGAAAGAAGAACTGCAGGCCGAAAGCGGAGAGACAATTAAATGCGAAGCTGAGATGTCACATCTTAAGAATGAGTTGAGAACAAAGCAGATACGTATTCACCAGATAACCGGCGGATCCGACATGGAGGATGAGATCAGACGCATAAAGGATAAGCTGGAAGAATACGAAACAACCGAAAGATCGCTGGAAGATAAAATCAAGAACCTGGAAACGGGCTACCAGAACCTGCAAAATGAAGAATCACTTTTACTAAGCCAAAAGAAAACCATTGCCGAGGATATGCGGGATGATGAGGACAGAATAAACAAAGCCTTAGTTGAGATGGGATTCAAAGATCCGGATGATGTGGAGAAGGCCTTGCTATCAGAAGAGGAATCAGATGCCCGTAAGGCAAGGATCGAGGAATATGAACGGGCAGGGATCAGGATACAAGCCGATAAGGAACGCATAGCCAATAGGCTCAATGCCAGAACTATCACTGAAGAGGGGTGGGAGGAAATCAGCAAAGCCTGGCGGGAAGCGTTGGCTTCCCGGGAAGCCAGTAACTCGGAATATGATATTGCTGCCCACCATTATCAGAATACCAGGACCAAACACCAAAGATGGCTTGAATTGACCCGTGAACTGGAAGAGACCAATAAGAAAATGTCGCTTTATGAACAGATCCGAAAGCTGTTAGGCGGCAATAGGGGCAAGGATAACAGCTTTATTGATTATATTGCCGAAGAAAGGCTTCGCTATGTGGCGGCCAGGGCAACCGAAACCCTGGGCATAATGACCCGCTACAAATATGCTCTTGAGCTGGATGCTGATAATGGATTCGTAATCCGTGACAATGCCAACGGAGGTGTGTACCGGATGGTGACAAGCCTTTCCGGCGGCGAGACTTTTCTTACCTCTCTGTCCCTGGCTTTGGCTCTGTCCGAGCAGATCCAGTTAAAAGGCCAAAGCCCGCTGGAGTTCTTCTTCCTGGACGAGGGCTTCGGTACATTGGACAGAAGCCTGCTTGATAATGTGATGGATTCCCTTGAGCGCATCAGCAAAAAGGAGAGGATGATAGGCCTTATCAGCCATGTACCCGAGCTGCGCGGAAGGATCGCAAGGCGCCTGATGGTGGAGCCTCCTGCTTCCGCTGGGGAAGGAACCCGTGTTTGGATTGAGAAGGCGTGACATGGCTGATAAAACCCGCTTCTGACTTAAAGGATGATAGGAGCCTGACCCCGGAAGGAGAGCAGAAGCCGCCGTTCAACATCATCCCAGTTGATCAGGCTCCACCACTTTTCGATGTACTCCCTTCGCTTATTCTGATAATCCAGATAGTATGCATGCTCCCATACATCACAGACAAGAATGGGTATGCCGGCCCACTGGGTCAGGTTCTGGTGCTTTTCGCATTGCAAAAGTTCCAGCCTGCGCCACGATGGATGCCAGACCAGTATCCCCCAGCCGGAGCCCTCAACCTTTTCTGTGGCATTGATAAACTGCTCTTTAAAATTACTAAAGTCACCAAAGTACAGGTTTATCTGTGCCGAGGTGGCAAGACCGGGCTGGCCGCCTGTTCCCGCAGGTGCCATGTTGGTCCAGAATATGCTGTGCAGTATATGTCCTGACCCGTTGAATGCCAATTGATTTTCCCAGTACTTTACGAATTCATAATTGTTTCTTCTGCGTGCCTCCACCATGGCCATTTCAGCCCTGTTGAGACGTTCCACATAAGCCCTGTGAAGCCTGTCGTAATGAATTCTCAGTGTCTCCGCACTGATTACGGGCTCCAGTGCATCATAGGGGTATGGCAGGGGCGGCAGCCTGTGTTGTCCTGGCATGATAACTGTTTCTGTCATATGTGAATCCTCCCACCATAAGGGTTGTACACAATAATAATGTATTCCTTGCATCTGATGGGTGTGAGAAATCTGGCTTTAGTATGTTTACCGGATCTCCTGATGGAAAGGGGCGGCAAGCTGTGATAAATTATATGTATACCGGAAAATGGAACCTAAGGTTTGGAATTATCCTGAATGGTATTAAATAACGGTCCTTAAGGGTGAAAGAGGGATCCATATGAAAAAAACTATCGGTTGGGGCATAATGGCTACCGGGACAATTGCCAGCAAGTTCTGCGAAGGCCTTAAGAATCTGAAGGATGCTGAGATCATCGCTGTGGCCTCCAGGTCCCTGGACAGGGCTCTGGCTTTTAGCAGAAAGCATGGTATAAAGCGGGCATACGGGAGTTATGAAGAGCTTTTGAAAGATCCTGAGGTGGACATTGTGTATATCGCCACTCCTCATAACTTGCATTATGAGGGGGCAATGCTCTGTCTTGAAGCCGGAAAAGCGGTGCTGTGTGAAAAGCCATTTACCCTTAACGCCCGGGAAGCAGAGAGCCTGATAAGATTTGCCAGGGAGAGGAAGGTCTTCTTAATGGAAGCCATGTGGACGCGTTATCTCCCGGCCATTATCAAGGTCAGGGAATGGCTGGAGAAAGGCCTTATCGGCGAGGTTCGATTTCTCAAGGCGGATTTTGGGTACCGGTGTACCTGGGATCCGGAAGGCAGGCTGTTAAACCCGGATCTTGCCGGGGGAGCCCTGATGGATGTGGGAATCTATCCAGTATCATTCGCCTCCATGGTTTATGGGAGCCAGCCTCAATCAATTAAAGGCCTGGCCCATATCGGGGAAACCCATGTGGACGAACAATTTGCAGTTCTGTTTGGGTATGGTGGCGGAAAAATTGCCTCCCTTTCAGGGGCCGTGCGAACAGATTTCGTTAATGATGCTATGATTATGGGAACTCATGGCAGGATTCATATTCCGGACTTCTTTTATGCGAAGAAGGCGACCCTTTATACGGCCTCCGGCACTGAGGAATATGGCCCCGATTTTGAGGGGAACGGTTATCATTATGAGGCGGCTGAAGCCATGCGCTGCCTGAGGGAAGGAAAGCTGGAAAGCAGTGTCATGCCCCTTGACGAGACCCTGGCTATAATGCATACCATGGATACCATCCGCTCTCAATGGGGGCTGAAATACCCAGGTGAGAAGGGGTCTGACGAAGTGAGTCGTGATGGGATTAATGCTTAATGGCAGTCACTCAGCTTACTCTGCTTATCTTCATACAGGGCTTTATCCGCTGCCTTCATCAGATCCTCAAATGAACAGGGGCTTCCGGGGCAAAAATAGGCAAACCCGAGGCTGATGGACAGTTTGTACGGTTTTTTTGACAGTTCGTTATGAAGATCGCAATATCGCTGTATCCTGTTTCTTATGTCCTTCTCATCCTTCATAGATGCGCCTGAGATGATTACGGTGAATTCATCCCCTCCCAGGCGGCTGATGATATCCGAATTTCGGAAGGTCTTGTTCAGTATCTTGGCAGTGCTTGCGATGGCAAAGTCACCTTCGCTGTGGCCGAACTGGTCATTAATCCTCTTCAGACCGTCCAGATCGGCATAGAGAAGGAGAAAACTTATATCATTCCTCTTTGCGGTTTCATAGTACTCGTTTCCAAGTTTCATGAATCCGCGCCGGTTATATAATTGGGTCAGGTCATCACGAATGGATTGTAAGTGAAGCTGTTCATTGTAATAACTCAGATCCCGCAAAGCCTGCTTTAACTGTTTTTCCACATCTCTTCTCTTGGCTATCTCTTCCTTGAGATTCTTATTGCTTTCAGAAAGCTCCTTAGTTCTTTCCCTCACCTGTATCTCCAGGTTCGCTGCCTGTCTGGTAATCCTTTCTATGAGCATTGTGGCCTTCAATGAGACACTGAGCCTGTACCGTATGATCTCATAGTTTTTGTTTATGGTGGTATCGAAGTCCAATATCACATAACCCATCTTATTGTTGCCCTGATGGAGAACCTGCACCACAATACTGAATCTGTCCTTATACAGCTCTTCCTTAAATGGCTGGGGAAGAAGATCCTGGGTGTTGAACACTATACCCTGCCCGCCTTCTTTGTAGCAGTTTTTATCGGTCATGGCAAGGATCAGGCGTGATTTTCCCAGTGGGTTCTCATCATCTTCAAACAGGGCTATGTAGCAGGTGTGGATATCAAGCTGAGGCAGCAACTGGCAGACTGTTTTGAGCTGATTCTCATAATCCAGGCTGGCCATGAGGGCTTCCCCAAGGCGTTCGGTGTTTTCGCCAAGGAGAGGATTGGATATGGATCGGTTGGCATCCGCATTCTGGAAGGTATCAAACAGGAAAATCATGGCGGCTTGCAGGAGGTTTTCCGCCCTTATTACTTCCTCCCTCGTGGTTAGGTTGCTAATGAGTATTTTTCGAATGGTGGGCAAAATGTCCTGTATGAACAGCCAATCAATCATATTCTCAGAACACCAAAGGATGAGGCTGTGGATGGACATTACGAACCTGTCCCTGATTCCATTCTGGAATTCATCAAAAAATGCTTCCAGAACCTGCCTTTCCTGATTAAGCAGGCCTTTGAGCAAAGCAGAACTGTCGCTGATATCCAGTGAATGATTCAATTCATCCAGTGCGGACATGATCTGACTGATTTGTTCTTCAACATCGATGCCTTGCTTTACGAGATCAGGATCCACATAGGCTTTTTTAACGGCAGACGGGACGCAGCCGCAGGAAGATCTGAGAATCATCCTGGATGGTATCTCCACATGATGGGGGGTTTCCCGCCCCTCCAGGATGTTCAGGAGTATTTCCGCAGCCTTGCGGGTTTGGTCATAAAAGCTCTGACGAACAGTGGTCAGGCCATAGACCCTGCCATTCTCCGTGTCGTCAAAACCGGTTATTGGCAGGGTAAAAATAAGGTTTTTGTTAAATTCTAACAGGGCTCCCATTGCCATATTGTCGTTGGAACTGACGAGGGCATCGAACTGTATATTTTCCCTTCTGAATGTCCGTACAGCTTCGGATCCTGACTCAAACCGGAAATCGCCGTTATAGATTAGGCT
>LFSK01000208.1 GCA_001512555.1 Clostridiaceae bacterium DTU059 | reverse complement strand
GCCCATGATGCCTTAAGGTCCATGATGCCTGTAATGCGGGGTGTGAAATTGGGTGCATCGGGCTCAAACTCTCTGGTCATTAGTGCTTCGTTCCATGTATTTCCGGCTTTCAGAAACTCTATGACCGTATCGGTCTGGTCTCCGTTGGATACCACATGGATATCCCGATGATGCTTCACAGGATAATAGATTATGAGGGACGGATCGGTGAGCTTGCTTTCATCAAAAGCTCTTGTGCGCACAAATCCGGATTCCTCCTGAAAAACACGGTTCCGGCTGTTCTGACTGCGCCCCATGATCCAATAGATCTGGGCAAGTTTTGTACCATCCTGTGTTGCGCCCAGCACGATGCCTCTGCCCGGGTAGGTGTTTTTCCGTAAGTTTGCCGCGTTGATTTCTGCAATACTTCTGAACATCTGTTTCTCCTTCCTGAAGGCTCATGGCCTCTGTAATTCCAGAATAATCCTACCCAATTTTACATGAATCGCCGGTTTACTACAAGAGGCTAATGC
>LFSK01000181.1:3822-5824 GCA_001512555.1 Clostridiaceae bacterium DTU059 | reverse complement strand
GGAGCCGGACTCCGTTGGCTTATGGGTGTAGGCTTGGATAGGATCAGGAAAAAGAAAAAAATTCTGATGGAAAGCTTCTTCAAAGAAATAGGCCGGGTATCCTCCATCAGGTTCTATTCCGAAAGGGACGCCAGCAAAAATGCCGGAATTATTTCGCTGATCATCCCGGGTATGGATTCTTCGGAAATAGGCAATATATTGGACCAAAAGTACGGGATAGCCGTACGGTCTGGCTTTCACTGTGCCCCCCTGGCCCATGAGACACTCGGCACCATGAAGACCGGACTGGTTCGCATCAGCCCGGGTTATTTCAATACTGCTCAGGAAATGGAATATGCAGCAAGGGCCATCCGTGAGATAGCCGGAGGATGATCAGCCAGGTGAAAAAATTCGTATATGACCAGTTGTCAGATATCTATGAAGGTGATTTCAGGCCTGGAGCCCAGACGGAAGGGAACAACCACATTGCCCAGCCCCCTGCTGATATAGACCGGGATATGGTTTATGGTGTTTAAGGCTTTCCGGTAGCCCATCCGGCAGGTGGTCTCGCTTCTGAGAATGCGGTATTCCAGATGAAAGGGCATCCATATCTGGCCGCCATGAAAATGACCGCAAAGCATCAGATCAGTTTTATCCGGGGAAATGTGCAGGGCGGACTCAGGATTATGGGATACCGAGAGCCTGAAGTCGGCTTTGACCCGGGAGCGAAAGGCTGAGTCAAAATCCCTGGAGCCATGCCTGTAATCGTCCAGACCGGATATGGCGACTCTGATCCCGTCCTTTTCAAACAGTGTGCACTGGTTGATGAGGACATGGGCACCAATGCTCTTGAGATTGAAAAGGAGCAGATCCTTTATCATGGGTTTTTCCTGGAAACATTTATAATCATGATTCCCAAGGGTCACATATAGGGGAATTTCCAGTTCCAGAGCCTTAAGCCATCCTATAAACTTATCCAGGTCAGAAGGTCTGTCCATCAGGTCCCCGGCAATAATCAGCATGTCGGGATTGGCACTTCTTATGGCGTCTTTCAATTGTTTCGGAGAAACCAGCAAGAGACCGATATGAATATCGGAAAGCAGCGCAATGCGCAGCCCTAATCCTGATTCGCCAAACTTCAGGTAATCCGGTTTCAGGCGGCCAGCCTCAAAGAACATCCAAATAAAAAAAAGAAAAATTGCCACCAGTACATAAGTTATCATGGTATTCACCCTACCTGAACAAAGCTTAACATAGTTAGGTTAGTCCAACAAGTTGGGTATATTATTAATGTTGAAGGAAAAATAAAGACTATACCGGAATAGTGTGATGTTAAAAACACATTCCTTCCAGTGGGCTCACAGGAGGTATATATGAAGCGTGGGATTATTATAGTGCTTGATAGTGTTGGAATAGGTGCCCAGCCCGATGCCGGACTGTATGGTGACGAGGGCAGCAATACCCTGGGCCATATTCATAAAGAGTTGAAAGACCTGCCCTGGTTCAGCCTTGCCAATCTGGAACGTCTGGGATTGGGGCATATTGATGGTGTAGATTATCTCAATAAAAGCCATCCGGCCATAGGATCCTTTGCCAGGATGATGGAACTGTCAAAGGGCAAGGATACCACAACCGGACATTGGGAGATAGCCGGGATTGTTTTGGATAAGCCTTTTCCGGTATATCCGGACGGGTTTCCGGCCGAAATCATACAATCCTTTGAGGAGGCTATCGGGCGCAAGACACTGGGCAACTTTCCCGCATCGGGTACTCAGATTATCGCCGATTTGGGAGCCGAGCATATGAAAACCGGCTTTCCCATTGTTTACACCTCAGCCGACAGCGTATTTCAGATTGCTGCCCATGAAGAAGTTATACCCCTTGAAACTCTATATGATATGTGCCAGAAAGCCAGACGGATCCTTACAGGTGAACACGCGGTAGGCCGGGTTATTGCCAGGCCATTCCTGGGCTCGCCGGGAGATTTCAGGCGAACTGAGAACCGCCGGGATTTTTCCTTAAC
>LFSK01000181.1:0-3645 GCA_001512555.1 Clostridiaceae bacterium DTU059 | reverse complement strand
GCCATGAAGGATGATGATATACTGTTTATCACGGCAGATCATGGCTGTGATCCCTCCACCGAAAGCACCGACCACTCCAGGGAGTATACGCCCCTTCTTGTTTATGGAAAGAAGGTTAAGGCAGGAATCAACCTGGGCACCCGTAAGGGGTTTTCGGATATTGCGGCTACCATCGCCGAATATTTGGATGTGGAAGCGGACATAGCGGGCGAGAGCTTCCTCTCACAGGTATTGAAGTAGTAGCAAATAACCGTCAGGCGCCCATCCGCTGGATGTGGATTTTGTTTGGTTAGTTATGGTATTCTTTGAATAACGCGAATAAGCCTGCATATAGTTTTTATGGATAAGTCTTTGGAGTGGATGGTTCCATGAAAGCTAAATGCAGGTTTTTTGCTGCTCTGCTATTGATATTCTGTATGCTGACTACTGTGATTGCGGCAGACAGCGATACTGCGGGAATAACCGAAACCGGTACGGAAGAAGCCCGGGCAGCTGAAGTCAATCCCAATCCCAAACCTCAGTTTCAGGTCAATGCCAAGTCTGCCATACTCATTGAGGCTGGAACGGGAAACACAGTGTTCGCCATGAATGAGAATGAAAAACTCCCCATTGCCAGCATTACCAAAATAATGACAATGCTTCTGGTCATGGAGGCGGTGGACAGCGGTAAGCTGGATCTGAAGGATACTGTCACCATCTCTGCCAATGCCTGCAGGATGGGTGGATCACAGGTCTATCTGGAGGAAGGCGAGATATTCACTGTGGAAGAACTCTTGAAGGCTGTTGCGGTACACTCTGCCAATGATGCCTCAGTAGCTCTCGCAGAAAAAGTGTCGGGAAGTGAGGAGGCCTTTGTTCATCTGATGAACGAGAGGGCAAAGGAACTTAAGATGAACAACACGAATTTTCTGGATGCAACAGGGCTGACCGACGAGGGACACTACAGCACAGCCCATGATATCGCCATCATGTCCAGGGAGCTTTTGACCAAGCACCCAAAGATTATTTATTTCACGACAATTTGGCATGACAGTTTCAGGGACGGGAAGTTCGACCTGGACAACACAAACAAGCTGGTTAAAAGGTATAGCGGTATAACAGGACTGAAGACGGGCTTTACCAGCAAGGCGGGATTCTGCCTGGCCGCCTCGGCGGAGAGGGACGGTACCCAGTTCATATCGGTAGTACTTGGCTCTGAAAGCAATGAAATGCGGTTTACGGAATCGGCAAAGCTCCTTGACTTTGGTTTCGCCAACTGGGAAACGGCCAGGATAGAAAAGAAAGGACTGCCTGCCGGAACCATCCCAGTAAAGAAGGGTGAAGTATCGGAGATTCCGTTGGAATACGGAGAGGATGCGGTGATTCTTGTAAAGAAGGGTAAAAAGAATCAACTGGTTGAAAACGCTGTTATACCCGAGAGTGTCAATGCTCCCGTAACAAACGGTCAAGTTGTGGGTGTCCTCAATGTGGAACTGGACGGCAACCGAATGGCCTCCATTCCAATAACGGCAGCTGGCGAGTCAAGGAGATGCAGCTTCGGTCTTTTGGTTGGTATGCTGGTAAAAAGGTGGGCAGGATTGTTTTGCTCCTGTCCGGAGGAACCCGCCGTTCCTGAAAACATCGAGCCAACCGATAACCCTCCACCTGATAACACATCCCCGCCCGAGGATAACCCTGCTCCCGGCAGCAATCCGGAATCGGAAGAGGATGCTGTCTATGGAGAAGACGAGTTTTATGAGGAGATACCTTCCATGGATGGCGAGCCCGATCCGGGGGAATCTGCCATAAGCGATGAAGACCCCGGCACTGGGGAAGATGGAGCCGTTATGGAGGAAACGCCGATACTGGAGGACAGTTCCAGCATTATGGAGGATTATGCCTGGTAAAAAGCCGCGGTCAGTAAGACAGGGGAAGACAGAATATGTGAAAACTAAGGAGCAGATGATTGCAGGGATCTCGTAAAGCCCGGTAGCTTTGCTGCACGGCTGAGAAACATCAGTATGTCATCGCGAGCGAACGAAGTGGAGCGCGGCGATCTACGAGATTGCTTCGTCGTCTTCGCCTCCTCGCAATGACATACCAGAAGTGAGAGGTGGCAGCCGCCCGTTTCTCATTCTCGCAGGATGTTCCGGCTTCTTATCGCAATGCGGCCTTGTTTTACGGGATCCCACCGTTTATGTTGCCTGGCTTCTTATATTGGTGATGGAATTCAAATACTCTTCCGTCCCATGTCTTACCTTAGCCTTAAGGCAAAGGTATCATAGAGGCCTTTCAGCTGGCAGCCCAGCTTCTCGGCAACTTCGATGATTTGCCGGATCGCATATAGGGATCAACCGAAGAACCGTTCCAGGTCGGCAGCTATGTCCTGGTTTTCCTTTGTAAGAATATCAATGAATTCTATTACCTGTTCATATTCTGTCAGGATTTCAAAGGCTGAATATAGCGCATCAATAAAGGCGGGAGAGATGGTATGCGGTGCCGCCTGATATAGGAGCGGACACATAGTAACTCCCCTCAGGTCGGGTACAAAATTGAGATAACCATGCTCATCAATTTGGGGAATAACGGGAAATATGCGGCAGGAAAGGGGGCGCTTCTTTCTGTCACAATAACCTTTGCACACCAAAAACTTGATCTTGGTTCCATCAGGCAACACAATACCACTGTCCATGATTTTGAAACCGTCGTCTTTATGGTACATAGCCTCTTCACCCGGGAAGAGCAGCATACCGTCCTGGTCGGAGCCCTTGCAGCAGGCATTGCCGCACAGAACCCCACAGTCTGTCTCCAGGGGAGTCACGTTCTCCAGATATTCCCATGCTTTTCTGTACACTGATGTCTTCATAGCTAAGCGTAGAGCATGCCCACCAGCTTTTCAACCAGCCAGGAGGGCAATAGCTTTTTCAGCAGTAGTATTGTTTTATAACCGAAGCCAACGGCTCTTCGTATGGGCGGGTTCTTTTTGAGAATCATACCATGAATCACCCTGGCCACCTTTTCAGGCGGTACCCCGTTTTGCTCATCATGCTCCATCCTGGCCAGGGACTTTCTGAACCTGTTGTCATAGGGGGAATCCTTTCCGGCGGCTTCAGCAATAATGCGGCTTGAAGTAAATTCTGTCCTGGTATCTCCGGGCTCTACCAGGCAAGCTTTGATACCGAAGGGGGCAACCTCATGCCTTAAGGCTTCAACCAAGGCTTCCAGCGCATACTTGCTGGCACTGTACATGGACTGGTAGGGAATGGAGATCATACCGGCAACTGAGCTGATGAAAATGATTTTTCCCCATCCCTGCCTTCTCATTACCGGGAGTACATGCCTTATCATGCGAAGACAACCAAAAAAATTGATGTCAAACTGTTTCTCTGCTTCCTGAATGGAGGTATCCTCAATGGAGCCTGCAATTCCCATGCCGGCATTGTTTATGAGAACATCAATGCGCCCCTCTCTTTCAATCACCGTCCGGACAGCATTTTCTACCGATTCTTCCGAACTTACATCAAGTGGGATCATTTCAATAAACCCGCCTGAAGGGCTGCTATGAGCGGGCTGCCCCTCCCTGATGCCGGGGGCCCTCCTAGACGTTCCGTAAACACGGAACCCTCTTTCCATAAGCCATTGAGCCGTAGCCTTGCCAATTCCCGA
>LFSK01000099.1 GCA_001512555.1 Clostridiaceae bacterium DTU059 | reverse complement strand
GCATGGGCAAGGCTGTGGAAATGTGCGAAAGAAGGGTCGGAAGGAGTAAAGGACGAAAATGGTTAAATAACCTGTTATAAAACTATAGACAACTTGATCAGCTTATGCTAAAATAATTATCGCTGCACCGCAACAGATATGCGGGTGTAGTTCAATGGCAGAACATCAGCTTCCCAAGCTGATTGCGAGGGTTCGATTCCCTTCACCCGCTCCAGCTTAACATCACGCCCTCATAGCTCAGTAGGCAGAGCGCATCCATGGTAAGGATGAGGTCATCAGTTCGATTCTGATTGAGGGCTCCATGAAAAACGAGGTGTCCAAAAGGATACCTCGTTTTTTATGGTATTCCAAACCGAAGTGTACCGAAGACTTGCCACCTATGCATGGATGCGCTCTGCCGCAGACATGCAAAGTAAAAAGCGAGCAATGCAAGGAAAGCGAACCCCGAGGAGCGGAGTTTGCAAAGCAAATGAGCACCGCAGGAGGAGAAGCTTGACGCGGCAGGGCGACGGTTACGCTCTATTTATTTAATTTCAGGAAGCTTTGGCGGTATAAATCTGGAAGATATTGCAGCCCCCAGATGTTTTGAAGTAGAGAGAAAGCTTAAAGAAATCTGCGATATTCCAGTTTTCCACGATGATCAGCATGGTACTGCTATAGTAGTTACAGCTGCTTTGCTCAATGCACT
>LFSK01000182.1 GCA_001512555.1 Clostridiaceae bacterium DTU059 | reverse complement strand
TCGCATATATCGGAAGCCCTGTCGGATTCGGGAAACACTCTGTTTCCTCTTTCGGTTTTCAGTCTTACGCCCCGATCATTGAAAAAAGCCATGATATCATGGTTGGAATAGCGGCTGAGGGAGGAATAAAGAAACCTGCCGTTTCCGGGAATATTCTTGATCAGTTCGTCTTCCGGACAGGCGTTGGTAATATTGCACCTTCCCTTACCCGTTATCATGAGTTTCCGGCAGGCACGTTTGTTCTTCTCAAATACATATACCCTGTGTCCCCGCCCGGCTGCACAGCCTGCGGCCATTAGTCCTGCAGGACCTGCGCCTATTATGCCTACACGTTTATTGCTCAAAATGGTGAACCTCCGGCATTTAATCGCGATTCAGCGCGGTGTTCCGATCGTCGTTTTCATAGATCTGGTACTCATCCCATAGCTTTTCCAGCTTCTCCAGCGTGCAGTGGATCTGCTCTTTTCTCTTCAGCCCTATGGCAACAATAAGGGCGTTGATCAGGCTCAACGGCGCCACCAGAGAATCCACAAAGGATGCCATATCGCTTCTTGCAAAGAGGCAGTAGTTGGCATATTCTGCCAGAGGCGAGGCACTATTATCGGTTATGGCGATGACCGAAGCGCCCTGTTTACTGACAAACTCCAGGGCCTTAGCGGTTCTCTTTGAATAACGGGGAAAACTGATCCCTATAACCACATCGCCCTTTCTGGCATTGACGATCTGTTCAAACATCTCGCTGACACTGGTAGTATGCACAAGTCTTACATTTTCAAAAATCAGGTTAAAGTAAAAACCAAGAAAGCTTGCAAGGGGTGCAGAACTCCTCACCCCTAGAATAAAGATCCTGTTGGCATGAAGTATCTGGTCAACAGCGGCATTAAAGCTCTTTTCATCCGCTTCCTCCATGGTTACACGAAGCTTGTTTATATCGGACTGGAGCACACTTTTCATCACGTTCTCCGGGTCGATCTGGGTGGAAGACACCTCCAGCCTCTGGGCTGAAGTGAGCCTGCTTTTTATGATTTCCCTTAACGCCTTCTGGAGCTTTGGATATCCGTCAAAACCCAGCTCAGTGGCAAAACGCACCACTGTTGATTCACTGACGCCCACCTCGCTCCCCAGCTTTGCTGCGGTCATGAACGCTGCTTTATCATAATGCTCGGAAATATAATCGGCTATGAGCTTTTGTCCCTTGCTGAATGACGGGTAGCCTTCCTTTATTCTTCTAATGAGATTATTCATATTCCACCTCAAACTCTATTTGCAATCAGGGAATAAATTGATTTCAGGAGCATATTTTATAGAGGAAATACACTATTTTGCACAGATACGCTTCATAATAAATAGGATACTGTTTCAGGGCAAAAAAATCAAGACAGCGCCGTTTCCTCACCCGTTTCAGGAATTACAAGGCTAAGCCGGTCTGACTCTACAGCCGGTCATGGACTTGCAGACATTTGAATTGTGATAATTATCTGTGTCAAGTCATGGCTATCATGCATATACTATATTTGCGACACTGTTATGAGGTATAACAGATGGTTTTTGCCCTTTTGCAGACAATAGGCTCCAGACTGCTGTCGCAGTATCTTCTTGCCGGCTTCATCACAGGACCCCAGTCTTTTCCGCAACCTCTTTCTGCCGAAGATGAGATACGCTATGTCAATGCCTGCAGTAACGGCGATGAAAATGCCAGAAACCTTTTGATTGAACATAACCTCCGTCTGGTTGCCCATGTGGCACGAAAATACTCGGGGAGCTCGGTGGACTCGGATGATCTGATCTCCATCGGAACCATCGGACTGATCAAGGCCGTCTCAAGCTATGATCCTGATAAAGGGATCAGGTTGGCTACCTATGCAGCACGTTGTATTGAGAACGAGATCCTGATGCACCTCAGAGCATCAAAAAAGCTCCAAAACGAAGTATCCCTCAATGAACCACTGGGTACCGACAAGGAGGGCAATGAGATTTCTCTCATCGATATTCTGGGCTGTGAAGATGAGGGAGTGGACGAGAAGGTTGATCTGACCCAGAGAATCAAAAAGCTTTACCGGCTGATAAGGTCCGTCCTTGAAGGCCGTGAACAAATCATTATCCGGCTGCGATACGGTTTATGCGGCGGCTGCGGAAAAACCCAGCGTGAGGTGGCGGAAAGCCTTGGCATATCGCGTTCCTACGTATCTCGTATTGAGAAGAAGGCATTGATCAAGCTCCATGAAGGCTTAAAATAGGGTTGGCGGCCCTGGAAAAAACCGCCTCCCTTACCCCCATCGATATCAGTAATCTGATGACCTTTCCCATAGACGGTTACTTAAACGTTACCGTTTCTTTTTGTGCTATTTTTCAATGGACAAGTTTATCACATTTCAGTATGCCGCGGTTCAATCATTCAGGGCAGTCAGCCCGTTGGCCTGTTAAGTAATCTACATTTGTCAGAATACCTGTCCATCTGATAAAATGATACCAATATAATTTGCATTATCTGTGAGGTGAGGCAAAACATGAAAAAACCGGTTTCTCAGAAGACCTTGTATCGCAGAGAGAAGGGAAAAAGCATAAAAGTCAGCACTCATCTTACCTTTTCAGATCGGGCACAGAAAGTGTACAAGATATTGTTTTTAGCAGTATTAGCATTTATAATCCTCATGATTATTGGGGTCAGAAACGATGTAATCAGTTTATGGTTTTCCGTCGTTTCGGTTTTCGCCTCCATCGTCATTCTGATAGTTGTTCCATTGCTCATCACCGTAAAGGATAGGGGAAAAGAAGCTGTATTCCACGAAATAAGGGAAAACAAGATCAAAATGGTAACCGAGTACGACATAAAAGAATCTGCATTTGGCCACAGCTATGACCACACCAAAGTAACTGTTACCGTGAACAAGGATAACACCACTGTTGTTAATAACATGGATATAGATGACAACTCCCCAGTAACTGTTTTTGATGAAACCGAGGGCAGTAACTGATCAGAATTGGACGCAGCCATCAGGTTAGAAATGCATAAATCCACATCGGAATTCTCATTTTTCTCTATATAAAGGAAAACTGCAGGCGTGATCTCTGCCCTGCAGTTTATTTGTCAAAATGAATCAGCATGAATACTTTAAGGAGGTTCGGGCAAATCCTCCGCCTCACTCTCCTGATCCTGAGTCTCCGATGATGAGTCGTTATTTTTGAAGTTCTTCTCAACCCAGCCCTTCAGCCCGCCAGTCTTCAGGATCCCCTCAAGAATTTGTTTTACAATCACCACACAAATGGGGCCTAAAAACAGTCCAAAAATCCCGAAAAACTGAAGACCCAGATACATGCCAAAGAGTGTAAACAACGGATGAATGCCTATCTGATGCCCCACCACCTTGGGCTCGATCAACTGCCGGACAAACAGGGTGATCAACCATAGAAGAGCCAATGAGAGCCCCTGCCTGGTATTGCCGGTCAGCAAATCGATAACCGCCCATGGCAAGAGAATGGAGCCTGTGCCTAAAATAGGAAGAGCATCTACAAGTGCAATGATAAGAGCTAATAGAAGGGCGTTTTCAATACCAATGATCAAAAAGCCTATCAAAACCTCACTGAATGTAACCGACATCAGTATAAGCTGAGCCCTCAGCCATCCAAACAGTGCCATGAAAACATTATTTGTAACATTCCTGGTGTTCCTGAGCCAATCGGAAGGGATCTGGGAGTCAAGGAACTTGGCAATCTTATGCTTATCGCTGGACATGAAATAGGTTGCCAGAATAGTTACCAGAATAAAGACCAAAGCCTGGGGCAGTGAGAAGGCAAACTGGATGGTTCCTGTTGCAAGATCAACCACAGGCTTTAGCAAATTCTCCAGATTGTTTGAAAAATTGTTGATTGCGTTGCTGATACCATCGGATACCTGCACCGGGAGCTTCAGGAAAAGGTTACTGGCCTCTTCAAGGACACTGTCAATAAAGGCAGATATGCTGTCGAAGGTCAGATTGAGGCTGTTGTATACATTGATGATTTCCTTTACAAGCCTTGCAATTAGCAGACCAAAAACTGTGAGGATGGCACCGAGTACCACCAGTATCGAGAAAACACTTCCGATTTTTCTTGATATGCGCAGCTTGGTTTCAATAAACTTTACGATGGGTTCAATGAGAGAAGAAAAAATAAATGCAATAATAAAGGGCACAAAGAATCCGCCTATTTTGAAGAGTATATAGACACCCAGTGCCACAAGCAGAATCTTGATTATGGAGAATATGGTCTTTTTCAGAGTATCCGGCATGGCAAACCTCCAGAAAACCGGTTAAAATGAGCTACTTGTCTTTCAAATCATGGAACGACTTCCGAAGATAGACCAGCCTTCCGTCCCTGCGGGTGCTCTCCATCAGCGAAATACCCCTTGCCATGACCCTGTGGTCAGATCTTTGAACGTTCTTCAGTAAATCGTCCAACGGGTTACCTTCCGCTGCCTTGTTATGGTCACCCTGGGAAGGAGCACCCTTTAAAACTGCTTCCCTTACAAGGGTTATATGAGGAATGTACCTCTCATACCCGGAGAATTGCGGGAATTCTGCCGCCAGTTCCTTAACAAGATCTTTCTGCAAATCCAGCAAGATATTGTTGGTTCTCAAACCGCACCAGATAATCGGACGTCTTCCTCTGCTAAATTTACCCAATTCCCCAAACTCTAAAACAAGGGGATTGTGTTTTGAAGCAACTTTCTTAAGAACCAGCTCAAGTCCCGGCAAATTGGCAGGGTTCACCTCGCCGATGAATTTCAGGGTGAGATGAAAGTTGGTTGGATTTGTATAGTTTCCCCTTATTCCGCTATCCCGCAAAGCGCTCTGGATCCTGGCTAAAAAAAGCCGGGTTTCTTCGTCAAATTCAATTGCGAAAAAACATCTCATCCCCTGATCACCCACTGAGCAGGAACCAGAAGGCCAGTCCCTGATTATGATGTCATTCTGGTTCCACCCATGCTTAAATCAAATCACATACCCGTTTTAAAACAGGTAAATCAAACTCCTGGTTAAGCCTCGCCGTTTTCATCATGGTGGCTTGTTCGGTTGCATCCTCCACAGCATCCGCTGCATCCCACGTAATCAGTTTCCATGCCGTTTCTTGCACGGTAATCCTGAAGGGCTGCCGCAATAGCCTCCTCAGCGAGAACCGAACAATGAACCTTTGCGGGGGGCAGACCGTCCAGGGCTTCGAGCACTGCCTTATTGGTAATCATTTCGGCTTCCTTTATGGTCTTTCCCTTGATCAGTTCGGTTGCCATGCTGCTGGTGGCGACCGCCGCGCCGCAGCCAAAGGTCTTAAACTTGGCATCCACAATAATGCCGTCTTCAATCTTTAAATACATCTTCATGATATCGCCGCATTTTGCGTTTCCTACCTGGCCTACGCCGTCTGCGTTCTCTATCTCCCCAACATTCCGCGGGTTTGTAAAATGATCCATCACTTTATCACTATACATTTATATCAGTCCTTTCAGTTCTATATCATAAAAAATATAATTTTCTTACCTTACTTATTTGTTTGCCTTTATAAAATCCTCATAAAGGGGCGACATACTTCTAAGCCTTGTCACAATCTCCTCAAGGGAGTCCACCAAATAATCAACCTCGCCTTCGGTATTGTGGTCACCAAAAGACATCCTCAGAGAACCATGGGCAATCTCATGAGAAAGACCAATAGCCATCAGGACATGGGAAGGATCAAGGGATCCTGAAGAGCACGCGGAACCGCTGGATGCCTTTATGCCCTTCATATCCAGCATGAGCAGGAGGGATTCACCCTCAATAAACCTGAAGGATATATTGAGATTCCCGGGAAGTCTGTTCTCCACAGGACCGTTTAGCTTGACATGAGGAATTCTTTCCATGATCAGGTTCATGGCTTTATCTCTCAGTTGCCTTATCTTTCCGGTATACTGCTCCATATCGGCAACAGCAAGCTCCAGGGCTTTTGCCATGCCGATGATACCCGGAACGTTTTCGGTGCCGGGGCGCTTACCCCTCTCCTGATGCCCGCCATGGATAAGGTTTTCCAGACGCACACCCTTTCTTATATACAGGGCACCGATACCCTTTGGTCCATAGAACTTATGGCCGGATATGGACAACATATCCACACCCAGGTCCTTAACATCTATGGGAATGCTGCCGGCTGCCTGGACGGCATCGCAATGAAACAGCACACCATGCTTTTTGGTGATCTCGCCAATGGCTTTGATGGGCTGGATGGTGCCGATTTCATTGTTGGCATACATGATGCTCACAATAATGGTATCAGGCCTGATTGCCTTTTCCACATCGGCCGGATCAACAAACCCCTCTGAATCAACAGGAAGATAGGTCACATCAAAGCCCTCTTTTTTAAGAAACTTACAGGTTTCCATGATGGCCGGATGCTCAATGGCCGATGTTATAATATGCTTTCCACCCTTTTTACGTGCCGCGAGAACTGAGCCTTTGATAGCCCAGTTGTCTGCCTCGGTACCGGAACCGGTAAAATAGATTTCACCCGGCTCATTTGCTCCAAGGCATCTTGCAATTGTAGCCCTTGCTTCCTCAACAGCCTTCCTGTTGGATCTTCCAACTGAATACAGTGAGGAGGCATTGCCATATTCCTCGACAAAATAAGGCTTCATTGCCTCGAATACCTCAGGCTTCACATAAGTGGTGGCCGCATGATCCAAATATATAACAGGCTTTTGCATAACAATCTCTCCATTTCATACAATGTGTCATATCACATTGTGTATAGCAATAAAATAAAGTTAGCACTGCCTAAACCAAAAGTCAACAGGCTTACAAAAGGCCTTCTCAAGCATAAAACCTTTCATAATTATTATACCTTCCTATAAATTGGATTAACAATATGGAAATCATACGCTTTTTCTTGCGCTGGAGATGTATTTATTGACAAAAAATATAAAGCGGCAGACCGTAATCTGCCGCAAAAGCTTCTTCTTGCCGGTATCAGCCCACCGTATCCAGTTTTCCGGCATAAACCTTAAGGTCATACATATAGGTGACTCTGCCTGACTGCTGATACAGTTCAAAAAGGAGATCCATCTCCTCCATCAGATCCTCATGCCCTTCATCAAAAGGCCCGGGCAGGTTGAAAGATGATAAGAGTCTTCCGCTGAAACTGTCAAAATCTAAGGACAGCTGACTTGAAAGAGATAAGGTTGAATATCCAAATTTCTGGAAGAAATCTGAATAGATGCTGTCAAGGCTACTGTCCCCTGTTTCCGGAATATCTTTCGAATGCCTCCTTATGAGTGCTTCACACTCTGAGCTGAACTCATCGTGGCAGGAAGGCATCATCACGATTAAGGCCACCGAACCACCCGGTCGAAGAACACGCCTGAATTCCTTTCTGCACTTTTTAGTGTCAAAGAAATGAAAGGACTGGGCACATACAATATGATGTATTGACCTGTCGGACAGTGTGGTGTTCTCGGCGGTGGCTTCAAGAGAAAAAAAGCGCGGGAACTCATCTTCTAATATTCTTTCTGCAGTCTCCCGCAGTTCCCTGTCGGGTTCGATTGCTACCACCCTGCTGCCGCGTTCCAGCAGGAGCCTTGTAAAGGTGCCCGTCCCCGATCCAATATCGGCTATCACCGATTCCCAGGAAAAGTCGCATTCGTTATATAAAAAATCGATCAGCTTCCTCGGATAGTCCAGTTTGTATTTTAAATAATTCTCGACCATGCCGGGAGAACGGCTGCGGCTTCCTGTCAACATAGAATCACCCTTACATAAACCCTCTTTGCTTTTGTAAAAAGGGGAAAACCCCGTCAACAAGGAGCATTATATCATAAACAAGCCGTTCATTTGCGTATTGCCGGAATATTGCTCGCAAAGATACTTTAGATTTTTTTCAAGCTTTTTGTTACTCCTGTTTTTCTGTTTTTTTCCGTCTTTTTTTATTGTTTTCGTGTTATAATATTCTTACTGTCCGCCTGGACAGTATTTTTCCCTGGCATAACTCATGCCGGGATTATTTTTGCCGATCCAGGTGCAAAAGCAGTGATTGACAGCCCGGATAGACTGTGCAAGAATGTGAATGTACTAAAACAGAGTCAGGTGAACGATGACAGCAGCAAGGAAAAAGAAAAAGAGCGTATGGAAAAAAATACTCATTGCAGAGATTATCGTACTTATCGCAGTAGGCCTGGTAGCACTCTATGTGCTGGTATTGAACAAAACACCTGCCTTTGAATTCATAGGAAGATTTCTAAGCCCGGTGGAAGGCAGCGAAAGCATTAAGGACAGGCGTGCTGAGTCAACCAAACCTTTTATGCTGACAAAGAACCAGAAGTACTATAAGTCATTGACCGGCCCTGACAGCATCAATGTCCTTATCATCGGCACTGATGTGGACGGAACGAACTATGACACGCTTCTTCTGGCAAGCATCGACGAGGAAAACAACCTGGTCAGGCTGATCAATATTCCGAGGGATATTTACATTGATTACAGCGACGAGGTTTTGGGAAGGCTTAAAAAGGCATTCCCCAAATACACCTCATCAAAGGGTATATTCAAGATCAATGCTGCCCATACCATAGGCAGACTGATAGAATACAATAAGGGTGCCGGCCGCTTCCAGAAGCCCGAGTTTGACTTTACCTGCGATATTATCGAAGAGGTCTTTGGTGTCTATATAGATGATTATGTTTATATGAAGCCCTCCAGTTTCGTCCGCATAGTGGACTATTTCGGCGGCGTGGACATCGAGGTCCCCTACCGTATGAAGTACAGCGATCCTCTGCAGAATTTCTCAGTGGATCTTAAAAAGGGCTTTCAGCACCTGGATGGAAAGCAGGCCGAAGGATTTGTCAGATTCAGACAGGGCTATGACGAAAATGGCAAGTTCAGAGGCATAGGCGACCTGGAACGAAAGAAGAATCAGATCAATTTTGTCAAGGCATTCTTAGATCAGCACATGACCCTGGGTAATATTGGCAAAATTATTACTATTGCAGGAGATCTGGATGAGTATGTGATCTCAAGCATTGACCGTGCACAGGAGACGGCGGAGTACGGAAAACTTGCCGAAAAGCTTTACAGAAACAAATTCGCAACCCAATCCGAAGAGATTGAGTGTGAGGATATTACTATAAATAAGGTTTATTATCTGAAGCTGAAGACAGAAAGCGAATAGATTCATACAGGCTGTGCCTCATAGACATCAGCCGACTAGACCTTGAAGTACGAGGAGGAACAACAAAAATGATCGAACAAATAAGTGAACTGATAACAGCCCTTTCAAACGGTAACATGGATGTTGCAGCTAAGATCGGGCAGGACTTTCTGGGTATGCTTGTCATGTTTGCCATCGGTGGCATTCTGATCTACCTGGCCATAAAGAAGGACTACGAGCCCGCTCTGCTCTTGCCCATAGGGTTTGGTGCCATCCTGACCAATATACCCATGACCAATATCTTCACAGGCCCCGACGGGGAAACAGGAGTATTCGGGTTTTTATACAACAACACCATTGCCAATGAGCTTTTCCCTGTACTCATCTTCATCGCTGTCGGCGCCATGATCGATTTTACTCCCCTGTTCCAGACACCCTTCATGCTGTTTTTTGGAGCTGCCGCTCAGTTTGGTATATTTGCCACCATGCTGGTGGCACTGCTGTTCGGCTTCAGTCTTCCTGAAGCGGGAGCGATCGGTGTTATCGGCGCAGCAGACGGCCCTACCTCCATCTACGTTGCCAATGCCTTCAAGCTGGATAAAGGACTCATTGCGGCCATCACCGTTGCCGCCTATTCATACATGTCGCTGGTACCCATTATTCAGCCTCCGGTCATCAGGCTTTTGACCACTCCTGAGGAAAGAAAGATCCGCATGAATTTTAGCCAGCGAAAGGTCAGCAAACTGGCAAAAATCCTATTCCCCATTCTGGTTACTGTAGTTGCAGGCCTGATCGCCCCGGAGAGTGTAGCTCTGGTTGGAGCCCTGATGTTTGGAAACCTTATCCGGGAATGCGGCGTGCTCAACAGGTTATCCGAGACTGCCCAAAATGTACTGGCCAATCTGGTAACTCTGCTGCTGGGCATCACCATTGGTACCACCATGACGGCCTCTTCCTTCCTTAACTGGAAGACACTTGTGATCATGCTGATGGGTTTGGTGGCCTTTATCTTCGATACCGCCGGCGGTGTTTTGTTTGCCAAGTTCATCAACCTTTTCAGGAAGGAAAAGATCAATCCCATGGTTGGTGCAGCAGGCATATCGGCCTTTCCCATGTCCGCCCGTGTGATTCAGAAAATGGCCAAGGAAGAGGATCCCATGAACTTTGTCCTGATGCAGTCGGTTGCGGCTAATGTTTCGGGTCAGTTGGGATCGGTGGTCGCCGGAAGCATGATCCTAGTGCTTGTAGGCCGTATTATCGGTTTGGTATAAGTTTTTTTCGAATATTAGAATTATGATTAAGTAAAGGATGATGATAAATTGACCGAGGAATTAATGCATGGATTAAGAGTCACCGGGTTAGGTCTTTTGGGCGTATTTGGTGTTCTGATCATCTTCTATATTGTTGTGGTACTGCTGGGCAGGATCAAGGCTAAAGAAGAGGAATAAACCAGTTTCCTCTTCTTTACACACTTACATCAGCCCTGCTTTTTTCAATACTGGTGTCAGCTTTGCCACCAGTATTGATGCCGGATAGAGGGTCAACAGATCACCGCCTATGGTCATGATGAACCCGTAATAGACTGCCTGCCCCAGGGGCATGACATTCTTAAGATAGAGATTGGTCATCAGATACAGGTAGGTGACACCGCACAGATAGGTTACAGCAAGACCTGCAAGAATACATCCAAAAACCCTCATGATCCTGAGCTCTTTAAGGCGTTCCACAAGCCGACCGGTGAGCCAGGCTGAAAAGACAAATCCTATAAGATAACCAAAGGTTGGCTGGAGTACATATCCTATGCCTCCTCCCTTTGTGAATACGGGTATCCCCAGAAGGCCAACGGCGATATAGAGCAACTGAGCCAGCATACCCCTTCTTGCCCCCAACAGGGCACCGGACAGGGATACAAAAAAGGTCTGAAGCGTAAACGGGATGAGGGGCAGCGGCACTCTGATGAATGCGCCCACAGCCGTCAGTGCTGCAAATAAGGCTATTTGGGCAAGATCTCTTGTATTCAGATCCCTTTTGTTTATTTCTTTAGCCATTCCTATACTACTCCTTCTTACAGAATCATCATTGAGTACTAATGAGATTGCATCGGCTGCGCCTCCTCGCAATGAAGGGGGTATCTGTCATTTACGAGCCACACTCCTCCACATCCAACCTCTCGCATCTCACACCCAGAATAATAAATGAAGAACCCTTGATTGTCAACCTATTTTTTATTAGGTTGACAATCAAGGGTTCTATTGACTGATCCTATCCTGAACTCAAATCCTAGCATCTATTTTGCCATGATTTTATATGATCCCATCTCCAGATTGTAGAAAAGATAGATACCCTTGTCATTGGTTCTTGTGACCTGAATAGGTATATTGTCACTGCTGAACAATACTACCACGGCATTGGGTACAGGCTTCTCTTCGCTGTCGGTTATGACTCCGAACACAGTTCCTTTAAGCTCTTTTCTTTTAAGATAAATGGTTTCAAGTATGTAAACCGGACTATCACCAGCAGGTTGGAATACCCGGGAATAGGTCTCATGGGCAGCCGATTGGCAGGTTATCTTATAGGTCCCGGGTTCAAGACCGTCAAACAGGAAGCCCCCATCCTCATTGGTCAGGGTTGTTTCTTCCCCGATGCCCTTATCCTCGCGGTACAGGGTTACCCTGACGCCCTGAGCAGGTTTTTGGAAAAAGTCACGCACACAGCCATAGAGAACAATGCCTTTTGATTCAAATGGAGATAAAGCTATATCCATACCCTTCTTCCCTATACAGGTCAGATTTATCAAGTCACTAGTATAGGTACAGTAGCCCTCCTTAGCAACAAGTATTCTGCATGACGAAGAAGCTCCCAAGGGTATGCTGAAATGACCCTTGCTGTCTGAACAGCCCTGGTTTATGGAATTGAGCGTATTATCAGTTAATTTGATACATGCACCCTCTATAGGCTTGCCGTTTGATTTATCTGAAACAAAGCCTGTAAGGCAGTTCACATCATTCCTGGGTTCGCTTACCGCCATGATTTTACATATGTCATCATTCTCAAATGTTACTGAGACGGTTTGCGATATTATAGGCGGCTTTGCCTGATCCAAGACAATACCCCCTTATCCATTCAATCTGCTCAAAATATTATATGAGCACGAAAGCAGGCTTGTTACCTGCATCCATTCAAAGCGTTTTACATACACTGAACATGTCCGCAAACCCGCATAAACATTTCTTTGCAAACCATTCCGTGTTATATTATAATGACTGGTATCAGCGTGTATTACATAGATTATCAATGATAGCAGAAATACCCGTTGACTGAACGGAGGTTTGAATCCTTGCGACTGAAGCCAAAACCCGGCGATTTTTTTATTATCCTGTTTATAGCGGCAGCTGCTGTCATCCTGCTGTTCACGCTGCGGCAGGCCGATTCCCAGGAAAAAACCGCATTGATCATTCAGGACGGAGTTGTTATAAAGCAGATACGACTGGATACACTGGAAAATACCGAAATCATCGAATACTCCGGAGAGTATCCTGGTGTGATAGAGGCACAGAAGGGCAGGATCAGATTCAGAGAGGCAGCCTGCCCCGATCAGGTATGCGTGGGCACGGGCTGGATATCCAGGAATGGACAGATCGCCGTGTGCCTGCCGGACAAGATTCTTATCAAGATCACTGGCACCGATTCCATTGGGAACGATACCGACATCATTCTGCATTAACACTGCCCCACCGGCATAAACGAGGAAAATATGAAAAAAATTGCGCTTAACAGTTTACTCATATCACTTGCGTTGATATTATCCTATATAGAAAGCTTGTTTCCCACAAGCCTTATCATTCCCATCCCTGGGATAAGGCTCGGACTTGCAAATATTGTGACCATGTTTGCCCTGTTTTATTTGGGCTTTGTTTCGGCTATGACTATCTCGGTACTGAGATGTGTTTTGGCCGCCCTGATGTTTGGGGGCTTATCGTCCCTGCTGTTTTCGCTTTCAGGAGCATTATTGGCACTCATCACCATGCAGGTGCTGAAATATGGCTACAACAAACTGTTTTCCATATTGGGGATAAGCATTGGAGGTGCGGCAGCCCATAACACCGGACAAATTCTCATGGCAAGCCTGATGATGCGAAACACAGCCATCTTCGCATACCTCCCCGTTCTTCTGATTGCGGGAATGGTCATGGGATTTGTCACTGCGGTAGTGGCCCAAAACCTTTTTTATTTAGCCGATAAAACTCATGTGGTAAAACACCTGGGCTAGGAAAATAATAAGTTATGTATACATAGGGAAAGGAGTGCAGCCATGTCTAAGAAGGTTCTGATTGTCGGGGCAGGTTATGCAGGTATAGAAGCCGCTCTGACCTTGAACAAAAAGAAGAAAAAAGACAGGATAGATATCACGCTGATAGACAAGAACCCTTACCATACACTGCTCACCGAAATTCATGAAGTAGCGGGCAACCGCGTTTCAGAGGAAGCAGTGCGCATCCCCTTAAAGAGCATATTCAAATATACCGGCGTCAATCTGGTGATGGACGAAATCAGGGACTTCGATCTGGACAATAACACGCTTAGATCCGAGAAGAATGCATACCATTATGATTATCTGATCCTTGCAATGGGAAGCAGTCCCAATTTCTGCGGGATATCCGGCCTTGAGGAACATGCCTTCACACTTTGGTCCTTTGATGATGCGGTCAGAATTCGTGAGCATATCAAGAAAACATTTATACTCGCGGAGCAGGAAAAGGATCCGGAAAAGAGAAAAAGGCTTTTGACCTTCGTCGTGGCCGGTGCCGGATTCACCGGGGTTGAAATGATTGGAGAACTGGCCATCTGGAGCAGGTCTTTATGCAAGGAACACAACATTCCCAGAGAGGATGTCCGTCTGGTAATTGTAGACATGATGCCCCGTATCCTGAATACCTTGAATGAGAAGAATGCAGCCAAGGCACATAAATACATGGAAGAGAAGCTTGGCATTGAGATCATGACCAGCACAAAAATTCTGGAAGCCACCGAAAAAGGGCTGGTGGTTGAAGGCGGGTTCATTGATACTGCAACCATCATCTGGGCAGCAGGTATAAGAAGTTCTGAGAGCGTAGACGGCATCGATGTGGAAAAGCTTAAAAAGGCGAGCAGAGTAGTTGTAGACGAATTTGGCCGTACCAAGCACAAGAATGTGTACGCTGTCGGAGACCTGTCGGGTTTCTTGGATGAAAACAATAACCTATACCCCGCCATGGTCGAAAACGCCATACAAAC
>LFSK01000030.1:33049-56610 GCA_001512555.1 Clostridiaceae bacterium DTU059 | reverse complement strand
CGGCAAGGCGGACACTTTCCGCAGGACTCGTCCACGGTGAACTCCAGGAAGAACTTGGCAATATCCACCATACAGTTGTCCTCGTCCATAACGATGAGACCGCCGGAACCCATCATGGAACCCAGTTCGTTGAGGGAATCATAATCTATGGGTGTATCGATATGGCTTGCAGGTATGCAGCCGCCGGAAGGACCACCGGTCTGGGCAGCCTTAAACTTCTTGCCATTGGGAATACCGCCGCCGATATCATAAATAACCTCCCGGAGGGTTGTCCCCATGGGAATCTCAACCAAACCTGTGTTATGGATTTTGCCTCCCACAGCAAACACCTTTGTTCCCTTGCTCTTTTCAGTTCCGATGGTGTTGAACCATTCAGGTCCTTTATTGATTATAACCGGAATATTGGCATAGGTCTCAACGTTGTTGAGAAGGGTCGGCTTATCGAACAGACCTTTTACAGCCGGGAAAGGAGGTCTTGTTCTGGGTTCGCCCCTGTGTCCTTCAATGGAGGTCATCAGAGCGGTTTCCTCCCCGCAAACGAAAGCACCGGCTCCAAGGCGGAGATCTATATTAAATGAGAAATCTGTTCCAAAAATATTATCGCCCAAAAGGCCATATTCCCTGGCCTGTCTGATGGCTATATTCAGCCTTTCAACAGCGATGGGGTATTCAGCACGGACATAGATGTAGCCCTGGTTGGCACCAATGGCATATCCGGCTATGGTCATAGCCTCCAGCACTGAATGGGGGTCACCCTCCAGCACCGACCTGTCCATGAACGCTCCGGGGTCACCCTCGTCAGCGTTGCAGCAAACATATTTCTGGTCACCTTCAGCCTGGGCAGCAAACTGCCACTTCAGGCCTGCGGGGAATCCGGCACCACCGCGTCCGCGAAGACCGGATTTTTTAATAAGGTCTATAACCTCATTAGGTTTCATCTCAGTGAGAACCTTGGCCAAAGCCATGTATCCGTCGTGGGCAATATACTCATCAATATTCTCGGGGTTAATGACGCCGCAGTTTCTGAGAGCAATCCTCTTCTGCTTATTGAAGAACCCCACATTCTCAAGGGATTTTGCCACATCTTCAGCATCCTTGTCCCCAAGAAGAAGACGTTTAACAATACGGCCCTTGACAAGGTGTTCCTCAACAATTTCAGCTACATCCTTGAGAGTTACCTTTGAATATGTAGCCCCTTCAGGATAGATAACCATGATGGGACCCTTTTCACAAAGTCCAAAGCATCCTGTCTTTACGATTTTGACCTCTTTATCAATACCATGCTCAACAAAAAGCCTACGCATGGCTTCTTCTATTTCAGTAGATTTTGAAGCGGTACAACCGGTACCGGCGCATATAAGTACATGCGATCTGTAAATCATAATTCCAACCTCCCTGACCTCATATTTTTATTTCTCAGCGGCACCGATTGTGAATTCCAGAACCGGTCTTCCGTTAACAATGTGTTCGGCTACAATCCTTCTTGCCTTCTCGGCATCCAGTTTCACATAGGTTGTTTTCTCGCCATTGGTATCAATGACCTCAGCTATGGGCTCAAAACGACAAATGCCAACGCATCCTGTCATGGTTACGTTGACGGTATGAATGTTTCGTTTATTCAATTCCTCAACAAAGGCATTCATTACCGGCCTGGCACCGGCTGCAATGCCGCATGTGGCCATCCCGACAACTATTCTTGTTTTATTCTCATTTTCACGAACAGAAATCTCCTTGAGAGCTCTTTCACGGATTGCTTCCAGCTCTTTAATTGACTTCATCCAAAACACCTCCAAATACCGATTTAAATCCTTCACTCAATGTATTCTGTATCCATTCCTGAACATGCCGATTGGTGATTGATACTCCTTTTAATGCTTCTTTTACGTCAGCCAGGTTGAATTCCAACTTTTCGTGCTCACTAGCAAATCTGAATTCCCAGTTAATTTCAGGATGGGACGCAACCAGCATAACCAAAGTGTCGGCTATATTGCCTGCCGGAACCCGATCCACGCTATCAACCGGAAAAGTTGCGATAACCTCTGTCCCTTCATTGACAACCGATTTGATACTGAAAACACCTCCCGCCAGTTCGGCAGATTGTTTCAATAATGGTATCCCAAGCCCTACATGGCGGGTCTTCCTGCTGGTGGTAAACGGATCTGTTACTCTATCCAGGAGGTCAGGCTCCATTCCTCTGCCGTTATCGGATATAACTATTTTCAGTACACCGGGACGGCCTTCCACCGTCAAGCTGATGGTAATACGATCAGCTTCTGCCCCAACAGCATTTTGTGCAATGTCCAAAATATGCAGTGATAAATCCCTCATAGCCAATCTCTGCCAGCAATAAATGCTGTGAGAAACACTTTAAACAGCCTCTGCCTCTTTTTCCTTATAGGACTTGATGATGTCAGGAATATCATCGGCTGTCAGCCTGCCATAAACGTCATCATTGATCATGATAACAGGAGCAAGGCCACAGGCACCAATACAACGGCATGCATCCAATGAAAAGAGCCCGTCTTCTGTACACTGGCCGTTCTTGATTTTCAGAACCTCGCTGAGCTTGTCAAGAATATCGCCTGATCCCTTAACGTAGCATGCGGTTCCCATACAAACATTGATCTTGTACTTTCCCTTGGGTTCCAATGAAAACTGGGTGTAGAAAGTAACAACTCCATAGACGTCGGCCAGAGAGACATTAAGGCCTTCTGCAATTCTTTTCTGAACACCCATAGGCAAATAACCGTATATTTCCTGTGCCTCATGCAAAACAGGAATCAACGCGCCACGGGTATCCTTATACTTGGCGATGATCTCGTCAAGTTTTTGTTCCTTCGATTCCTTGCAACAGCAAACGCCCATATCAATACCTCCTGATGATTATGCTAATCCATATTGTGAACATATTAACGATCTTCAAATTCATTATAACAGTTTATTGACAAGGATATCAACAGAAAAGTAACAGATGAACCCAATATGTCTTTTTCAACAAGTACGAAGTGTGTTCTTGATGCTTTTTTGTGAAAAATGCAGAAATTCAATCCTTTAGTCCTTCGATGAAGTTCTCATAGGATTTGCGAATACCCATGTTTGCTTTGTCCAACTCCCTCTTCCCCAGAACCAGCCCGGTATAATCTCCGTTCTTCATGGCATGATAGCCGTATCCATCAGGGGTGGGAATCAATTCGACCACGGTTGCCTCTCCGGTTCTGGATGTGTATGTCAGCCTTACTTCAGGTTCTCCCTCAGGCTTTGCATCAAGGTCCAGCCTGTCTCCTGAAAGGGCAATGGCTCCCTGGAAGTACTTTCTGAACAGGCTGCGGTCATCCTTGTCCTCAATCTTCTGTCCATTGAAGATATAGACATCATCATCGGCCAGTTCCTGGCTGATATCCATCTCCAGAACATCGGTTCTGCCGTCTATCTCAATCACCAGCTTTGATGTGTCGAAGATGGAAGGGACATGAACCATTAACTGAACCACGTCTTTAAGCGGGGTATCCAGATAACTCAAGTTGTCGGCACTGATAGTGAAGACATAGTCCTTTCCTTCCAGCATGGCATAGAATACTGAGCCCTCCCGGTTCCCAATCCTCAGCTCGTAGGGTTGGCCATCAAGAGTATATCTAAAAACATAACGGGGAGCATCAAGGCCGTATTCCTTCAGGTTGGAAGACCTATCATCCACTATTTTTCCAGCTTTAAGCCCCGACAGACCGCGAAGGAAGCTATCCATATTCTGAAGGTTAACACCGATTTCCAAAGGCTCGGTTATGAGCCAGTCTACGGGTGCCTCCTTCAGATGAGCCGAAAACACAAGCTCATCATCCCTGTAATAGGTTAATTCGGTCATGTCCTCAACGCTCAGGCTGTCCTTATGATAAAGCTGTTTGGAGATCAGGTCGTATCGGCTTGGTTTCAGGTATTCGGCAAGATAGCGCGCCAGTGTAAATACCTCTTTCCCATCACCCTTTTTTACATAGTAGTAGTCACCGGTGGGTGTGGAATTGCCCACTTCAATGGTTTGGGAATTCCCCTCAGCATCAAAGAAGGTGACTGAAACCGGTTCATCCAGGCCGTATATGGACAGATCTTCCGGATCGCTTTCTATCAGCCTGTTGGTGGTGGAATTCACTCCTCCGTAAAGGATATCACTGACCACCGATTGCTCAAGTGGGAAGGCATCGCTGACCCATACTTTTACCTTGTTCGTGGTGATTGTTTCCGTTCCGTCATCTTCAATAGTTTTGACTTCAACATCCTCTTCCTTCAGATTCAAAACTAACTCCGCGCCATCATATTCAAGAAGGATCTTAACTATATCCTCCCGCTCAAGATCAAGCATCCTGACGGCTTCGGGGTTATCTTCTGGGGTGGAGGAAGGCCCGGGTTCGGCTCCCGGCTCCCCTCCCTTCAGCAGAAAATATGCCGCAAGTAAAACAGCAAGGACTAATCCCAGAATGATCACATTTCGCCATCTCTTCATAGACTTTTCCTCCTGATCCAGACAAATAAACCTGTGCCTATAATGACAAGCGGTATAACAGCGATCAGCAGTATGAATACAAAGACCCGGCTTTGCTCAGTCATATTCAGCGGGGGCTGATCCAGTGATTTTGCCGGAATCATGACATCATCGGCCCGTTCCTGCATCCAGTTGAGGGTGGACACAATATAGCGGCTTCCGTTATCCCCCAGTTCTGACATATAGGTATCTGTAATAAAGGTACAGTTTCCTATAAGGGCAATCCTGCTATGGTTTGAGGTACCGATTTCCATCTGGGACAGGGCACCTAAAAAGAATGGACCCATGCTCTGCACTCCAGTATTCAGATCAATGGCGGTCGAATCGTCTGTGGATCCGAACAAGGGAGAGACCTCCAGATTATCTTTATTGGTGCTCAGCACACTGATGCTCCTGCTCATGGGCAGGTAGATAAAGAGCTGATCCGGGTTCAAATTCCTTGTTACATCGCTCATGTACACCATGGGCCTGATCATCCAGTTCTCCTTAAGGTAGTTGGCCTGACTGAACTCATTGACCAGATCGTAATTAAGCTGAAGGTTGTAACGGCTGAATACCTCGTTGAAGTTCGTCAAGTCCTGGATGGTGCTTTGCACATCAAACAGGAAAACGGCGTCTCCGCCCCGTTCCAGAAAAGCCAGCAGGTTCTCTAGTTCACTACCCAGAAGATCACTGGTGGGAGACGGGAAGAACAGAACGTCTGCATCTTCAGGAACAGGCACGGTGAGGGTTGTCTCTTTCAGGGCATAGTTGTTCAGAGAAAGTGCTGATCTGAGCTGGGACAGGTCATCACTTTTGTATTCCCCATGGCCGCTGACAAAATAAATGGTATTGATTTTTTCAGCGGTCACGCTTTTGATGGCACTGGTAAAGGCCTGCTCAACCTTGAGACCGGTCACATAAGCTCCACCGTAATAATCATAGGATATTTCCATAAAGTCCTGATTGCTCAGTACCCTGGTATTATTGCCGCATCGCACAATAATGTCCCCGCTGTTTATACCCTTAACCTGATCCGGATCAAAGTTTTTGCTTATGAAAGTAGGATCCTTATCCAGGTCAACATAATGCGGGCCTATGATCCTCCCGTTTCCGTGGACCACATACTGATCCACTACCTCTGTAACCAGAAGATTAGAATAGCTGCTTTCAGATGAGAGGATATATATTTCCACTTCTTTATCCAACCCTTTTACAAGATCGATGCTCTGCTGGCCGATGGAAAACATCTTATCCTGAGTGATGTCAAACCTCAGTCTCTTTGAGATATCCGACAATCCCAGGATAGTATTGATCAGTACGATAATGGCGATAACAACTGCTGTTATAACAAATGAGTAGGTTCCATACCTGAAACTCTTTTTCTTGAATAAACCTGTCTTTTTCATATCATCACCCCTGGCTCCATCTCTTGCGTTCCAGAATTCTGACAGTCAGAAACACGAACACCACCGCAAAACTCAGCATGAATATGATGGACGTGATGTCGATAATGCCGGCCGAGAACTCATAGTATTTATCCATAAAGGACAGCCGGTTCAGCAGCTTGCCTATGAAGCCGCCCATATAACTTCCAATGTAACTGAAAGAAGTCAGGGTAAAAAGGGAAACAAAGGATATGATGGCTGCGACAATCTGGTTCTCTGTAAGGGATGAAGCAAAAATTCCCACCGAAGTGAATACCATCCCCAAAAGAACAAATCCCAGGTAGGAACTGAACAGGGTGGCACCGTCAGGTTTTCCGTAAATCAGGAGAACCAGAGGGAAAACCAGTGACGCAGCGGTCAGAACCAGGAAAACCCCTGTGGCAGCCAGGTATTTACCTAAAACCACCTGGGACAGGCGCACAGGTGAGGTCAGTAAAAGCACCTCAGTTCCGGACTTTTTGTCCTCGGCAAAGGTTCTCATGGTCAATATGGGAACGATGAACAGCAACATAAAGCTCATGCTGCTGATGAAATTGCTTGTAAAATAGGCGACGCCTGCATTCAGGCTGTCTACAAAAAAGAGGGACATGATGCAGATGAACAATCCTATGAGCACATATGCTATGGGAGAACTGAAATATGATCTGAAATCGCGCCTTATAATGGCCATCATGGCTTAAACGACCTCCTTTACTTCCGTTGTGGTAAGTTGCAGGAATATTTCCTCAAGGGACAGGTTCATGGACTTAAGTTCCAGAATGGGATATCCGGCTGAAGCCAGCTGATTGAAGATAGGCCTTCGAACGTCGCTATCCTTATCAGCCTCTACGATGAAGCAGGTTTCGTCCTCTCCGGGGCTTCCGCTGATTTCCACATCCTTAACACCTTCCACTCCCTCCAGGATCTCCCTGACCTTACTTTCAGGTCCTGCCACGGTAATGGTAAACCTTGAAAAGTCGCTGAGCTTTTTGGAGAGGTTTTCAGGAGTATCGATGGCAGCAATCCTGCCTTTGTTTATGATGATGACACGATCACATACGGCGCTGACTTCGGGAAGTATATGGGAGCTTAAGATGATGGTATGGTTCTTTCCCAAAGCCTTTATGAGTTTACGTATCTCCATGATCTGCTTGGGGTCGAGTCCAACGGTGGGCTCATCAAGAATCAGCACATCCGGGGACCCCACAAGAGCCTGAGCCAGCCCCACCCTTTGTTTGTATCCCTTGGAAAGGTTCTTAATGAGCCGATGGCTCACATGGGTGATCTTGACCAGTTCCATGATGTCCTTCTTCTGGTTTTTCCACTCCCTGGCCGTCACCTTCTTAAGATCTGCACAGAAATCCAGGAACTCGCTCACCGTCATATCCGGATACAATGGTGGCTGTTCCGGAAGGTAGCCGATATGCCTTTTGACCTCCACGGGATTTTCAAGAATATCATATCCTGCCACCCGGACGGATCCTGATGTTGATGAAATAAATCCGGTGATAATGTTCATGGTAGTGGTTTTTCCAGCGCCATTGGGGCCGAGAAAACCAACAATCTCACCTTTTCCCACCGTAAAGCTGACATCATCAATCGCTCTGATCCTTCCATAATCCTTGGTAAGGTTCTGAATCTCTATCATGCTGTTCCTCCTTTACGGGATTATTTAAAAGAGCGGGCTATGCCCACTATACCCGTCAGCAAAAACCCGCATCTTAATAGCCAAATTAATTATGAAATATAGAGATGAACAAACTGTGAACAATTTGTAAAAATTACAAGCCCATATTGTTATACCCCGAATCCACAAAGATCACCTCTCCTGTCACGCCCGATGACAGGTCGCTTAAAAGGTATACCGCTGTTTTACCTAAATCCTCCAGGGTAACGTTTCTTTTAAGTGGTGAACGCTCCTCCACAATGCCTAATATATCGCTGAAGTTTTTCACGCCCTTTGCGGAAAGTGTCTTGATCGGCCCTGCAGAGAGTGAATTAACGCGGATATTACTGCTGCCAAGCTCATAGGCGGCATAACGCACACTGGCTTCCAGAGCCGCTTTGGCAACCCCCATCACGTTGTATCCTGGCATAACCTTTATGGATCCACGATAGGTAAGGGTTATGATGCTGCCTCCCTCGGTCATGAGCTGCGCTGCATGACGGCAGACCGCCACCATGGAGTAGGCACTGATATCCATAGCCACCCTGAAACCCTCACGGCTTGTATTGAGGAAGGAATCCTTAAGATCCTCGCTTTTAGCAAATGCAATGGCATGAACCAATCCGTGGAGCACCCCAAATTCGGTCTTTATCCGGCCAAACAGCCGTTCAATATCCTCATCAGAGGAGACATCACAAGGGTAGGCATGGAGCGTTCCCATATCCGCTGTCAGTTTTTTCAGTTCCTCCTTTTCTCTTTCACCAAGATAGGTAAAGATCAGATTGGCGCCTTCCCTGTGGGCTGCCTGAGCAATCCCCCAGGCTATGCTCCATTTATTTCTCACTCCCATAATCAGAATATTTCTTCCTGATAACAGCTTTCCCATTACTTATCTCCTTTCATTCGCAACTCCCGGTATCCCGGTTTTAGGCTTCAATCGGTTTGCTGCCGGTTGGAGCCTAAACCAATTATAAATTATACAGCCTTTTATTGCCATAGTATATCCCCCATTCCCCATTACTTAACAATTAATTCCGACTGTGTCGCCATATGGCGAATCGTGTCGAAATCCGCTCCTGGAGCCGTTTTTGTTGACTAACCCATCGAATTATGTTATGATTTAGCAAACAGATACAAAAGGTATTAATTACTTGCTATCCGGGGGGATACAAATGAAAAAGATTGAAGTCGTGCGCGGTCAGCTCAACAAGGCGCTTGAAACCGGGTGCAAAAAGGATGTAGTACTCACCATAAGCCGGCAATTGGATGACTTGATAGTGGAAGCAATGAAGATACAAAATAAGAAGTACATAAACAAAGGGCAGATCCGGGTATAACGGATCCGCCCTTTTTCATGGGCACTGTATAATACCGAACTTGCTCTTTTCAGGATCTTACTCTTTCAACAAAACGGGCGATCCTTACCAGGGCTTCACGGATATTTTCAATGGATGTGGCATAGGTGGCTCTGACAAAACCCTCGCCGCAGGCACCAAAGGCGTTGCCCGGAACAGTGAGCACCTTCTCTTCGATCAGCAGCCTTTCACAGAACTCATCGGAACTGAGACCTGTGGATCGGATATCAGGAAAACAATAGAATGCGCCAAAGGGTTCGAAACAATCAAGCCCTAACTTGTTGAAACCGTCATGCATAACTCGCCTTCTCTTGTTGTACTCGTCAACCATCCTTCTCACTTCAGGCTCACCGTTTCTAAGGGCTTCTATAGCCGCAAACTGAGCGGTGGTGGGGCTGCACATGATGGCATACTGATGTATCTTTTTCATCTGCTCCAGTGCATCGGGATGACCGCAGGCAAAGCCTATTCTCCAGCCCGTCATGGCAAACGCCTTTGAAAAGCCGTTGATCACGATGGTCTTATCCTTCATTTCCGGAAACTGCGCTATGGAGACATGCTTTCCCTTATAGTTCAGTTCTGCATACAGTTCATCGGAGATCACAATGATATCCTTATCCCGAAGCACCTCAACAAGCCTGGCATAATCCTCATAGTCCATGGTTGCACCTGTGGGATTATTGGGATATGCAAGAATAATGGCCACGGTTCTGTCGGTTATACACTCCTCCAACTGCTCGGGCTGCATGCGAAAACGGTGTTCAGCCTTCAGTTCCAGCGGTACGGGAGTAGCTCCGCAAAACATGGCGCACCCCTTGTAAGCTACAAAGGAAGGTTCGGGAATGATCACCTCATCACCAGGTCCTGCAAAGGTACGGAGGGCAATATCAATGGCCTCGCTGCCGCCCACTGTAACCAGAATCTCGGAAGCCGGATCATAACTTAAGTTGAACTTCCTGGCCATGTATTTGGCGATTTCTTCCCTCAGCTCTATAAATCCTGCGTTGGATGAATAGAATGTTTTTCCCTTCTCAAGGGAATAGATGCCTTCCTCACGGATAGTCCAGGGCGTTTCGAAATCGGGCTCGCCAATACCAAGAGAAATGGCATCCTTCATCTCGTTGATCAAATCGAAATATTTCCGGATTCCCGATGGCGGTGTATCCAGGATATGGGATTTGATTCTATCCTTTATGTTCATAACACCACGGCCTCCCTTTCATCCTTTCGAGCCCGGCTGAAAATGACTCCGTTATCCTTGTAATTCTTGAGTACAAAATGGGTGGATGTGCTCAATACCGAATCAATGGTGGCCAGCTTCTCGGCTACAAACAGGGCAACCTCCTTCATGGTCTTGCCCTCCACCACAACAAAGAGATCAAATCCGCCTGACATGAGACTACAAGCCGTTACCTGGGGGTATTGGTAGATCCTCTCGGCAACTTTATCGAACCCCTGACCTCTCTGGGGAGTAACGCGGACCTCTATATAGGCCGTTACCACATTCTCCTCTGCCTTTTCCCAATCTATCAATGTTTTATATCCTGTGATAATACCTTTATCTTCCATGTCTTTTATGACCGCCGTGACTGATTCCACATCGGTACCCAGCATGATCGCAAGTTCTTCATCGCTGATTCGGCTGTTTTTCCGCAGAATATCAAGAATTTCCTGTTGCATGTTTATTACTCCTTTCAAAATGCAATTATCTGGACTTTAAACTACAAGAAAACCCTGCTTGCTTAAGCAGGGATCACATCAATCGAATAACACTGTGCCAGGTCTTATGAAAAGACCACCTAAGGCACCTGTCTACTGGGATTCCTGATCGTCGTCTTCCTTATAATACTCCTGCTCTTTATTCTCTATGAATATTTCCGCCTCATTCAATGAATTCTGGTACCTGGTAAGTGCTTCAATCACCTGGCTTTTCATCAGCTTGATATCGTGCTTGATATCGATGATCTTCTCACGTTCGGCCTCAAGGGCCGCATCGAGCCTTATCTTCTCCTGTTCTGCCTTGCTCCTGGCTTCTTCCAGCATGGACTCGGCCTTTTCCTGCGCCGTAATCAGGGCACTGGCTATCCTTTCCTTCTCCCTGGCCAGGGACTCGGATTCGTTGGCGGCAGATTCAAACCGTGCCTTCATCTCTCTGATCTGCAGTTTCAGATTGGAGATCTCATCATCCTTCTCTTTCAAACGCTGGTCGAATTCATGGATGATCTTTTCTATGTAGGCATTGACATCCGATTTGTTGAATCCAAAAAGCGACGTTCCGAATTTCTTCTCTCCCGGCAATTACGACACTCTCCTTTTTCAAAATGGACTATAACAGGAGTCTGCATTTCAAAACTTTCGGAGGTGATGGATACAGCAAAGCCAGTAACCACCCTGCTCCTCACCATAAAAAGCTCGGTTTAAAAAGTATTGATTCACAGATAAATATATAATATAGTAAAAGACGCCAATTTACAACTATTTATTTATTCTGTAAGGCCTAATGTCTGTTCTCTGTTCGACAGACCAAACCATGCTCTATACGTGAGTTCCGTCCCACGAAGCCGATCCGTGGTTTTTATGTGATGAGGTATTAATAAAAACATAAAAGGGGTATATATAAGTCTATACTTTTATATCGTCATATAATGGAGGTTTATTATGCATAAATTTGGAAAGATCAAAGTGACTACCGCCATTCCTGATGCATTGTCCGGACTTAAAGATTTGTCCTGCAATCTCTGGTGGTCATGGAACAGTGAAGCCATTGATCTCTTCCGGGATATCGACCTGATACTCTGGGAGAAGCTCGAACGCAACCCTGTACGGCTCCTTCAGGAGGTCAGCCTTCGGAAGCTTGAGGAAAAACTGGCATGCCCTGATTTCATGGAGCGTTATGAAAAGGTGATGAATGATTTCAATCACTACATTACCAATCAGGATACATGGTTCAACCAGACCTTTCCCCAGTACAGGGATGAGCATATAGTATATTTTTCGGCAGAGTATGGTTTCCACGAGGTATTACCGGTCTACTCGGGCGGTCTTGGCGTCCTCTCCGGGGATCATTGCAAATCAGCAAGTGATCTGGGGCTTCCCTTCACAGCGGTAGGACTCTTTTACAAACAGGGTTACTTTGATCAGAGGATAAATGCTGAAGGATGGCAGGAGACCCGGTTTACAACCCTGAACTACTCACAGCTTCCAGTTACTCCTGTCACTGATGACACCGGTAAACCGCTTACCATAAGCGTTGAGCTTTCCAACCGTACTGTCTTCGCCAGGATATGGAGGATAGATGTGGGGCGGGTAAAGCTCTATCTGATGGACACAGATGTACCGGAAAACAATGCCTACGACCGTTCCCTCACAGAGAGACTTTACGGTGGGGACAGTGAGACCAGGATTCAGCAGGAGATCATTTTGGGCATAGGCGGCATACGGACACTGGACGCCCTTGGCATCAAGGGTACAGTATACCATATGAACGAAGGGCATTCGGCCTTTATGAGCCTTGAATTGGCCCGGAAGCTGGTGTCCGAAAAAAACATACCCTTTGAAGAGGCAAGGGAGATTGTTTATTCCTCCTCTGTTTTTACCACCCACACACCGGTTCCTGCCGGCAACGATGTATTTCCTCTGGATATGGTGGATCGTTATTTCAGCCATTACTGGGAGCAGTTAGGACTTCAGAGGCATGAGTTCATAAGGCTTGGTTTGAAGCCCGGAGATCCGAACAACTTCAATATGACGGTTCTGGCACTCAATATGTCGGGCAGGAAGAATGGCGTCAGCGCTCTCCATGGTGCCGTTTCACGCAACATATTCAACAGTATCTGGCCAGGTATTCACGAGGATGAAGTACCCATCACCCATATCACCAACGGAATACATACCATGACATGGTTGGCTCCGGGTTTCAGGCATCTCTTCGATAAGTATTTCCCGTCTGACTGGAAATACAGGCTGGATGATGAATCAGTATGGGAATCGGTGGACAATATCCCCGACGATGAACTGTGGAAAACCCATAAGGCTTTGAAGACCCAGATGATTCGCTTTATCCGAGAACGGCTTAAAAAGCAGTATATCGCTAATGGTGTTTCACTCAACGAGGTGAATGATCTGGATAACCAACTGGACACCGATGTATTGACTATCGGCTTTGCAAGAAGGTTTGCCACCTACAAGAGGGCGAGCCTGATATTCCGAGATCTGGCCAGAATCGAGAAGATATTGAACAGCAAGGGAACCCCCGTTCAGGTCATCTTTGCCGGCAAGGCACATCCTGCGGACCGGCCGGCTCATGAAGTCATAAAAAGTATCCATGATATAGCTAAAAGGGAAGGTTTCAAGGGCAAGGTATTTCTCGTGGAGAACTATAATATGAGCATGGCCCGCTATCTGGTTCAGGGAGTGGATGTCTGGATGAATAATCCCAGAAGACCTCTTGAAGCCAGCGGCACCAGCGGTATGAAGGCATGCGTCAATGGTGTTGTCAATTTCAGCATCATGGACGGCTGGTGGTGCGAAGGGTATAACGGTAAGAACGGTTGGGTGATTGGTGATGATACACCCTACCACAACGAGCATCACCAGGATGACGCCGACAGCAAATCCCTTTACGAGACTCTGGAAAGGGAAATCATTCCCCTCTACTATAACTGTGACGAGCGGGGAATACCCACAGGCTGGATAAGAATGATGAAGGAGTCTATAAAGTCGGTGACGCCTGTTTATGGAACCCAGCGCATGGTGAAGGAATATACCCAGGCCATGTATATTCCTTGCATAGAGAGAATCCAAAAAATCAATGAATCCAACTATTCCATGGTCAGGGAACTGGCAGGATGGAAACGCCGCGTTGAAGCAGCATGGCCCCAGGTTGCCCTCACCGCTAATCAGGATATCCACGGCCTGTCGGATTACAATGTGTTGTCCGATCAGGAAATCAAGCTGTCCATAACAGTTCAGTTGGGGAGCCTGACACCAGAGGATGTCAGTGTAGAGGTCTTTTACGGGCCGCTATCCAACAATCGCATAGTTCATGGAAAATCGCTGGAAATGAACATGGTGCGCCAGACCGACTCAGCCGCCTGGCATTATGAGGCCAGTCTCCGCCTCTCCGATGGTGGTGAATACGGCTATACCTTCAGGGTCATTCCCCGCAACACTAATCAGATGAACAGGTATGACCTGCCCCTGGTTAAGTGGGTATGATGATGTGTTCCGGAATATATCTTTACTGTTACATTTGCGATAAAAACTTGCATCCCGGCCGGGGAAATAGCTAAAATTAACATTATATGACGGCACTAAGTTTTGGTATCACCCGATTCAAATCAGGACGTCCATATGCTATAATCATTTGGTGAATAGGGTTATCTTATCAATCCCTCATGGTTATCCTGCGGGCGCCTGAAAGCCGGCAGATCACCAAAACTACTGCTTTAGATATCTATGCACTTCAGCCTGCATTTACGGAAAGCTTTAAAAAATGCAGTTTCAGGCTGGATTTCATGGGTTGGACAGCCTTTGAATCTTCAAAACTAAGGAAGTATGGGGAATGTTGTTGAGGGAAAAATCACGTTTCTTTCATAGAATTCTTGTTTTGTTCATAATGGCAACCCTGGTTGCCTTTGTTTTTCTTGCCTCATTGACAGGGACAGTTGCCCTAGCAGCAGATAATGAAAATCAGCCTTCATTGGAAGCCATCTCCGCGCTGCTTGTGGATGCAAGACGCGGACAGGTTGTCTATACCAAATCAGCTGATGAACATGTAAAGACCCCTTTGTCCAACAGGCTGATAACCGCACTTATTGCACTGGAAAAATCTACCCCAGATGCCATGGTAACCGCAAGCAATGAGGCCATAAGTGTGGAAGGCGCCTCCCTTGAACTGACCGTCGGTGAAAAATACTCTGTGCGCAACATGGTCTATGCCTTGCTCCTTACCGGCGCCAACGATGCGGCAAAAGCCATCGCCGAGCATGTTGGGGGAGGCGAAACAGGCTTTGTCCAGCTTATGAACGAGTATGCAGCAAAAATTGGCATGAACGATACCCGCTTCACCAATGTCACCGGACTATATGATGAGAGGCAATACACCACCGCCCAGGATATAGCCCTGCTTTTACGGACAGCCCTGGCCAATACCGAGTTCAACAGGGTTTTCTCCGCACAGGCCAAGCCCTGGTATACTGAAAACAGGACACTTTTGCTTACCAATTCAAATAACATGTTCTGGAGCTATGAGGGTACCGATGGAGGTGTCCTGGGGTATTTCGACCCCTCTGTTCAGTCCATAGTCACCAGCGCTACAAAAAACTCCATGAGGCTCATCTGTATCCTGATCGATGTGCCCGCTGAAAAGGTCTATACCGACTCAGCGCAATTGTTCAATTACGGATTTGACAATTTCCGATACGGCACGCTGGTGGCTGCAGGGAGTGCCCAAAAATCGGTCATCATCGGGGACGAAACCGTAAACCTGATTCCAACTGCCGATGTTCACTATATCTATCCCAGGGGACAGAACTATATAAAAAACGTGTCCATCAATGTGGATGAGGCAAAACTGAAGCCGCCCGTAACGAAGAACTCCATCGTGGGCATCATGACCTTCACCCTCATGGACGACACGGTCATCAATGTGGAACTGTATCCGGATAAGGAAATCCTCCCTAAAAAGACAGAGGCTCAGATCCTGAGGGAACGCCTGAAAGAGAACATGGAACTGATTTATGTAATTATCGCGTTACTGGTTCTGGAAGTCATTCTGCTGATTTCAAAGGTTGTCACCCTGATTCGGAAAAAACGTCTGAAGGGAAGGCCAAGAAACACCAGATATTACTGATGCCCATTTACTGTATAACTAAAACCGCCCCGTTGCTTCAGCTTCTGAAGACAGGGCGGTTTTATCCGCTTTACATTAATGCTTTTTTACCAGATACTCCTGAATGAACCTGTCTATGTCCCCATCCATCACCTTTTGGATGTTTCCTTCTTCATAGTTCGTCCTGTGATCCTTAACCAAGGTATAAGGACAGAACACATAGGATCGGATCTGGCTTCCCCAGGCAATGTCCATTTGCTCTCCCTTGATCTGGGAGATTTTTTCCTGCTGCTCCCGTTCCTTCAGTTCAAGCAGCTTGGCTTTCAGCATTTTCAACGCCGTTTCCCGGTTCTGGAACTGGGATCGTTCATTCTGACAGGCTACAATAATTCCCGTCGGTATATGGGTAATGCGCACGGCTGATGAGGTCTTGTTAACATGCTGACCGCCGGCGCCGCTGGCCCGGTAGACATCCATCTTCAGGTCATCGGGATTGATCTCGATTTCCACCGAGTCATCCAGAACTGGCATCACTTCCATGGAAGCAAAAGAAGTATGCCTCCTCCCCGATGAATCGAAGGGGGAAATGCGCACAAGCCGGTGAACGCCTTTTTCAGATTTTAAAAACCCATAGGCATACTCTCCGGTTACCTCAACGGTTACACTCTTTATGCCAGCCTCCTCACCATCCAGAATATCCAGGATGCGGGTCTCAAAGCCATTTCGTTCTGCCCAGCGCGTATACATCCTAAGAAGCATCTGTACCCAGTCCATGGCCTCAGTACCCCCGGCTCCCGCATGAAGGGTAAATATAGCGTCGTTGGCATCGTACTCGCCCGTCAGCAGGGTTTCCAACCTGAGTTTTTCATACCGGTCCTTCAGGCGGTCAAACCCCGCTTGTACTTCTTCAAGCACCGATTCATCCTGTTCGTCCAGACCTAGTTCTGCAAGGGTCAGGGTATCTTCACAATCGCTCAGAAGTTTATTGAAGAATTCCTGCTTGGATCGAAGAGTTTTTGTACGCTGCAATACCTTCTGGGATTTCTCTGCATCGTTCCAGAATTCAGGTTCCGATGCCTTCTGTTCCAGTTCTTCAAGCTCCTTCTCTATAGCAGGGAAGTCAAAGTGAATCCCCCAATTCCTTGATATTATCCAATAGCTCAGCTAATTCAAGCTTTGCTTGTTCAAGCTCAACCAAACTCACTCTAATCAGTCCTTTCAAAACCAAAATATTACCATCCTTTTAATATCCGAGGCGGCAGCCCTTTCATTATACAATAACCAATGCTTCTATGGAATAGCAGGTCACTTTATCAGCAATACCCTGACCGGCGAACCGTCCGAGCCCTCAACCTTCAGCGGCAGGCAGATGAAATCATATATACCCGCATCGACATCCTTAAGATCCAGGTTCTCCACTATGGCCACCTCATGGGAAAGGAGCATCTTGTGAACCGGAAAGCTATCGTCCCTGCTCAGTTCTATCGAAAAATAGTCTGTTCCTACCGTAAGGATCCCGTTTTGGATCAGGTATTCGGCACAACTTAGGGTTATGGCAGGGTATTCTTCCCAGAAGGGTGTTTTTTCATCCCTCATACTTGCCCTGGTCTTGAAAAAAACAGCCTGGGTCCCGGCAAGATTATATGGTTTGATAAGGCCTTCATCAATCAGGTCAGATTGGGCGGACACCACAAGAACCCGACCCATAAGGCGTGCTAAATCAATTGATGCGATGTCTTTTCCGCCGTCAATAAAATGAAGCGGAGCATCCATATGGGTCCCGGAATGAACGCCCAGATTGATCCTGGTCACATTTGCAACAGAACCCTCGCCGATGGAAGCGGTTCTGTCCACTGCAACCCCCGGATCTCCCGGCCAAACAGTCATACCGCTGATAATGCTTCTGGTAACATCGATTACCTGTCTTCCATCAAACATCTTATTACCTCCACCAAAAACATGATATAATAGCTTCCATGGAAAAGCCAGTGGAATGCATGAAGTGTCAATTCTACCAGGTCACATGGGATCCCCGTCACCCGAGAGGGTGCAGGTTTTACGGGTTTAAAGGCACGCGTCTTCCATCCCAGGTGGTCCTTGAATCAAGCGGTGAGCCCTGCAAGGCTTTCAAGCCCAGGGTGAATAGAAACACCCCTTAGTTGGTTAATCTTTCATATGGCTGGCCAATCAAAAAGCAGGTGGTATAGGTACATGGATCAGGACAAAATACTGGAGATCGCAGTGCGTGCAGGCTCTCTCCTTCTCAAAAGCGGTGCCGAAACCTACCGGGTGGAAGAAACCATAGTACGAATCTGTCAAAGTTATTGCCTTTCCTGTGATGCCTTTGTATTGCCAACAGGCATATTTGTCAGCGCCGGAGGTAAAAAGACATCCCTTACAATTGTCAGGCGTATATCTTACCGGACAGTTGATCTCACCAGCATATCCAGGCTCAATGCCCTTTCAAGAAAGATACAGGATCAGAAACCGGAATATCAGAAGGTTATGGCAGAGTTGGACGAAATCTCAAACATCAAGAAATATTCCAATATCACCATAGCCATGGCTTATGCCCTGACCGCCTTCGTCTATGTGCTGATATTCGGAGGCACATTGATGGAGAGTGCGGCTGCGGTCATCGTGGGTGTTGTCCTGGGATTACTGCGATTCCTCTTCCGGCAGGGAAGCAGCTTTCCTTTCATCGAGTATTTTTTCGGCGGGTTTGCAGCCGGCATTCTGGGCTCCCTTTTCTCAGTCCTCATCGGCGTCAACCCCTATCTGGTGATCATAGGGGCTCTGACAAATCTGGTCCCTGGGGTTGCTCTCACCAATGGAATAAGGGATCTTCTGCACGGAGACATTGTAAGCGGCCTTTCCAGGCTGGGAGAAGCCCTTATGACGGTATTTGCCATAGCGGCAGGAACCGGTGTCGGTATTGCCGCATGGAATCTGATTGGGGTGGTTGCATGATGATCCTGAAGTATTTGGCACTGGCATTTTTGGGCAGCATTGCGCCCGCTATTGCCATCAACATCGAAAAACGGCTTCTCCTGTGGGCCGGCCTTGGTGGTATGCTGGGTGTTCTGACAGCCCTTCTGGTGGATCCCTCTTCTTTTTCCTTCAGTATCAGCCAGATCTTTGCGGGTGCCATCGTCATCGGTCTTTACAGTGAGCTTATGGCAAAGATTATGAAAGCACCCTCAACGGTTTTTGTGATTCCCGGTATCTTCCCCCTTGTTCCCGGCATAACCGCATACAAGACCATTCAAGCATTTGTGGACAACGAAGTGTCCGAGGCCGCCCTGCTGGGTATCGATACGGTTGCAAAGGCCTTCTCCATAGCCTTTGGAATCATGCTGGTAACGGCGATCTTTCGCTTTGCAAGAAGAAGGCGAGCATAGTTCTGAAAGGGCAAAGCTTCGATTTGATTGAAAAAATCAAGACCGGCGGAGCCGGTCTTTAATACTGATAGTAAGCAGTCTCAGCAGCAATCCTTGGATATACAATGGCATTTATCTTGCCCACCGAAAATACCAGGGAAGAATATCAGGATAATCAGAATGACTATAATAATCCATTCCCAACCGCCTCCAAAAAAGCCGCCGCAATCTCTACAATCGCCCATAGGAACACCTCGTTTGCTTTTGGTCTGATTCATACTATGCAGCGGGAATAATCCATGACACAGGCCTAACCGCCATATCGATCCAGTATCATATTGTATAGCTGCATATACTGAAGGGCTGAGTGATCCCAGCTGAAATCCTGAGACATGCAGGATTTGACCAGCTTCCTCCATCTGTCCCTGTCCCGGTAAACCTGGATGGCACGAACCACAGCATCCTTCATTTCATGGGCATTGTAGTTGGCAAAGGTAAATCCCGTACCCTCGCCGGTGTACATATTATACGGAATCACCGTATCCTTGAGTCCGCCCGTTTCTCTCACGATGGGAACAGTTCCGTATCGCATGCTGAACAGCTGGCTCAAACCGCAGGGTTCATAGAGTGATGGCATGAGGAACATATCGCTGCCAGCATAGATCCTTTGAGCCAGTACCGAGTCATAGCATATATTGGCTGAGACCCTTCCCGGATAGCGGGACTGAGCCCATCTGAAATGATCCTCGTAACGTTGGTCACCGGTACCCAGTACAATGATCTGAATCCCCAGATCCATGAGTTCTGACATCATGCGCTCGATCAAATCGAAGCCCTTCTGCTGGATCAGTCGGGAGATTATCCCGACAAGGGGAATATCGGCCTTTACTTCGAGACCACAATCCTCCTGGAGCCTCCTCTTGTTTTCATACTTTCCCTCAGGGCGATCAATGGAAAATGTCTTATATATCCTTTCATCCTTTTCCGGATCATTCAGATCATAGTCTATTCCATTAACAATACCATACATATCAGAGGATCTCTTTCTGATAAGTCCCTGAAGGTTCTCACCAAAGAAATCGTACTTAATCTCTTCCGCATAGGTTTTGCTCACGGTACTCAGCACGGTGGAATAGGCCAATCCGGCCTTCAGGTAGTTGACATTATCGTGGAACTCAAGCCCGTCCTGGTTAAAAAAGCTCCAGTCCAGCCCGAGAACCTCATCCATCACCTGTTTTGGGAAAACCCCCTGGTATTTCAGGTTATGAATGGTGAATACGGTATGGATCTTTTTATAAAAGCCGTTCTCCCGGTAATCCCTGTAATGGGCGTCAAGAAGTACGCTCACCAGGCCTGTCTGCCAATCGTTAAGATGAATGATATCGGGCTTGAAATCAATAAGGGGGAGCATTTCCAAAATGGCTTTTGAGAAAAACGCGAAACGTTCTCCGTCATCAAACATTCCATAATACCAATCCCTGAAAAAATAGAATTCATTATCCAAAAAGTAGAAGGTCACTCCCTCATGTTCCAGGGAAAACACACCGCAGTATTGCTTTCGCCAGGTCAGGTCCACCATGGTATAGCCCAAGAATCTCATCCGCTCTACATATTCTTTTGGAATTTGCCTGTACTTGGGCATCACCACCCTCACATCTGCACCCAGTTTTTTTAGTGCTTTGGGCAAAGAGCCTGCCACATCGGCCAAACCGCCTGTTTTAGCAAACGGTGCCACCTCTGAAGACGCAAACCAAATCCTGATATCCTTCACTCTGTTACCTCCTTAAGCCAGATAAACATATATAGATTATCCCACAATTTTCTAATGAAAAACAAACTCATTCCCGGAAATACTATGAGTAGCTTAATAGTATAATTCATGTGATTGTCCTTCTTGCCCCAATAAGGGGAAATAAAAGCGCTAGGATGTGACGGGATGGATAAAAAGAAAAAAAGAGCAGCATCTGGTGGCACTGGAGCCCATCAGGATATCAAAAAAGTTGATTCGGCTGCAAATATTCCTTATGCATCGGAAGAGAGTGTAGAAGAGGCTCGTAACTGGGTGAACGAGCATGAGCTGTGAAAACGCGGGCTTTATAGCCCGCCATCACCATATCAATTCACAAAGGTGTAGTTTAGTCCTGAGTTGTTGTCCCAGTTCTCAGCAGAATCTTTAAAGGCAAAATTGATATTCTTGCCCCTTGAGATGGGTATTATTGCAGTAAAGCTGCCCGTGTAATCCTTTGCCAGGACAACCTCAGATACGTCCTCCCAGCTTTGGTTGCTGCCATATCCATAAACACCGATAACCTTATCGGCTCCGGACTTGGATAAAAGACCCGAATAGCTGATTCTGGCCTCACTTTCGGAAAGCTTGTCAAAGGACACACCTGCATGGGAATAGGTTTGGGTACCATATTGACTGTAACCGGAACCGGCCATATCGGAACCAAACTCGGTATCCTGCTTACCGGAGGCATTCATGGCAATCCCGCTTTTGAAATTGGCTGGGGCACCCTTGGCTTCTACACCTTTCCTGGTTCTTTTTGCGGCACTGCTCTGTTTGCTTGCAGCTTTCTTCGATAAAAAGGAATCCCTTGATAATTCATCAAAAAAGCTCATTGCCTTTTTTCCTCCTTTCGGGTCTATTATTTGTTCCGACACATTTTTTTATTTTAGCAATTTTTCATGTGTTTTTGATGAATTAATTGGAAATCCCTAAGATTGCCGAAGATCAGAAAAAGGCTTGCATGCGCTCAATGAGAATTTATTCTCACCGTTTTATGAACGCCTCTAAAAGCTTTACCGCATTCTCCACATCCTTTAAATCAACCATTTCGGCAGTACTGTGAATGAATCGTGTCGGGATTGAAACACCTCCCGAAGGAATACCGCCTGCAGTGATGTGTATGCTTCCAGCATCAGTGCCGCCCTTCTCCAAAACTTCCAGTTGGTAAGGAATGCTGTTTTCCCTGGCGCAGTTCACCAGCTTTTCTCTTATTTTGGGGTGGGCTATTACACTGTTGTCCTTGACCTTTATAGCAGGTCCTTTCCCCAAGGCTACAGCCCCATGCTTACTTTTCGGAGTATCGCCGGTTCTGGTAACATCAATGGCAAGAGCCAGATGGGGCATAATGCTGTAAGCAGCTGTGCGGGCTCCCCTTAAGCCCACTTCCTCCTGTGTTGTAAAGACATAATATATCTCATGGTCAGTCTCAGGGCATCTCCTTGCAAGCTCTGCCAGCACGGCACAGCCCACCCTGTCATCCAGCGCCTTAGAGATGACCACACCATTCTGCCCAACAGGCTGACCTGCAAAAACCGCCATATCGCCTATACCCACCAGCTCTTTGGCATGCTCTTCAGACCTTGCTCCTATATCGATATACATTTTATCGGGCTTGGCATCCTTCATGTTTTCAATGCTCTCCTCATACCAAACCACGCCAGTGAGGCCATTTTCAAAGACCACCCGCTGCCCCAGAGAAATCAGTGGTGAAACCCCACCCACGGTTCCAAACCGCAGGAAGCCTTTCTCATCAATTGTAGTTACTATCAGACCGATCTCATCCATATGGGCAGCCAGCATGATCTTTTTGCCTGACCCCCGTTTTACGGCAATGAGATTTCCCATGGCATCGGAGCGGATCTCGTCCACCCTGTCCTCTATCATATTGGTAATGACCCCTGCCACCTGCTTTTCACAGCCCGACGGACCAAAGGCATTCACCAGCTTGCTTATAGTTTTAAACATTACTTTTCCCCTCCCGAAATTGATTTTGATCAAGCCCAACGGTATGGGCTGTCCCTTTAGCGCTGTCCTTTACATCAGTATCACCGTCTCCCGTAAGCCAATCAGCCAGTTCTGCAAGGGTTCCTTCCGCCAGTTTCAGGGTATGGAAAAAATCCCTTTTGTCCATGACCGATACAGGAGTATGAATATACCTGCAGGGAACCGCAATTGGACATACCCTGACACCCTTGCCGCTGACCTGGATTCTGCCGGCATCGGTGCCACCCGAAATGGTTCGTTTGATCTGCCATGGAATACCAAGTTTGTCTGCGGTACGAGTTATATGCTTAAGCAGGTCCCTGTCTGAAATCACCGACCGGTCCATGACAGTCAGGGAAGGACCATCACCGAGTCGTGTGCTCATCATATGCTCGCTGGTTCCGGTCAGATCATAGCAGGTGGTTCCCTCCAGAATGATGGCAACATCAGGCGCAACCGCATAGGAAGCAGCCTTGGCCCCTTTTAATCCGATCTCCTCCTGAACAGTAAAACAGCCGTAAAGGTCAAAGGGGTACCGGCTTTTGAGAAGCTCGGTGAGTATGACACAACCTACCCGGTCATCCAGAGCCTTAGCCATCACCTTATGATCCCCGAATTC
>LFSK01000030.1:0-32969 GCA_001512555.1 Clostridiaceae bacterium DTU059 | reverse complement strand
CCTTTCGGCCGCATCCTGCAAATGGATGGGCTTGTAGCCGATTACACCTGGAACCCTGTCCTTGCCTATTCTGACCCTCTTCCCCACCAGGACACGGTTATCAATACCTCCTACTGCCTTGAACTTTAAAAGGCCGTTATCATTGATTCCCGTGATGAGAAGACCCACTTCGTCCATATGTGCGGCCAGCATAACTTTCCTGTTTAGTCCGGTGCCTTTCTTAAAGGTGATCAGGTTACCCATATTATCCACATACCAGGAATCCACCCGATCCTTTATCCTTTCAATGATGAAATCCCGAACAGGCTTTTCATCGCCCGATACTCCATCCATCATGGTCAGCTTTTTCAGTGTGTCTATAAGGCTCTCGTGATATCCCGCAGAGGCCGTGTTTAGAATATTCTGCTCATTCATGGGTATCGCCCTCCTGATCCAATTCATCCCTGAAAGCTATATAACGGGCTGCCAGCCGGGCTGTTGCCTCAACATCATCCAGGCTCACCATTTCCACTGTGGTATGCATATATTTTGCCGGAATGGACAGCAGCAGTGTAGGAATTCCTTCCAATGCCGACGCATAAACGGACGCTTCGGTACCTGTATCCTTTTCCTCCGCATCTATCTGCCAGGGAATCCTCTCCCTTTTGGCAATCTCTATGCATGCCTGGGTATGCTCCCGGCTCAGGATGGGACCTACCGCAATTGCTACCCCCTTACCCAGAGGAAAGCTTTCATCGCTTGGGGCATCGGGCATATCACCGTGACAAACATCTATGGCTATGGCCAGATCCGGTTTCAGATGCCATGAGGTCATAAAAGCCCCCACCAGCCCCGACTCCTCCTGAACGGTGGCGGCCACATAAACATTGTCCCGATGCCTGATCCGCTTTAGTTCCTTCAGGATTTCCACCAGGGCTGCCACGCTGCTCCGGTTGTCCATGCTTCTTCCGGCCATCCTGTTGTTTTTCAGTTCGAGAACCGGAAACTTAAACGATACCACATCGCCTACCGACACCAGTTCTCTGGCCTTTTGTGCATCGTATCCGATGTCGATTAGCATGTCCTCCATCTTAATGGGCTTGTCGGTATCCTCGGGAGGGATCAGATGGGGCGGTTTAGAACCGATCACGCCATGGAGATCCCTTCTGCCATGAACCGTTACCTCCAGAACCCCCAGAACTTTAGGATCCACTCCCCCCATGTTGGTGAACCGGAGAAACCCATTCTCATCAATGCCCGTGACCATGAGACCGATCTGGTCGTAATGAGCGGTTACCAGAACATTGCGGGGATTCTTTCCCTGACCTTTTTTCAGCCCGATCACATTAAAAAATGCGTCCACCTTCACTTCATCACAATAATCCGACAGGATATCTGAAATGGCTTGAACGGCCGTATCTTCCCTTCCGGTTACGGCATTTATGCTACAAAGCTTTTTTATAAGCTCGCGACATTCCATGCAATACACCTCGATTCCGCCCTGTTGTCCGCATACGGGCGATTTTATTCACAAATCCATGGCATACTCAAATATTATCCGCATAAGCATCGGGCTTTATCAGCATTGATATCATACCATAAAGCTGGCAATGGATGCCATCCGCTTCTCATTATCATGAGCATCCTTTTTACATGAATAATTATAAAGCGGCTGGAATCAGTCCTCCAGCCGCTTACAAGTAATCTTTGAATCACCCTGTTAAACCGTTTTGCTGCAGCGCTCGCAAAGAGTGGGATGCTCATGGCTATGCCCAACAGAATCTGAGTACATCCAGCAGCGCTCGCATTTCTGACCGTCCGCTGGCTTGACAACAACTTCCAGGCCATTCTTATCCATGAGCTCCAATTCCGCCTGGGAGGTGATGAAGACAGTGGGCAGCAGATCCTTAACACCTTCAAGGAAATCGTAGAGAGCCTTGCCCGCCTTCAGAACCACCTTCGCCTGCAGGGACTGTCCAATAAGTTTTTCATTCCTTGCATTCTCCAGCGCTTTCAGGACGGTCTCGCGAACCTCCAGAATCCTCTCCCACTTCTCAGCAAGAGCATGATCCTCATACTCGGGCTTGACCTCCGGCCAGTCATTGAGCATGATGCTCTCGGGATTGTCTTTTTCGGTATGGGGAATGTATTTCCATATCTCCTCGCTGGTGAAAGCCAGAACTGGAGCCAAAAGCCTTGTCAGGGTATCCAGAATGATGTACATGGCAGTCTGCCCTGAACGGCGCTGTTTGCTGTCGGCCTCTGAGGCATACATCCTGTCCTTGGTCACATCCAGATAGAAATTGGACATATCCACCACACAGAAATTATGGATGGCATGGAGCATTACATGGAAATCATAGTCGGAGTAGGCCTTCTCAATCTTCTCCACCAGCCTGTTGAGCTTCATAAGCGCCCAGCGATCCAGTTCCTCCATCTCGGCATAGGCAACGCTATGCTCACCGGGATTGAAATCATAGATGTTTCCAAGAAGGAACCTGGCGGTGTTCCTGATCTTCCGGTAGCTCTCCGATAACTGCTTAAAGCCTTCATTGGAGATGCGTATATCAGTTTTATAATCGCTGGAAGACACCCAAAGCCTCAAAATATCAGCACCGTATTGCTTGCAGACATCCACGGGGTCGATAACATTACCCAGGGACTTGCTCATTTTCTTGCCCTGCCCGTCCACCACATACCCGTGGGTCAGCACCTGTCTGTATGGGGCGCGGCCCTTTGTGGCAACTGCAGTCAGAAGGGAGGACTGGAACCAGCCCCTGTGCTGATCGCTTCCCTCAAGATACATATCCACAGGCCAGCCCAGTTCAGGATTGGGCTCGGCCACAGCAGCATGGGATGATCCGGAATCAAACCAGACGTCCATGATATCCTTTTCCTTTCTGAAGTTGCGGCCTCCGCACTGGCAGGCATAACCTTCAGGCAGAATCTCAGAAGCCTCATAGATGAACCAGGCATTGGAGCCCTCTCTGGCAAACAGTTCCTGGATGGCTTTAATGGTCTCATCATCAATTATCTCCCTGCCGCAGTCCTCACAATAGAATATGGGAATGGGAACTCCCCAGATACGCTGGCGGGAAATACACCAGTCCCCTCTGTCTTCCACCATCTTGGAAATACGCTCCTCACCCCATCCCGGAATCCAGCGGACATCCTTGATTGCTTTTAAGGCTGCATCCTTGAACTTGTTGATGGAGATAAACCACTGCTCGGTAGCCCTGAAAATGATGGGATTCTTGCAGCGCCAGCAATGGGGATACTGGTGTGTAATGACCTCTTCAGCCAGAAGCAGATTTTTCTCTTTCAGAAGCTCCAGGATGGCCTTGTTTGACTTTTTGTAAAACATACCTGCAAAGGGTCCCGCTTCCTGGGTAAGATGACCCTTATCATCAACAGGCACCAGGGTTTCTATCTCAGGATAATTCTTACATACCTCAAAGTCCTCTGCACCATGGCCGGGTGCGGTGTGTACGCATCCTGTACCAGCTTCCAGGGTGACATGGTCTCCTACAATGACCAGGGAATCCCTTTCTAAGAACGGATGCCTGCAAACCGCATACTCCAACTCTGATCCCATGATTTCACCCAGAATCTTATATTCACTTATATCTGCAGCAGCCGCCACCTTCTCAACCAGATCCCTGGCAACGATATAGCGCTCGCCGTTGGCTTCCATGACCACATAAATGAAGTCAGGGTTAAGGCTTATAGCCATATTGCCCGGCAGTGTCCAGGTGGTGGTGGTCCAGATAACCACATACAGATTCTCCAGGGTGTCCACAATACCCTTGAGCTTGCCCTTGTCATCCGTCATGGGGAATTTGACATAGATGGAATTGGTGGTATCCTCTGCGTATTCTATCTCGGCTTCGGCAAGGGCAGTTTCACAGGAGGGGCACCAGTACACAGGTCGCATGCCTTTATAAATGCAGCCCAGCTTGGCCATATGCCCGAATACACCGATCTGTCTGGCTTCATACTCGGGCAGATAACTGATGTAGGGATTGTCCCAGTCTGCTATTACACCAAGGCGCTTGAAGGCATCCCTTTGAATGTTCAGATACTTCCAGGCAATCTCCTGGCAGGCCTTTCTGAAAACCACAGGCCCCACCTCGTGACGGTTCAGTCCCCTTTCCTTAATGGCCTTTTGCTCAGTAGGAAGTCCATGGGTATCCCACCCGGGGATATAGGGTGTATAATAGCCCTTCATGTCGTAATAACGCATGATTATATCTTTTAACACCTTATTTAATGCGGTTCCCATATGGATTCCGCCATTGGCGTAGGGCGGGCCATCATGAAGCACAAACTTCTTACCGGAGTTCCGGTTCCGCTCAAGTCTTTTATGATAAATATCCTTATTCTGCCACTCCTCCAAAATCCGCGGCTCCTTCTCAGGAAGCCCGCCCCTCATAGGGAAATCGGTTTTTGGCAGGTTCAGTGTCTTTCCATAATCAACTGCCATTTGAATACCTCCAAATCTCGTTCATTGTCAAAATTTCTCCGGGACATGAATCCGGTTTATGGTTTATCTTGAATAATCAATTAAAAAAGCCCATCGTCCCATGGGACGAAAGGCTCTGCTTTCCGTGGTACCACCCAAATTGCCCCATAACCCCGCAAAGGATTACAGGACCACTTGTTTTGAGGGTAACGGTCTCAATCCGGCTCACCTTATTCGGCTGGCTGAGCCTTTCAGGCTGCTGCTCACGGTTGATATTCGGATCCCTCTTCCTGCGGGGCTTTCACCTTCCCCCACTCTCTGAAAGGATTCAAGAATCCTACTCGTACCGATCATCGCTTTAACAATCTTTATTGATTATATTCCAAGTGGATTGAAGTGTCAACACCAGTCCACAGTTGTATTTGACGCCTCTAAGGGTGTCTGGAATAAAAATCCTCCGTCGGCTGACAATAAAACACCCTTCGGAGGATTGGGACTATAATAAGTGTCATTGAGAGGAGGCTTTGCTGAACTCGCAATAAAGGAGTTATACGCGATCCCGCAGATCTATAAGCTTCTTCTTGAGATCCTCCTCCATAGTTTTCAGTTCCATCTCGGCCTGCTGCCTTCTTGCCCGGCCTTCCTGCTGAATCTTGATGGTTTCCTCCAGTGTGATCATCAGGTCCTCATTGACCTTCTTGAGGGTCTCTATCTCAACTATGCCGCGCTCATTCTCCCTTGCAATCTCAATGGAACTGGTCTTGAGCATCTCGGAGTTTTTGGCCAGAAGCTCGTTGGTGGTTCTTGTAACATCCTTCTGAAGCTTCAATGCGTTCTGCTGGCGCAGCATGGTGATGGCAATGACGATCTGGTTCTTCCAGAGGGGTATGGTGTTCATGATGGAGCTCTGGATCTTCTCAACAAGAGTCTGATCATTGTTTTGTATAAGCCTGATCTGAGGAGCGGTTTGGATGGCAATCATCCTGGTCAGCTTCAGATCATGGATCTTCTTCTCAAACCGGGAGATGAGCTCCGACATATCCTTAACCTTCTGGGCATCTACAGGATCCCCCGTCCTTTGGGCTTTTTCCCTGAGTTCGGGGAGCACCTTATCATTGAGTTCCTTTAGTTTCAGTGAACCAGCCATGATATAGATGTCCAGTTCCTTCAGATACTCCAGGTTCTTAGCATACATGGTATCAAGGGTGGTAATATCCCGGATGAGCTGGAGCTTGGCGCGATCCAGCTGATCAATAATTTTCTCTATCTGGACACCCAGCTTTTCGTAACGAGCCATGAACTTGCCCGTTTCCCTTTTAATGTTTCCAAACAGTTTATCAAAGAACCCCTGCTTGTTTGGATCAAGGCTGTCCACATCCACTTCATGGACCTTAGTTAGCAGATCGGTCAGGACGGCACCCACCTCTCCGCTGTCCTTGGCTCTGATCTGATCGAGGATGGCATCAGAGAATTTGGATACCTCACTTTGCGCCAGGGCACCATATTGAATCACCGACTGGGAATCGGCCACATTGATCTGTTTGGAGAGCTCAATGACCTTTTGCTGCTCTTCCGGAGTCATTTCATTCCATCTGTTAACATCATAGTTTTCGGTCGCAGCAACCGATTGGCCCGGGGAGGTCTGCAATTGTGCATCCATAGCCTATCCTACCTTTCTTAAAGAGAAGTAACATACTCATTTTACCAAATGGTTGCCTAATTAACAATGCCTACTTGTGCCCTGTTGAAGAAACCGATGACCGATTCTTGTCCTTCCCGGCAGCCCCGCCTGTATTCATGTTCCTTGAAATAGTTTCAAAAACTTTTATTTCAGTATCCAGATCCATCACATCATTTGCCAGCATCTTCTCCTTCTGTTGGAGGAAGGTGGCACGAATGCTCTTGAAGGATTTCTCGGTTTTGTCCAGTATGCTCACGGCATCAGCCGGCATGGGCCGGGTTGTGGCCAGTTCTACATATTTCATAATGATCTTGTGGGTGGGCTCAAGGTAATAGGTTATGAACTGCTTGACGATACGCAGATCATTAGGATCCTTTTTAAGCATTTCAAACATGGATTCGGCTATCTTACATAAATCCTCAATTTCCTTTTTTACCTCAAGCTGCATGAGCCGGTAGGAGGCCTGTCTCATAGCTATAGTAAGCTTTCTGCCGGCCTTAATGGTCTTGCTGATTTCCTGCCGGGTCATTGCGTCGGCTGTAATATTGTCATCCTTATTCTTTTTGGATGTAATGAGACTTATGGTAATCCATGCGATAAGACCAGCCACGAGTGCCCCAAAAAATCCTGCTGAGAACAAGAACTTCAGGACCACAAAACATGCAACCCCTATTATTATAGACAGCAATCTGCCTGCCCATGAACTTTTCAATTATTTCACCACCATAATATAATCGGACATATATCCGCTGATTTATGAATATGGACTATAATTTTGATAAAACTCCTGTAAATTCATTCTACACATACAAAATTATACTGTAAAGAGTATTCAGCCTACAGTCAATCCGGCCCTTCCGGTCACCGGGTCGACATCTTTTGTATCCACCACTGCCCTACTTCTCTTATATTCAATATTTAATCCGTTTATCACAGGGCAGTATCCCTCCAGACCGATAAACCTTCTCCTGAATTGATTCCTGCCCACTGAGTCAATCAATTCCCGGTCTGCAAAATCTCCTGGCTCCAGGATAACCATTCCTGCTTTCCTGCCGTTAGGGTCCAGAAGGGCTTCAGGAATAGCTGTGGTTTTGAGTGAGCAGACATAATCCAGGCACAGGAGGCTTTCCAAAATCTCCTGATCAGCCCCGGCTTCCAGGGAAAAATCCCGGAACAGTTCGTAGAGTCTTATGGCTGAGAAAGGCATGAACAGCCATTTTCTCTCCTTCAGCCACAGACTGAGACTATGATATAAATCAAAGGCCGAAGGAAAGAGGGTTTGCACATAATCCAGCGTTAAATTAAGTCTTCCCGAGTTGTAGAAGCGATCCAGTGCCTCCTCAATGCCTTTTAACATAATGATTTCCTCGGGTGACATATACCGGTTGGACAGAACCTCATAGGGCGGGTAGCTTCTGTACCGGTAATGGTGCTTTTCAGCCTCATCCCTTATCCTGGTGCCCTGGAGCAGCTTCAGAAACCCCAGCTGAAGATGGTGTGCCTTCACGCTATATGCCGCATTGAAGGATTTTTTAAAGGAATCCATGTCCTCATAGGGTAATCCTGCAATCAAATCGGTGTGGACATGGATATTGCCCCAACTCATGATTTTTCTGATATTCTCAAGAGCCAGATCCACATCCATGATTCTGGATACGGCCTTCAGCGTCTCCGGGTTGGTAGACTGAATCCCCGCCTCAATCTGCATCAGCCCATTGGGCATCTCGGACAGGATCTTCATCTGTTCAGCACTAAGCCGATCCGGGTTGATCTCGAAATGAAAGGTTACATTCTCTTTCGAAAACCTTTTGATATACTTCCATATTTCCAGTAAATGCCGGTTGTTTACATTAAAGGAGCGGTCAATGAACTTGATCACCTTAGCCCCAGCATCAACCAGGGCATCGATACCCCCGAAAATCTCCTCCAGCGGGAAATATTCCAATCCCCTGCTTATGGAGGACAGGCAATAGGAGCAATTGTAGGGGCAACCTCTGGACGATTCGATATAAGATATCCTGCCATTTATCCGATCCAGGTACTCGGGAATGAAGGGTGAAACATAGCCTTTATCTCCCAAGTCCTCGGAGGGACGGTAAACAGTTCCGGTGTTTTCCTGATCCTTCAGCTTCAGGAGCAACCCTGGAAGCTGGTTCTCCCCCTCTCCTTTAATCACATAGTCGGCTCCATATGATTTGAAATCGTCTTCTGCGCCTTCATAGCAGACCTCAGGACCGCCCACCACAACTACTGTTTCAGGTCTAACCTTTTTAAGGTCGGATATCAGGTTCTGCACCAATATGCGGTTCCAGATATAGCAGGAAAAGCATGCCACATCAGGCTCCTCATCAATTATTCCCGACCATATCTTCTGGATGGAATCATTGATGGAATACTGAAGAACAGTAATATCCACACCGTTGTTCAGACAGGCGGCTTTCAGATACCAGGCCGCCAGACCCTCGTGTTCGTATTTGGCATTTATGGCTACAAGTATTGTTTTCATCCCTATCCCGCTTCATAAACATTGGTTAAAACCCTATAAAACAGCTGTCCGGCTCATCCTTCCTGCCTTGAAGAAGCATTCCGTGTAAGACAGCTTAACTCTCTGAATACCGCTCCATTATTTATTCTATACTCAAATCCTAAAGGAGAGATATAAGAAAGATTAGAATTTGATTAGAGGACCGCCCTGTATTCAAACAGGTCAAAATCCGCATTGTTATGGCTCTCCCGTCCGTTACCCGACGCATAAAGGCCTATGGTGGTACCCACAAACCCGCCGGCCACGTCGGTGCTCAGTATCCTGCCATCAACCATTTGGGCCAGAGGTATATTCTCCTCTCCGTCCCCGAAATAAAAACTGAGATCCTGGCCATGGGCTGATATCATCATCTCAAAACGATCTGAGTGCCAGGGAATGGCATTGATCAGAGTTTCAACCCCATCCTTGCACTGTATAAGGCGGACAATTGTCTGATCACCTTCAAGGGCATACTCCATCCTGAAATGATAGCGATTACTCTGCAGCAGAACCATTCCCGCCGCCTCATCCCAATCAGGATCAAATTCCAAAACCGTTCTCGCAACAAAGCTCATATGCTGCTGACGTCTGCACACCAGGCTTGGATTTGTAAGCTCGGTCAATCTGGCCGGTCTTACCTTCAAACGCAGATATCCAGGACGCTCTGTCAAACTGTAAAAGTCCTCTCTCGGGGTGCGCAGGAAGTTCCAGCAGGGATCAAGCCTGCTGCTGTCGAAATGATCCACCGATGCAGGTGTCTCTGGCTCCCAGGAAGGCAGATCGGGGTATGAATAGGAGAATTCAACCCTCCCGGTCCCGGGACTTACCACCGGCCATCCATCTTCCCATATTACGGGGACGAGGAAGGTCTCGCGTCCCAGATTTCGATAGTATCCACCATAGGGTCTGGAGGCAAGAAGCACCATCCACCATTCCCCGTTTTGGGTTTCCACCAGATCACCGTGACCAACATTAACGATGGGATATCCTCTTCCCAGATGGCGGTGGGTAAGAATCGGATTTGACGGACAGCCTTCATAAGGCCCTTTAATATCCCGGCTTCTGGCAATGGTAACCGAGTGATGGAAATCGGTTCCGCCCTCAGCTATCATCAGATAGTAATACCCGCCCTTTTTATATATATGCGGGGCTTCTGGCCATATGGCATTCTTCAGCGCTCCGCGCCAGAGCCCATAACGCTCACCTTTCAGGGTCATGGTATCAAGATCCAGTTCCCGCATCCAAATCTCATTATCACCGTAGTATGCCGGTCCTTCCGGCACCTCCCAGGTGGCAACACACCAGCATCGGCCATCATCGTCAAAAAACAGGGAAGGATCAATTCCCGGCGCATCGGTGAGCCAATATGGCTCGGACCAGGGGCCTTCAGGCCTGTCTGCGGTTACAATGAAGTTTCCGCCCCTGGTTATATTGGTTGTGATCACATAGAACTTTCCGTCATGGAAGCGTATGGTTGGGGCAAAGATGCCCTCAGAATGTTCTACGCCATCAAGATCCAGTTGGGAAGGCCTGTCAAGCACATGCCCTATCTGCTTCCAGTGGACCAGATCCCGGCTGTGAAACAACGGGATTCCCGGAAAATAGGCAAAGCTGGATGTTACCAGATAATAGTCCTCACCCACTCTGCATATGGATGGATCAGGGTAGAATCCTGATAGACTTGGATTCTCAAAGTTTCGTTTACCATGATCAGGCATGCAACCACCTCACCAAAGGCTATTTGCTCAACCCTCATTTTTTTGCGGCATTGCGACGCTCCATAAGGGAACGGATTTTTTCTGTAGGATCCAGAAGGGAACTTAAGGAGGAGTCATGGTTGAGGGTATTGATCAGCAGAGCTATAAATTTAGATATATCAACCTCCACGTACCAGGGGGCTTTTTTCAGTTCCTCCTTCCTGTATGTCAGGTTTGTGGAGAATACCCTGTTCAGCATACCCCGCTCATACAGGTCATGAAACTTATCCAGTCCCTCGGTGAAAAGGGCGAAGGTTACACCCACATAGATTTTTGCAGCCTTTCGCTTCTTCAGTTCCTTTACGATATCCAGAACGGAGTCCCCGGAGGACAGGATGTCGTCAATGATCAGGACACTTTTTCCTTCAACCGAATCGCCCAGGAACTCATGGCTTATGATGGGGTTCTTCCCATTAACCAGCCTGGTCACATCACGGCGTTTGTAGAACATCCCCAGATCAAGACCCAGTACATTGGCATAATAGATGTTTCTGGAAAGCCCACCCTCGTCGGGACTGATCACCATCATGCCGGATTTGTCTATCCTGAGATCGGGTTCGCTTCTTACAAGAGCTTTTATTATCTGATAGGTGGGCAAGATATTCTCAAAACCCTTAATGGGTATGGCATTCTGTACCCTAGGGTCATGAGCATCAAAGGTGATGATGTTCTCCACCCCAAGGTCCTCAAGTTCCTGGAGGGCTATGGCGCAGTCCAGAGACTCTCTGGAGACGCGTTTATGCTGTCTTCCCGCATACAGCAGGGGCATGATCAGATTTATCCTTCTGGCCTTTCCGCCTATGGCAGAAATGATCCTTTTAATATCCTGAAAATGGTCATCGGGGCTCATGCGGCATTCCTGACCAAACATCTTATATGTGCAGCTGTAATTTCCCACATCCGAAATGATATAAATATCATATCCGCGCACAGATTCACTTATGACACCCTTACCGTCTCCAGTACTGAATCTGGGACAGGATGCAGAAATTATATAGGATTCCTTCAAATAGTGCTGGCTCAGGCTGTTTTCCTCGGAAAACAAGCTCTTCCTTTTTGTTACCAGGTGTTTGTTCACCAGCATTGCGAGTTCATGGGTTCCCTGCATGGGGATGATCCCAAGAGGACCCACCGGTATATCATGCTCGCCACCGACAGAATAGGTTTTTTGAATCATAACATCCTCCGCATATCCCCCAAAGGGATATTTTCTACTTACAATTCATCATTCAGGCAATCACATTATAGAACACATATCGCTTTCTGTAAAACATAATTCGCCAAATTCCGCATTACGCGCTTTGTTCTTCTCATGAAATCCTGTTTTTCCATATTCAGTATGCTCAACTAACCAGTTTTGTTATAATAGTAACCGGAAGATTTATCAAAAATCCACCAAGGAGGCAAACCGTCATGAGAATCACCAAAAAACTTTTTGGGAGAATTAATAACCAGGATATTTATCTTTATTCACTGGTGAACAACAGCGGCATGAAGGCAGAAATCATGAACTACGGAGGCATTATAGTATCACTCCATGCACCGGACAGGGATGGAAACCTTAAGGATATCACACTGGGCTTCGATAGTTTTGAGGATTATACCCGCCCTCACCCATTCTTCGGCGCCATCATAGGACGTCACGCCAACAGGCTGGAAGACGCGTCCTTTACCATCAACGATGTATTTTATCAGCTCAACAACAATGAGGGAAACAACCAGCTCCACGGTGGACTCGTGGGCTTTGATAAAAAGGTATGGTCTTCCGAAATAGTCATAGATTCCGGACGGGAAAGTCTCCGTCTGAAATATCTGAGCCCAGATATGGAAGAGAATTATCCGGGCAATCTGGATGTAACAGTGACCTATACCCTTAGCGATAATAATGAACTGGTCATCGACTACCATGCGGTATCGGACAAGGATACGGTGGTCAACCTTACCAACCACGCATATTTCAATTTATCCGGTCATGATTCCGGCACTATTTACCACCACCAACTGATGATCAATGCCCGCAGGTTCACTCCTATATCCGGGGAATGCCTGCCTACAGGAGAGATCCGGGATGTGGCAGGTACTCCTTTTGACTTTACAAAGATGAGGGCTGTCGGGAAGGGCCTGCTGGAATGCAAGGACGATGAACAGATGAAGTTTGGAAGCGGCTATGACCATAACTTTGTTCTTGATGTGAGTGGGAAGGAACCGGAAAAAGCCGCCGAAGTGTATGACCCTCAAAGTGGCCGGTTTATGGAGGTCTACACCACCAAGCCCGGAGTGCAGTTCTATACAGGCAACCACCTGAATGAAAAGGGAAAGGGAGGCGCAGATTATAAAAAACACAGCGGGCTGTGCCTGGAAACCCAGTACTTCCCAAATTCCATGAAGCATACCCACTTCCCCTCGCCCATTCTCAGAGCGGGTGAGGTATATCACCATATCACCATCTACAAATTCGGGGCAAGGTAAAACCCTTCGTGTCATTGCGAGGAGTCGGAGACGACGAAGCAATCTCACCTTTTAGAGGTGGGAGGTGGGATGTGGGAGGTAGGAAATGAGAGTGCAAGAAGAGCTTTGAGGTTTGAGATTGCCGCACTCCACTATCGCTCCGTTCGCAATGACACGTTTCCCTTTGTCATTGCGAGGAGTTGAAGACGACGAAGCGATCTCACCTTTTAGAGGTGGGATGTGGGAGGCGGAAAGTTAGAGTGTAAGAAGGGCCTTGAGGTTTGAGATCGCCGCGCTCCACTGCGCTTCGCCCGCGATGACATACGGATGTTTTTCAGACGTTTAGCACAGCGGCCGGCCTTACGGGGTCAAAATACTCACTTTCGTGCTGTTACGCGTTATATGTGGATGCTGAGGTGTTTCCACCACGTCCAGTCCAGTTATGATGGAAAAACTCCCCTCTCGGTCTGTCTACACGCTCAAAGGTATGAGCACCGAAGAAATCCCTTTGCGCCTGCAGAAGGTTAGCCGGAAGCCTGGCAGTTCTGTATCCGTCATAATAGGACAGCGCGCTGGACATAGCCGGAACCGGAATCCCGTTCAAAACTGCCTGCGCCACCACCTCCCGCCAACTATCCTGGGCTTTTTCCAATGCCTCTTTAAAGAAGCTATCCAGCATCAGGTTTTCAAGATCCGGGTTTTCGTCGAAGGCTTCCTTGATTTTCCCCAGGAAGATGGAACGGATAATGCATCCGCCCCTCCACATAAGGGCGATACCACCATAGTTCAGATGCCAGCCATAGTTTTTTGCTGCAGCACGCATAAGGGCAAATCCCTGGGCATAGGATACGATCTTGGATGCGTAGAGGGCTTTCCTTATGGCTTCACAAAAGACTTTAGGGTCGTGGGGAGCAGTGATGGAAGGGCCGGCAAGAACCCTGGAGGCATTCACCCTCTCCTCCTTCATGGCAGACAGGCTCCTGGCGAAAACCGCCTCCCCTATCAAGGTGAGGGGAACCCCCTGATCCAGAGCCTCCACCACAGTCCATTTCCCCGTCCCCTTCTGGCCCGCGGCATCCAGGATACTGTCCACCAGAGGCTTTCCATTCTCATCCTTAACCCCCATGATGTCCCGGGTTATTTCGATCAGGTAGCTGTTGAGCTCTCCCTGGTTCCACTCATGGAAAACCCCACTTATGGTGTAAGCATCGTAGCCCAGAAGATCTTTCATGAGATGATAGGACTCGCAGATCAGCTGCATATCCCCATACTCAATGCCGTTGTGAACCATCTTCACAAAATGACCCGCACCGTCCTCGCCTACCCAGTCGCAGCAGGGAGAACCGTCCTCCACCCTGGCTGCAATGGCCTGAAAAATGGGTTTGACAAGGGGCCATGCCGCTTGGGACCCGCCCGGCATGATGCTCGGCCCCGTCAAGGCTCCTTCCTCTCCGCCCGAGACACCAGTGCCTATAAAGTAGAATCCCTTTTCTTCAAGGTATTTTGTTCTTCTTATGCTGTCCAGGTAATGGGAATTACCCCCGTCTATCAATACATCTCCTTTTGAAAGAAAGGGAATCAGCTGCTCTATCAGATTATCTACAGGGCTTCCGGCCTTGACCATCATCATGATTTTCCTGGGGGTTTTCAGGCTGTCAACAAATTCTTCTATGCTGTAGGTTCCAATGATGTTTTTTCCCTTTCCTCTTCCTTCCACAAAACGCTTCACCCTGTCGGTGCTCCGGTTGTATACCGACACCGAGAACCCCTTGCTCTCCATATTCATAACCAGGTTCTCACCCATAACGGCAAGGCCGATGAGACCAATATCACTCCTATGCATACCTTCCCTCCTCAATTTCCAGCGCCATGAATTTGATTGTTTCATAAAGAATCATGGCTCTCTTATAGATTTCCCTATAAATACTGTGATTCTCCGAATTGGACTCAATGATTTCATGGGCTTTTATGGAAGGCTGTGGTCTCTACATCGTGGATCCTTCCTGATACAGTTCAGCATAAAGACCGCCTGCCTGCAGCAATTCCTCATGAGTACCCATCTCCTCTATACCTTTTGAGGTAAGCACCACAATCAGATCAGCGTTTTTGATGGTAGTAAGCCTGTGGGCTATAACCAATGTTGTTCTGCCCTTTGCCAGAACTCCCAGGGACTCCTGAACCAGTCTTTCGCTTTCGTTGTCCAGTGAAGAGGTGGCCTCATCCAGTATCAGAATGGGCGGGTTCTTCAGGAAGGCGCGGGCAATGGATATCCGCTGTTTCTGGCCTCCAGAGAGCTTAACTCCCCGTTCACCCACAAAGGTATCGTAACCGTCCTCCAACTCCATTATGAAGTCATGGGCATTAGCCAGCCTGGCCGCGGTTATCACTTCCTCGTCACTTGCGTCAGGCTTCCCGTAGAGTATATTATCCCTTATGGTACCACCAAAAAGGTACACATCCTGTTGCACCACACCGATATTCTTCCTGAGGGATTCCAGTTTGATATCCCGGATATCTGTACCATCCACCAGAATCCTGCCCTCATTAACCTCATAGAATCTGGGAATAAGGCTGCAGAATGTGGTCTTCCCGCTTCCCGATGGTCCTACCAATGCAACATTTTGTCCGGGTTTTATTCTCAGGTTTATATTCTTGAGCACCTCGGTCTTGTCATTGTAGCTGAAGGATACATCATCAAAAACAATCTCACCCCTGACCGACTTCAATTCCACTGCATTGGGGCTGTCAATAATCTCAGGCTCTTTGTTCATCATACTCAAAAAACGGTCGAATCCAGACATCCCCCTTTGAAAGGCCTCGGTGAAATTGACAAGCCTCTCAATGGGATTTAGGAAGACATTGATAAAGAGAATGAATGTCACCATCTCGGTTGCACTGACAGTTCCCCGGGTCACAAAGATCCCCCCGGCTACCAGAACTGCGATGTATAAAATCCCCTGAAGGAAAGAGTTGCCGCTGAAAAAGCGTCCCATGATGGTATAACTATTTTCCCTTGTTTTCACAAACTCATGGTTGTCGGCATCAAATTTGCTGAGCTCCATATCCTCATTGGAAAAGGATTTTACCACGCGGATCCCGGCAAGGCTATCCTGAATTCTGGCATTGACCTGGGCAATTTTCTCCCTGTTCTTTGCAAAGACCGCTCTCATCTTCAGGTTGTAGAATGCTGTAAAGCCCACAATGAAGATGGTAAGCCCCAGAAGGATCAGGGTGACCCTCACATCAATGGTCATCATAACAACCACCGAACCGATGATCTTCAGTATGGAAATAAACAAATCCTCGGGGCCGTGGTGAGCCAGCTCCGATATCTCAAACAGATCATTGGTAATGCGGGACATGAGCTTACCGGTATTGCTGTCATCGTAGAAGGAGAAAGACATCTTCTGCAAATGACTGAACAGATCCCTCCTCATGTCGGCCTCCATCCTGGTTCCCATGATATGTCCCCAGGAGGTAATATAATACTGGCAGAAATACCGGATGACGTATAGAAAGAGAAGTCCCGCCGCAGAAAGGAGGATTAACTCCAGCATATTATCAGGCCTCTTGCCATACACCTCATCCAGAAGATACTGAATCAGAACAGGAAAAAATATATCAATCCCTGAAAGGATGGTGGCGCACAGCATATCCAGAAAAAACATGCCCTTATATGGCTTGTAGTAGCGAACAAATGCTTTAAGTTTATTCATTGTCATCAACCTCGGAGTTTAGTCTTATCATTTTAAAGCATTGGCATGGATTATTCAACCTGCACGGGAAACCTGTCTTTTCAGTATGCAGGAAACATGACGGGATCTGCCAAAACGGCCTTAGCATTCACAACTTCCATTAAAGAGAGACTTTATTGGTTTATTTTGAGATAAACAGATCAGCCCTGTCCCTGTCCGAAAGGGTTCTTCCGGCAAGCTGCCTCTCAGCCATCTCCACCAGCATTCGGGTATCGTAGAAGGGCATAAGGAGAAGTTCATTATTATGACTGCTGATAAACGTTTTGAAATCGGGCGAAACCTCAATCAGACGATCCATATAGCCCAGCTTCTTCTTATTTTCCCATCGCCAGATAATGGCCTCAGCGCTTTCACCCTGGGTGATAAGGAAGGTCCGGCTGTCATCGAAAATAACATTTGAGGTAACTTGTGACATACCCTTAAGTTCAGCCAGCAGCTTTCCGGATTGGGCATCATAACAGCGCAGACTGTAGTCATCCATGCTGACAAACAGATACCTGCCTTCCGCATCAAATATCACCTTTAATGCCGCTATGTCAAAGTCATTGAGGACAAAACGCTCTTCAAAGCTTTGAGAATCCACAAGCCGTATACTGTTGTCGGGATAGATCGCAGCCAGGACTTTGCCATTGTCACTTACGGCGATATCCCTTATTTCCTTCTCCGGGAATGAAAAGAGTTCCTTGCCGGATTTGGTGCTGTATACCTTCGTGTCCCCATAGGGTGAGCTTAAGATAACCCTGCTGTTTTGATCGTAGAAACAGGCCGCTCCAAACATAGTGCTATCTATCTCAGCCACCGGGCTTAAATCCCTGGTGCGGATAACCTGAAAATTATCCCAGGTTCTTAACACACAAAGGGAACCATCGGAACTGATGTGCTTTCTGTCAACACTGTAGTTGTTGGTTTTCTGAGCTATAAGCTCCATGGTCTGTGCATCATATACTGAAGCCAGACCTTCCAGGTTTGTGGCGAATATCTTATTGCCATCGTCAACGAAGCAGGTATAGGTAAGATTACTACCGGTATCAATCAAGCCTGTAAGCTCTTTATTTCCCCAATCCCAAACAGCAATTTCTCCCCTGCTGGAGGTATAGGTAAGGAGCCTGCTACCATCGGGACTAAAGCTGCACCTGTAGACCGAATCATTATGACCCGCCAGTCTAATAATATCTTCGTTTTGTAAATCCCTGAGAATGACAGCCTTATTGGAGTGGTCACAGGAAGCGGCTACAACACCCGAACTGACAATAAAATTGTTGATGCCACGGGAGAGCTCAATCCTTCCGGGAAAATACTCCCATCCTATATCATCCATAACCCAGAAACGAATGGAACCATCATAGGACGATGTTACAACGAACCCGTCCCATATGATGTAATCGGTAATGTTACCGCCATTGATAAAGGTATACAAAAGCTTATTCTCAGAGACATCTAAAACATTGATCTTTTCACTTTCCACAAAGATAAGCATGTTCTCATCATAGGGTGAGAACGCCAGATCACTGATACTGGAGTAGTCAAAATCCCTCTCTATAAGCCTGTAACCGCTAAAGTCAAAGACATCCAGTCTGCCTTCCCCTTTTGAAAGCAGGTTAAGAGATTCAAGGGAGAAATCGCTGGATGCTACTGCCAGAACACCATCGGAAAGAGCCACATCGGTAATCTGTTGGTTATCAACTCTATAGTCGTATAATAAGCGATGGCTATTCAAGTCAAAAAGAAGAACCTGACCGGAATTGGTTCCCACACAGAGATAGCGGCCTGCACCATCCAGCGCCAGGCTTGTGACAGAGACGAACCCTTCACCTTCCAGATAGTCATTTATGGACTGCCTGAAAAGCAGATTGCCGGTCTGCGCATCCAATAAAGCCACAGCACTGCTGCTGGCTGCAGCCACGCCTTTACGGTCCGAACACAATTTAATGTAGGAGGTATACTCATCATACTGCCATTTTGCCTCCATGGTATCAAGATCCATGCACGTTAAAATGCCGTCGGTAACATAGATGATGGTTCTGTCATCGATAAAATCCAGTTTGTCCTTATCAAAATACTTATCTCCGATAAAATGCTTCCCGAGCAAATCCCCGTGCTGGGTCTCCCATACATACAGGTAGCCATCCCTGGCCGATGTAACGGCGGTTTTTCCATCGAAACTCAGCTTGATGAAATTAACTGTATTAGCATGCTTGAGCGCGATGTCCGGCAGGAACCGGTTATCGGTTTTGTAGACCTGTAAAGCCTGGCTCAGGGCATATTCGGCTTCCTCTACATAGGGACGCTCAGGGTTATCCAAATTGGCCGGCAGAGCCTCTCTTGCCACCATGATGGCTGTTCTGCGGTCGCCCTCTGCAAGGAGTTGTCCTGAAATATTGGCCATATACAGGGACTGCCCTTCAAGTGTCTTTTGCACCTGTTGCTCAAGGAGAATGGATTTTTGCTTGATCTGCCAGGCCTGCCAGGCACTGAAGGATCCAAAGCCCAGAAAAAACAGGGAAAGGGATATGGACAGCGACAGAATCCGCTTGATGGTGCGTTCCCTGTGGCGCTGCCTTAAGTCGTCGAAACGGCAGTTCAGGATAGGAGCCAAAAGCCGCAGAATCTCTACCTTCAGCTTTTTCTTCATCTTGCCCAGGCTGTCCGCCCGGATATCGGCCGCCAGCGGTTCAACCTCTTCAATCACTTCTTCAATGTTGCCATCATCACCCACCACCTGACGTTTTACAAAGCGCAGGGGGTCGGGAAAGGATTCATAGGGCTCCCCTTCTATGAGGAGAGCAAGGATTCGGTCTTGACCGTGAAGCTTTGAAAAGGTCTCAATCTCTTTCATCACCCATTTGGATTGGGATGTTCTGGGCGAACAGATAACAATGAGATGCTCGGAACTGGCCAGGGCTTCAGAGATATTGTCTGCCAGGTTTGAAGAGGTTGGAAGTTCCTCTCGATCACGAAAGACCCTGCCCACCTTCTTTTGGCTGCCCTTTTTGATCAGGCTTTTTGGAACCTTAAAGCCTTCCAGCATCTTATGTAGCTTTTCTGCTATTGCCTTATCGGGCTCAGTATGACGGTAGCTGATAAACGCATCATACTTATAGATTTCATTATCCTGCATATGCCTGCCCACCCAAAACTTCAAACAGCCAATATCTGGCCTTCCTTCATTATAATAAAATTACATGACAAAACCTGTAAAGTCAATATAAGGTTAGTAGCTGTGTCCTTCAGAATTTTCGCAGTATAGCATGCATCAGAAAATGGGAAGCCAGGGCTTCCCTATTCTCCTTCATCCAGTTGAGCAACGATTCGGAAACGGTATCCCGGGACTATCAGCCCTCCAGTCTCCTGTAAGCCCGGACTGCGGCCTTCCTTAAAATGCTGATCCCTGCCCAGGATAAGGCTGCCAATATAAGAACCACAAGGCCATAGAGAAATACGGGGTTCATTTGTAGCTGGAGGAAACCATAGCAAAGGGCACCCAGAGCCATAATGATGATCGCTCCGGCCACCATACCCAAAACCACATTAAAGTTTTGCTTGATGGCTTCGGTGGGATTGTTCCAATGTAGTTTGGGTCTGAGAAGATCGATGAGTGTTCCCGAAAGGCATATGGGAAAAAGCGCTGCTGCGCTGAGAACAACACTGGACAGCCAAAGGCCAAAGTTCAGCCGCAGGGCAAATACCATGGCTAGCGAGGTAGTGATAACACAGAGCAGTGATATGGAATATCCCGCCAACAGCTTTCCCGCAGCCTGGGTTTGGGGCTTAACCGGGATGCTCTTCAGGATCCACAGTGATTTCCCCTCCCGGGAGTAGGTACTGGAAACTGCGGCATTAAATGATCCGAACAGGGCTAGGATACCCGACAGAATCAGAACCTGTGCAGGGGATGAACCGAATTGGTCGATGAGTGAAAAAATCGCCTGTAAATCAGGATCCTGAGCAAAGCTGCCTCCAAAGAGCGGCATAGCCATGATCACCGGTCCGACAATTATTCCAATCAAAGAGTTGAGAGCATATACAGGGGTTCTTAGGATCATCTTCCACTCATTATTAAAAATTACCATGATGGGTGATGATCCTTTATAGGTCAATTTTCTTTTGATAGTTCTTTTTTCAGCTTCCAGTTGTGCAGACGCCCCTCTTTGATAGATCAGCGAGGCCAGAAGCCAGACGGGTATGAAGGAGGCAACCGACAACAGAACAAGATATCCGAGGTTCTTTAAGGCTTCCGCCCCTGTATGGGAGAGAGCTTTGGTGATCCAGACCGAGGGCGGGAATATCCTTCCCGACCATTCAACCAGCCCGTCGCTCCTTTGCAGAATCTCGAGAAGAAACTCCATTTCCGATCCACTCTCGGGTATCCGGGACAAAAGAAGATTCTGTCCCACAAATAGAGCCAAAAACAAGATGACCGAACCCACAATGATGATGAGATCCCTTCTTTTTGAACGGCTTACAACGTGCATAAGACCCAAAGACAGCAACGAGGATATGATCAGGGGTACTATGGGCAGCAAAAGAATGCATATTAGAGCTGTAATATAATAGAGAATACCCTTATGAGTCCCTGCCCCGTAAATTATTACGGGAGGCAGCATCAAAAACAGTGCAATGGGATACTCCCCAAAAAGAACCAATATGAACTTGGACAGGAATACACTGTTCTGCTTAATTGGCAGGGAGGCCAGAAACTCTGTATCCCTGGCAAGAAACAAGGCTCCCAGTATATAGAATATACCAAAAAAAAGAATGAGCAGTCCGGCAGCCGACGCTCCCATAGTCAGGATTAACTGGGGCGAGTTCAGCAACTGTGCCGCCATATATAATCTTCGGATCATATAGCTATAGAGAAAGACAACCTGTCCCAGGGCAAAAAGAATAATGAAAGTAAGCCCTGCGGCCTTCCATAGCTCTTTTTTCTCGTTTCTGAAGTTATACCTGGCCATGGAGAACCCAAACCGGGAATTTATCTGCAGTTTCAGGAGACTCCAAAACTTACTCATGGCCAGCACTTCCTTCATCAGTGAGCTCCAGGAAAATACTCTCCAGCGACTTATCCCCCGATCTTCGAAGCTCATCCAGGGTACCTACGGCAATGATCCTGCCCTTGTTGATAATGCCGATACGGTGACAGAGTCTTTCTGCGACCTCCAGAACATGGGTGGAGAAGAAAACGGTATATCCCTTCTGGCAATGCCTGTTCATCTCCTCCTTCATCAGATGTGCTGATTTTGGATCCAGGCCGGTCATGGGTTCGTCCAGGATCCAAAGAGGCGGGTTATGAAGAAGCGCCCCGGTAAGGATGATCTTCTGCTTCATACCATGGGAATAGCTTTTGATGGGTTGACCAGCAGCCTGCTTCATCTCGAACATATCCAGGTACTTTTCTATGTTCTGCTTCCGTTCTTTACGGGATACCTCATAGACATCGGCAATGAAATTCAGGTATTCAATGCCGGTGAGCCGGTCATAGATATCATGGGTATCGGGTACATAGCCCATGCTCATCTTGGCCTTTATAGGATCCTTATCAATATCATGTCCGTTAACAGTTATGGTTCCCGTATCGATGGGAAGAATCCCGGTAATCATCTTGATGGTGGTTGTTTTTCCCGCACCATTGGGTCCTAAAAACCCAAAAATCTCTCCTGGCCTTACCTCAAGAGAAATATCATCGACAGCCTTTACCTTTCCCTTCGCATAGCTCTTGGAAACATTTTTTATTGAAAGCAAAGCGATCACCCCTTCCTGTCCGCTGTTTACAGTTTATCCAACACCGGCAGCAGCGTCAACGGTTATGTATTTGCCGTTATTTCGCTTAAGATGAAAAGGACAGGATTTTGTCCTGGATTATACCCTGAACATGGTCAGTTATGCTCCAGTCCAGCCTCTTCCATCGGCATGGCTTTTTTTGCACCCACAATACCAACCAGTATGGGCACCAGCAGACTGATGCCTCCGGCGATCAGCCACTCGTTCAGTGCCAGGGCAGTGGTTCCAAAGATTGCAGAAAGGAAAGGCAGATAAATAATCCCCAGCAGCATCAGGATGGAAGACAGCACCGCAAAGATCAGGTATTTGTTTGAAAACACAGGCAGTTCGAACAGGCTCTTATGCTCCGACTTACACTCAAATACATGGATGAGCTGGGACAGAACCAGGGTCACCAGCGCTGCTGTTCTTGCACCAGCAAGGTTTTTGCTCATAGTATTTACTATCATAAAACTTGCTATCGTAGAAATAGCAATAAAAATGCCCCTTACCATGATCAGCCTGGCAAGCCCGTGTGAAAATATGCTCTCATCGGGACTGCGGGGTGGTCTTTCCATAATGTCGGGTTCTCCCGGCTCCATCCCCAGAGCAATGGCGGGCAGACCATCGGTGGCCAGATTTACTGCCAGTACCTGAGCGGGAAGAAGCGGAATGGGCAGACCCATTATCATGGATAAAAACATGGTGAGTACTTCACCCACATTGCAAGACAGCAGGTATCTGATAAATTTTCTTATATTGGAATAAATATTGCGGCCCTCTTCCACTGCAGCCACTATACTGGAGAAATTATCATCCATAAGGATCATGGATGCAGCCTGTCTGGTTACATCGGTTCCAGATTTGCCCATAGCAATCCCTATATCGGCATCCTTTACCGCCGGTGCATCGTTTACGCCATCCCCTGTCATGGCAACGATATTGCCGTTGTTTCTGATAGCTCTCACTATCCTCAACTTATGCTTTGGGAAAACCCTGGCAAAAACCGTTGCCTTCCGGCAGGCCTCTTCCAGTTCCTGATCCGACATCTGATCTATTTCGCTGCCATTGACAACCAGATCACCATCCCTGTATATATCCATGGACTTGGCGATGGCTGTGGCGGTTCTTACATGGTCACCGGTTATCATGATGGTTCTTATTCCTGCCCGTCTGCATTTTGCCACCGATTCGATGGCTTCCTTTCTTGGGGGATCGGTCATACCGGCCAATCCTATGAATACCAGCTGAGATTCCAAATCATCGCGCCATAACTGGTACGGCTGAACAGTACGATAGGCAAAGGCCATGACCCGCAATGCTCTGGATGTCATGGCGGAGCATTCATCCCTCAGCTTATCCTGATCATCCTGTGTGATATCCCTCTCCCTATCGGCGATCATGATTTTGGAGCATTTGTCCATGATGATCTCCGGGGCACCCTTGGCAAAAAGGAAGAGCTCGCCGCTTTGGGATCTGCAAATAACCGACATGAGCTTCCGGTCCGAATCGAAAGGAATTTCCCTGACCCTTCTGTAGGCACTGAAAACAGATTCCTTATCAAGCCCGGCATCGATGGCAGCTCTCACCAGCGCAACCTCGGTTGGATCGCCCTCTATATCAAGGTCTGCATCACTATCGCTTTCCATGATCCGGGTGTTACCGCAGAGCATGCCAATCTTTAAAAGGAGCTTCAGGCCTGTGGTTTTTTCCACATGTACCTCTCTTCCGCGACAATAAGCGCTTAACCTGCCGTGGTTGTTTTTCCGCATCACATACGGGTTCTTACCGGCATAGGCTTCAACAACGGTCATCCTGTTCTCTGTAAGGGTTCCTGTCTTGTCGGAGCAGATAACCGTGGCACATCCCAGGGTTTCGACAGCGGGCAGGCGCCTTATCAGAGCATTTTTTTGAACCATTCTTCTTACACCGATGGCCAAAGCAATGGTTACAACCGCGGGCAATCCTTCAGGGACTGCGGCTACAGCAAGGCTGATACCACCAAGAAGCATTTGAATGACAGGCTCACCTCTCAAAATGCCCAGTACCGCCACAATGGCACAGATAGCCAGGCATCCGGTAACCATATACTCTCCAAGCTTCTCAAGCCTCTTTTGGAGGGGTGTATCCTGAACACCTGCGGTTTCCATCATTTCAGCGATCTTTCCCATCTCTGTTTCCATACCGGTAACCATGACCAGGGCTCGTCCGGTTCCGTTAGTGATCATGCTTCCCATGTAAACCATATTCCGGGATGTCACACCGGTCAGATTGGCATTTATCTGATCAGTACGCATCTTGGCCACCGGGATGGACTCCCCGGTTAGCATTGATTCATCAGAATAAAGGTTGTTGGCCTCCAGCAAAACTGCATCTGCCGGCACACGATTTCCGGCCTCAAGAACGATCAAATCTCCGGGAACCACCTCTTCGGCAGGAATATCCCGTATAACCCCATCCCTGACCACTCTGGCATGGGGCGCGGCAAGGCTCATAAGAGCCTCCATGGCTTTTTCGGTCCTCATCTCCTGGATAAATCCCAAAAGTCCGTTCAATAGAATGATGGCAAGAATGGCAATACCTTCACTGTTTTCTCCCATGGTAAACGATATTATGGAGGATGCTATCAGAATAATTATCATCAGGTCTGTAAACTGGGAAAACAGGATCTTAAGCCATCCATGACGCTTTGCGGATTTTAGAACGTTTCTGCCGTGGATTTCCAGTCTTTTCTTGGCTTCTTCTCCAGTCAGCCCATGTGAGGTCTTTCTGGAATTGTCCATTATGGGGAGTTGTCTTTCCGTTTCCACAACATCACTCCTTAGGTACTTTGCGATAAAAACCACCAAACAGGACAATCTATCCTATGCTGTTTCCGGCCGTAATAGTACAGGCTTCCCGTTACGACAGGAGACGGCCGTCGTTCGAAAACATCATGTGTGTGAGAGGATGGCTGCTGTTGATGTTCCAGCTTATGACTTAACTTCATATTGCCGGGCTGCATATCATGGGAAGAGAGCTGCATGAGGTGCTGTCTTTATGTGGATACTGGTTATGACCCTCATTTCGAGCTTTGACTGTGTTCTGGCGGGTATGTCCTACTCAGCCAGAGGGATCCGTATCCCCTTTGTTTCGAAGTTTCTTATCTTTATTACGGCACTGGTTGTCGGCTGCATTTCGGAACTGGCGTCAGCCTCACTTACAAAATTTATTCCATCGGGTCTTGCTGAGGTTTTAGGGCAGATCATTCTTGCCATAATGGGATTATTCATGCTGCTCACAACCTTTTTGGACAGTAAACCAAGGCATAAAAAAAAGAGTGATCTGGTCGATACAACACCAAGAACACTCTTCAAACTTGTTCTGAAATCAGCCGGCATCACCATCCAGGTGCTAAAGTATCCATCGGAAGCTGATATAGACCAATCGGGCAGGATAGATCCCCTGGAATCCATTCTTCTGTCCGTTGCCCTGACATTGGATTCGGTGGGCTTAATTTTATGCAGCGCCATTATCGGACAGAACACAATCCTCTTCCCTGTAGCGCTGAGTATTGGCCAACTGGCAGGCCTCATCATAGGCGGAAAACTGGGAATGAGATTTGCAAATAAACCATCCTCTTCATTGGTCAAATACCTTCCGTCCCTGATTCTGATACTGCTGGCAGGAATCGGGCTTATTCGATAATCAGTTCCACAGGACAATGATCTGATCCATAGACATCGGACAATATGGAGGCATCCACCAGCCTTGATTTGAATCTTTCCGATACACAGAAATAGTCGATACGCCACCCCACATTCTTTTCTCTTGCCTTGAACATATAGGACCACCAGGTATAGGCATCGGTTCTGTCAGGATAGAAATGGCGGAAGGTATCTATAAATCCCGATTCCAGAAGCTGGGTCATCTTGCTTCTTTCCTCAGGGGTAAAGCCTGCGTTTTTTTGATTGGATTTGGGGTTTTTAAGATCTATCTCCTTATGGGCTACATTGAGATCCCCACAGAATATGACAGGCTTATGGGCATCCAGCGATAATAGGTAGTTCCTTAGATCATCCTCCCATATCATCCTGTAAGGAAGCCTCTCCAGACCTCTCTGGGAATTGGGGGTATAGATATTCACCAGATAGTAATCGTCAAATTCGAGGGTGATCATTCTCCCTTCCCTGTCATGCTCTTCCATCCCCATTCCATAGGATACCTTCAGAGGCTGTTTTTTTGTGAAAACTGCGGTACCGGAATAGCCCTTTTTCTCTGCATAGTTGAAATAGAGGGTATATCCCTCCAACTCCAGATCCAACTGCCCCTCGCTCAGTTTGATTTCCTGAAGGCATAATATATCTGGAGATTTGCTATCCAAAAAATCCAGAAATCCTTTCCCTATAGCAGCTCTTAAGCCATTTACATTCCATGAAATCAGTCTTGTCATATTCATTCATCCTTTCCGGTCGGTGTAGGGCAACTGAATACAAAGGATCCTGTTTTACCCGGTCAGCCAGGGAGTTCTGGTTTTTCTTCGATCCTGTTCCAATGTCTTGTGGCCTCAAAATGGGCAACCGCGTCCATGCATTCAGAGACTATCTTTGGATCAAATCCCATGACCTTAAGAAGTTTTATAGCATTTCGAGTAGTTGCCCTTCCCTCTTTGACCCTGTAGTCAAAACTTACCTCATTATCGGTAACCATTTCTTCAAAATGCAAGTTTTCAAAAATTCCTTCAAGTATATCGGCAAGCTCCTGGTCATGGGTGGCTGCCATAAGGCAGACATTTTTGCGGGCAAGAGACTCCAGAACCCTTGACGATGCCGCAATCCTTTCTATGGTATTGGTTCCCCGCAGAACCTCATCCACGATGCATAAGCATTTAATACTGGGATTAACAGCAGAGAAGATCCTCTTAAGGGATTTGATCTCGGCAATAAAGTAGCTCTCACCATCGAGAATGCTGTCTCTCAGTGCCATGGAGGTAATGGGGAAAAGAGGAACCGATTTCCAGCTTTCAGCCAGGCAGGTGCCAATGGTATGTGCCATAAGGGTATTGATGGCAACAGTTTTAAGGTATGTGGACTTTCCTGATGCATTGGAGCCAGTGATCAAAACAGGTTTTTTAAGCAAAACAGGGTTTCCCACGCAGTTTTTCACCATTGGATGCCTTACGTTATAAGCACTAATACTGTTAATACCTTGATCGTGCTCCCACTCAATCTTTGGAACACACCATTTTTCCAGCGTCTTTCTGTATGATGCCAGGCATATGGTGGCATCCAAAAGGCCGATTATTTCAAACAATTGAGCAAACTCATCAACCTTTTGCTTTAGCAAAAGAACCGATGCCTGATAACTCCATATATCAATCAGAAAAATCATCTTTGGCAGAGTTGAAGGATCATCGATAACTTCCTTATTGATAAAAAGGCTTGGAGAACCTTTTCGGGCAACTTCCCTCAAACTTTTGAGCAGATCGTTCAGGCGGGTGTTTATCTTGGGGATACCCTTTATATCCAGCCCGGCTATTCTATCGGCGAGGGCTATAACGGCAACAGCTGATGTTACTATGGATATTTTGGAATCAATTTCTTTAATCGCCCTTTCATGATAGAGAACGTTGAACCCGATGGACAGGATGAGCAAAAGCATGCCAAGACCCACATTAACAAAAATTACGGGTATAGCAACAAAGGGGAGAAAGGTAAACAGTCTGAACCAATTTCCCTTCCTGAGCTTGAGGTGTTCGGCATCCCCCATCAAGGTTGAGGCTCCCTTATCCCTGTACTTGCCAAATCGCTCCAGAAGCATCTGGACACTTTCCCTGACCTCCGGGTTTTCTTCCCAGTATTCTATAAGCTCAAGCCTCTCCTCCATGCTAACGCTGTCATACAGAGGCGTCCTTAGAATAGAATAGAGCACCTCATCCCCCATGGAGGTGTGGGTGCTGTTGATAAGAGCATAGAACTTGTCCATCTCCAGATCATTCCAGGTAGTATCATCAATATAGTATTGGGCATTCTTTTTTCCATACTCTCTGAAAAACACTGAAATACGCCGGAAATCAAAGTCGGTATGGCTGTTCTCAGGGATTTTACCCCACCTCTCTCTCAGGCGTTTCAGCACTTTACCATCTTTTTTACCCCTGTCGATGAGCAGGCTGATAAGCACGAATATTCCAAAAACGACTGCTGCGAATATAAAGTCCAAATGTGAACCCTCCAAAACTTGATTCCTTATATTATATAATTCATTTAACTCAAAGGAAAGTGATGCTAAACCGCCATCCATGATTTGTCAGATTATATGGGAATATAATGAAGATTCTTGTCTGAGATTTCCTTATTTCATATGGACTAATTACGAGTCTTTAGATATACTTCTTTGAGAGAATGTTCTTGCCTCTATGATGGCTCTGGTCATCTGGATATTATTTAATTTAATAAGGGGGAACACTTGTATGCAACGAAAGATCTACCATGTGGAAGAAAGGGTGCCCTTTCTTAAGGGCTTACCCTTGAGCCTGCAGCATTTATTCGCCATGTTTGGCGCATCAGTGCTGGTACCCTTTCTGTTCAACAACGCGGCGCGAACCCATTATGTTGCCAATGTGCTTCAGACCACAATGGACAGGCTGACACCGGCACAATTGGAACAGGTCAATGCCATCACCATCATTGACCCGGCTCTGGTTCTCTTGATGAATGGTATTGGAACGTTACTTTATATTTTCCTCTGTAAGGGAAAATCTCCCGCCTTTCTTGGTTCAAGCTTCGCATATCTCGCACCCACCTTCGCCATAATCACCAGTTCTACTCAATACCAGGCAAATTTCTCGAAAGCACTGGGCGGTTTTATCGTTTCCGGTGTTATTTTTTGTCTGGTAGCTATACTGATTAAGATAGTGGGTACCAAATGGATCGATATCGTATTGCCACCTGCGGCCATGGGACCCATCGTGGCTCTCATCGGACTCGAACTGGCAGGCACTGCAGCAGGAAACGCCGGACTGCTTCCCGACGGCAATGGACAGTTCTACTGGCCCAATGTGGTCATCGCACTGTTTACATTAGTAGTTGTCATACTGGGGACATTGCTGTTTAAAAAATTCCTAGCAACCATACCTGTATTGGTAGCCGTGGTTGCAGGCTATGCTCTCGCTGCCATCCTGAATATCAATAATCCTGGAATTATTAATTTCGATACAGTAGCAGCCGAATCATGGGCAAGACTTCCGGAATTTACGGCTCCGACCTTTGATATCAATGCCATACTCATCATCCTGCCGGCCACACTTGTGGTCATTTCCGAGCATATAGGCCATCTCATCGTGACCAGTAAGATTGTGGATAGGGATCTGATTAAGGATCCCGGGCTGACACGTTCCATGCTGGGGGATGGACTTTCCACCGCCATATCGGGGTTGGCCGGATCCTGCCCCACCACCACCTATGGTGAGAACATGGGAGTTATGGCCATCACCAAGGTTTACAGCGTATGGGTTGTAGGCGGTGCAGGTGTTATCTCCATCCTTATGGCCTTCGTAGGAAAACTGACCGGAATCATCAACAGCATCCCCGGCGCCGTAATGGGCGGTATCAGCATCCTGCTCTTTGGCGTTATCGCGGCCTCTGGTATAAGGATGATAGTTGAGGCTAAAGTGGATTACAGCAAGTCTAAGAACCTGATTCTTACGGCAGTCATATTTATTGTTGGCCTCAGCGGAGTGTCAATTAAGCTTGGCGAAGTGGATCTTCAGGGCATGGCTCTGGCAGCTGTCACAGGCATTATAATGAGCCTTATATTCTATGTCTTTGAAAAACTTAAGCTGACCAATGATGCCGAATAGCATCAGAAAGGTTTGTTAAGAAGCAATAATGGCCGTCGGCAAACGCTGACGGCTCTTCTTTATTTCTCAGAAAGATCGGTTGATTCGGATTCATCCCTCGGTTCTGCAGTTCCATCCTCCGGCACAGGGTCGAGTTCTTTTTCCCTGTCCTTCTTAAGCTGTTCCCTCCGTGTCTTTGCCGCCCGGCTTATCATGAGCATGGGCATGATGGAAAGACCTATGATAACAAGGGTTGTGAGCAGAAGGGTCATGATAATCTTCCCGGTTTTTGAAGTCTGTGAACCCTCTAGAATACCGGCCGGGGGTTCCTCCTTAGGATCAGTGCCCAAATCGGCCTGCAGCGACACAGCCGCTATGGTCTGGCAGCCCGGATAAAACTCAAGAATCGCTGTTTCACGGGATACCGAACCTACATGGTATTCCATGCTCGCCCCGGCATTCATGCTCAAAGCAGCGGTAAAAACCATTGATAATATGATTAAAACTATCTTTTTCACGGTTGCTTCCTCCCGGGTGATGCCAAATCAAACGGTATTAATAACAGGGCAAAAACCTGCCCGCTTTGCATATCAGTATAATGGCCGCTAAAAATCATCAGCACCAGTTAATATTCAGGTATCGCTCATCAAACCTGTTTTGCAGTGAGCCGCTTTATATTATAGCAAATCCGTGAAAAAACTGTTGCACGTTCTGCAAATCAATCATACCCATCAAAAACCCGGTATCCCTTGACAGAGCAGGCTCATTCGGGGTATATTATTGGAAAGCAGAGATGAGATGAGGCAAGAATAGAATATCCAGAAGAGATGAGAAGAGGCAAATGGCTTATTTTGTGTTGTATTCTGAGGTCAGGTGTCTCCTGACCTTTTTCATTGGTACATATTCTTTTCATCACACCTCTGCGAGATATCATTTTTCGAGGAGGTTTTTTTATGTCACAAGAAACCATGCAAAAAAGAACTATTCAGAGCAAGTCCAGAAAAGGCATGTCGGTAACCGATATCCTCCTGGTGGGTGTGCTGCTGGCAGCGGGCGCGGTCCTTAAACTGTTTGTTGGAGCCTTTTTTACAGCGGGCATGAAACCCAATTTTATCATTGCAATGTATTGCCTGGCCATCCTGCTGATCAGACCCCGCCTGTCTGAGGCCCTTATCATCGGTATTCTGGCAGGCATTGTATCCCAGTTCTTCCCCGGTACACCCTATCTGAACCTGATCAGTGAGCCCATAGGAGCAGTTGTAATGTATCTGCTCATGCTCATTCCACTAAAGCTTGATATAGGTAAGATACCGTTAAAACCTGTTTTCGCCACCTTTATAGCAACTCTGAGCAGCGGTTTTTCCTTCCTGGGCGTACTCTATCTCCTTTTCTACGCCGGAGCGGAGGTATCCACCATGCCCGTGGCAGTATTTCTGGGCATTATTCTGGGAACCGCAGCCATCAATGCCATTATAGTTGAGGTATTGTATGTACCAATCAAACTGGCACTTGGAAGGAAGGCTACCAATGATCCTGTTCAATAATGTCTCTTTTTCATACGAGAATAGTGAAGAACTGGCGGTTTCGAGCATTCATGCACATATTGACAGGGGTGAATTTGTTGGCATCATTGGTCCCTCCGGTGCTGGCAAGTCCACCCTTGTCAACCTGATTAACGGCGTGATCCCGCACCACCACAAGGGCGATTTCTATGGTGAGGTTCTTGTCTGCGGCAGAGATACAGTGGAAAGCTCATGTGGAGAGATATCCCATCATGTGGGAAGCGTGTTTCAGGATCCGGAGTCCCAGATGGTTTCGACGGTTGTTGAAGATGAGATAGCCTTTGGCCTGGAAAACTTCAACATACCTGCAGATGAGATCGAAACCCGGATGGCAGAGGCTCTTAAGATGGCTGGGATTGAACATTTAAGGCACGAAAGCACCGCTGCCCTTTCCGGCGGACAAAAGCAACGGGTGACTATTGCCGCCGCCATTGCCTTAAGGCCAAAAATACTGGTACTGGATGAACCAACCTCTGAACTGGATCCCCAGGGAAGCCGACAGGTCTTCAAGACTCTTAAGCGCTTGAATCAGGAATATGACATGACCATCCTCATTGTGGAGCAAAAGGTTATGCTGCTCTCCGAGTTCTGCAGCCGGCTCATGGTTATGGAAAAGGGACGCATCATTATGGATGGACCTGTGAGGCAGGTGCTGGAGCACCACGACAAGCTCTTGGAGCTTGGTATCAATTGTCCCAGAGTTGTTACTCTGACAAAGCTTCTTAAGAATGCCTCACTCTATTCTGGCGAATTCCCGGTGGATGTGGATGAGGCTGAGTCGGTTATAAGAAAAATAATGGAGGGAGCTTATGATCAGTATTAGGAATCTGACCTATCGCTACAATAAAAAAGCCCCCCTGATTCTGGATCATATAAATCTTGAGATCGGACGAGGTGAGTTTGTGGCCCTGATCGGGCAGAACGGTGCGGGCAAGACTACGTTGTTAAAACAGTTAAACGGCCTTTTAAGGCCATCTTCCGGCAGCGTCATCATCAACGGACTCGACACGGCAACCACCAGAACCAGTGAGCTTGCCCGCCATATCGGTTATTTGTTTCAGAACCCGGATCATCAGATCTTTTGCAACACAGTCTACGATGAGATAAGGTTTGGACTGATCAATATCAAATGCCAGCCTGAGTTGATTGATGAAAGAATCAGGAAGATTTCCGGACTTCTTGGCCTTGACCGTATACTTGCCAGGAATCCCTTCACTTTGAGCAGGGG